>DATNIH010000223.1:0-27344 GCA_035604515.1 Caulobacteraceae bacterium | reverse complement strand
CGGTTCGCGGTCGCGCTGCGGGCGGAATAGACCTCGTTCGCCTCGCGGTTGGCCCGCACGTCCTCGAACTGGCTGATGTCGGCGCCTGAGACGAACGCCTTGTCGCCTGCGCCCTTGTAGACCACCACGCGGATCGACGCGTCGGCTTCGAACGCCTCCAGCACGCCGGGGATCGCCTGCCACATCTCGGTGGAGACCGCGTTCCGCCGCTCCGGATTGTTGAAGATCATCCAGCCGATCGCGCCGTCCTTGCGCCCGATCAGCTTGTCGATACCGATGTCCATCGCCTACCTCTCCTACGACTCGCCGATCAGCTTGCAGTTCACGGCGATCGTCTTGCCGGCAGCCTGAGCAAGGGGCTGATCCAGCGGATCGCTGCAGTCGAGCGTGTTGTTCTGGGTCGTGTGGTTACCGGTGACAACGGTGACCTGGTACATCGCCCCGTTGCGCATGCCGGCCACCTTGCTTGGATCGACCTGCGGGATGGCGATCGTCGCCGTCCCCGCGCCCGTCATCTTCACCTCCGCGTCTGGCGCGAGCGGAAACTGGCCCTGGTATTGGCCTTCCAGTTTCGGATCGGTGGGGTCGCCATAGAAGTTGACCATCACGTCCACCGAGACGCCGCTTTGCGCGACGCTGGCCGCCGCGTTCGGACTCAGGGTGACGGCCACCTGGAAGCTGGACGCCGTCGCCGCCGGCGCGGCCGGGTCAGGCGCCGCGCTGGAAGCCGCCGGCGCGCTCGAGGCCGGCGCCGCCGAGCCTGCCCCGGACGATGGCTGACAGCCGGCCAGGCCGATCAGGGCCGCGGCCAGGACGAGCCCGCCGCTGCGTTCAATGCGTGTCAACTGCCGGCCCTTTCGCTGCATCAGCGCCACCCTAGCCGCGGGTAGGGCCGGTTGAACAGCTACTGCCGCACCATCTCCGCCCGCACTTCGGCCCGAACTTCGCCGCGGGGCCTGGCGTCCGGCACTTCGAACACCACGCGCTCGATGCGGCCCGGGTAGACGAAGGGGGCCTGGTAGTCCTGGGCCACGGGAGAGAGGCTGCGGCCCAGGTCCATGCCGGTCGACGAGACCATGAAGAGCAGCTTGGGCGCGTGGCCGACGCCGACGACCTTGCCGTCGATCTGCACCTCGATGTCGCCGGCGCCGTCCGGCGTGCGCTCGACCGCGACCTGCAGCTTGTGCGCGCCTGCCGGCAGCGGTTCGGCCGCGACGACGCGGGTGTGCGTGTGGAAGTGGTTGTAGTCGAAGGTCAGCCGGCCCTCCTTCACATAGAGCACGAACCCGCTGTTCAGGCTGCCGCGGGCGATCAGGGCGCCGTCACCGGCGCCCTCCGGATGGACGACCTCCGCCGTCATCGTCCAGCCGCGCGCGCCCGGCGGGCAGGCGTCGGAGACCAGGTGCGAGATCGGCGGGTGATAGACGAAACGCGTGCGCGAGGTCGGCAGACCCGGCCGTCCCGACGCGCGGAAGAGCTGCATGGCGTTGCGGTCGTCGAGCGGGAAGACGCCGTGCCGCTCGGCCTCCTCGTTGAAGAGCGCGATCAGCGCCTTCAGCCGCTCGGGCTCGCGCTCGGCGAGGTCGTCGAACTCCGAGAAGTCCTCGGCCAGGTGATAGAGCTCCCAGCGGTCGGACTCGAACGGCTGGCCCGGCGTGTGGCGGGTCACGGCCTTCCAGCCGTCCTTCCAGACGCCGCGGTGGCCCAGCATCTCGAAGTACTGGACGGTCCGCGACAAGGCCGCGCCGTCGTCCGCGATCGCCGGCGCCAGGCTTGCGCCGTGCATGGGCATCTGCGTCACGCCAGCCACGACCTCGGGGGGCTCAAGGCCGGCGAGCTCCAGGATGGTCGGAGCGACGTCGATGGCGTGGCAGAACTGGTCGCGGGTCTCGCCGGCCGCCTTGATCCCCGTCGGCCAATGCATGATCAGCGGGTCGCGCACGCCGCCGCCGTGAGTGTTCTGCTTGTACCACTTCAGCGGCGTGTTGCCGGCCTGGGCCCAGCCCCAGGGGATGTTGCAGTGGCTGTCGGGGCCGCCGATGTCGTCCAGGCGCAGCACGGCCTCGTCGGCGCTCTCGCGGATGCCGTTGAACCACTTCATCTCGTCGAGCACGCCCGCCTGACCGCCCTCCTGGCTGGCGCCGTTGTCGGAGAGCAGCACGAAGAGGGTGTTGTCCCACTGGCCGACCGACTTCAGGAAGCTGACCAGCCGGCCGATCTGGACGTCGGTATGATCCAGCATCGCCGCGAAGGCTTCCTGCAGCCGCGCGGCGAAGCGCTGCTGGTTCACCGAGAGCTCGGACCAGGGCTTCACGCCTGGATTGTGCGGGGCGAGCTTGGTCTGCGGCGGGATGATCCCCATCGCCTTCTGCTGCGCGAACCACGCTTCCCGCGCCACGTCCCAGCCGGCGTCGAACCGGCCGCGGTACTTCTGCAGGTAGGCTGGCGGCGCCTGGTGCGGCGAGTGCATCGCCCCGAACGCCAGGTAGAGGAAGAACGGCCGCTCCGGCACCAGCGACGTCAGGTCGCGCACCATGCCGGCGGAGCGGTCGACGATGTCTTCGGATAGGTGATAGCCGTCGTCCGGCCCGCCCGGCGCGTCGACGAAATGGTTGTCGTGGGTCAGCTCGGGGAAGAACTGGTCGGTCTCGCCCTGCAGGAAGCCGTAGTAGCGGTCGAAGCCCTTCTGCAGCGGCCAGTTGGTGTAGGGCCCGGCGGCGGAGCACTCGGACATCGGCGCCAGGTGCCACTTGCCGGCGGCGAAGGTGGCATAGCCGTTCTCGCGCAGGATCTCGGCCAGCGTCGCGGCCGAGCGGGGGATCGCGCCGCGCATGTTGGGAAAACCGGTGTCGAAGTTGGAGATCGCCCGCATGCCGACGGCGTGGTGGTTGCGCCCGGTCAGCAGGCAGGCCCGCGTCGGCGAACACAGCGCCGTGGTGTGGAAGCCGGTGTAGCGCAGCCCGCCGGCGGCCAGCGCGTCGATGTTCGGCGTCTCGATGGTCGAGCCGTAGCAGCCGAGGTGGGCGAAGCCGGTGTCGTCCAGCACCACCATCACCACGTTCGGAGCGCCGGTCCTGAACCTGGCCGGGGGCCACCAGGGCTTGGACTCGGCGTAGCTCTTGCCGATCACGCCTTCGAAGCGGTCACTGGTCATGGGGCTTGCTCCCGGCTTGTTGGTTGGGCCCGCGCGGTCAGGCCCGCGGCGCCATAGGCGACGAGCTCGTCGACGAGCTCAGAGAGTCTTGCGGCGGTGCGCTGCCGCGGCGGCGTATCGCGCATCCAGCGGGCGAGGGCGAACACGACGCTGTTCTTGAACCAGCGCACGCGCCGATCGAGCGTCGCCGCGCTTAGGGGCGGCGCTGCCCGTTCCAGCAAGGCGCGGCCGCGCCGCAGTCCGCTCAGGTGCGCATCCTCGACCTCCCGCTCGCCGAGCAGCTGAGGGTGGAACACAACCTGGGCCAGGATGCTGAGATAGTCCGCGCCCCACGGCTCCTCGAGCGCCACCTGGGCCAGCGGCGTAATCTCCGCGTGCAGCACCTCGGCCGCCGTGGGATCGGCCGGGAGGGCGTCGATCATCGCCTCGCGCCGCGCGTTGATCGCCACCAGCCGGCGATTCAGCACCGCGGTCAGCACGCCGGCGCGCGCCCCGAAGTGATAGTGCAGCGCCGAGCGGTTCCGCTGGCCGGCCTGGGCGACGATCTGGGTCAGGGCGACGTTCTCGACGCCGTCCCGCGCGAACAGCCGCTCGGCGGTCTGCAACAGATCATCGACTGTTCCGGCCGGCGCCCTGATGGGCGCAGCCTCGGCAAGGTCCATGGCGTCCTCCGATTAATACAGCGTATTAGTCGGCCTGCGGCGATGGATCAATCCGGTTCCGATGCGGAAGGATGGCTCGAACGGCTGTCGAGGCGCGCTGGCGCGGTGCTATAGCCGGCGGCGCATGCTCCACGTCCACCCACCGCACCCGGCCGGCGAGGCCGCGCCGCATCCGCAGGCGGTCTGGCTCGATCTGGTCGAGCCGGACGAGGACGAGGTCTCGCTGGTCGAGAACCTGCTCGGTTTTCGCCTGCCCACCCGCGACCAGCTGAGCGGCATCGAGCAGTCGTCGCGGCTGTCGTTCGACGACGGCGTGCTGCGCCTGGCGGCGCCGGTCGTGGCGGAGTCGGAGACCGACCATCCGCGCATCTCGCCGATCGGCGTCATCCTGACGCGGCGGCTGATGATCTCGATTCGCTACGACACCCTGTTCATGTTCGAGAGCGTGGCGCGGCGGACCGGCAAGGACGCGCCCGCCACCAGCGCCGCCGCCTTCACCGCGGTGATGCAGGCTTTCGTCGCCCGCCAGGCCGACCTGCTGGAGGAGGCGCGGGCGCGGCTGGACGAGGTCTCGCACCGCGTCTTCCGCACCACGGGCAGCGATCCGCGCCGCGCCATGCGCCATACGATGGCGATCCGCGACAAGCTGCAGCTGCTCGGCCGCATCGGCGAGCGCATCTCGATCATCCGCGAGAGCCTGCTGGGCGTCGACCGGATAATCGATTTCACCGCCGACAACGCCAAGCCCTGGTTCGCCGGCGAGCCGGCCGAGCGCCTCGATCAGGTGCGCGGCGACATCGAAGCGCTCAACCAGTTCGAGGAGCACCTGCTGGGCAAGGTGCAGTTCCTGCTGGACGCCGTGCTGGGCTTCATCAGCATCGAGCAGAACGACATCTTCAAGGTGCTGACCATCGCCTCGGTGGTCGGCATCTTCCCCACCCTGGTGGCGGGCTGGTACGGCATGAACTTCG
This sequence comes from Caulobacteraceae bacterium, assembly GCA_035604515.1. Classification (GTDB taxonomy): domain Bacteria; phylum Pseudomonadota; class Alphaproteobacteria; order Caulobacterales; family Caulobacteraceae; genus Acaudatibacter. The sequence continues at coordinate 22,557 of DATNIH010000223.1, read as the reverse complement.
CCAACATGCCGGAGTACCACTGGGCCTGGGGCTACCAGTACGGCATCGGCGTGATCGTGCTCTCCACCATCGCGCCGCTGCTGTGGTTCAAGTGGCGCGGTTGGCTATGAGCGGAAAAACCCGCGCGGCCGGGGCCGCGCGGGTTTGGACGCCGCTACTGGGCGCGGTCGATCGCGGCGTCGTCCAGGTGGAGGCGGTAGTAGACGGCCTTCTTCAGCGAGTGGATCGCCTGGTGCAGGTCCTCGATCGCCTTGGCCTTGTTGCCGCCGAAGTCGTCAGGCGCCGCCCGCAGGGTGCGTTCAAGGTCTTCCATGTCGCGGACCGTCTTCATGATCCGCTGATGGCCGGCCTCTTCCGACTTGAGCGTGAGTTGCGGCGCGGCCATGGCCATCACCGGCTGAACCGTCAGGCCGATGAAGATCAGGCCCGCGAGGGCTTTCGCCTTGTAGTTGGTCAACGTGCATTCTCCGTTTTCTTACGAACGCTTGTCCGTCACTCGCCAAACTCTGGCCGCTGACCTATCCGGGCGGGACCGGCTTCGCCATCACATGAACGGGTGATGGGCGCCCGGGCGGCGCACGGTATGATCGCGCATCGAAGCTGACCGGGGAGCGCCGTCGATGATGATCGAGCACCGCCCCGCACCGTCGACCGAGCACCGTGTGCGGCGGTGATGATCCGGGTCGCCATCGTCGAAGACGATCCGCACATGCGCGAGCGCCTCGAGGCGGGCATCGCCAAGGTCGACGACATCATGGTCTGCGCAACGGCCGGCAACTTCGCCGAAGGCGAGGGCCTGATCGAGGTCGGCGGCTACGACGTGTTGCTGTGCGACCTCGGGCTGCCCGACGGCAGCGGCATCGATCTCATCCGCAAGGAGGCGGCCAAGGGGCGCGACACCGACATCCTGGTCATCACCCTCTTCGCCGACCAGAGCAAAGTGCTGGACACCATCCGGGCGGGCGCGCGCGGCTATCTGCTCAAGGACGAGCGCATCGAGCACTGCGTCGAGGCTATCCGCGAGATCAGGCGGGGCGGCTCGCCGATCAGCCCGATCATCGCCAGACAACTGCTGGCGCAGATCCGCCCCGAGCCCCCGCAACCGCTGAATCTGCCAGTGTCACCGCTGTCGGAACGCGAATTCGAGGTGTTGAACCTGCTGTCGCGCGGGGTTTCCTACGCCGAGTGCGCCGACATCTTGCACATCACGGCGAACACAATTGCCACGCACGTCAAGAATATCTATCGAAAGCTCGAAGTGAACTCACGCGCGGAGGCCGTGTTTGAAGCTTCGGCGCAGGGCTTTCTCGATCGTCGCTAGGCTTTTCCTGGTCCTGGGGCTGTGGATCGCCTTGGACGTGGCCGCGAACGCGGCGCCTGGGCCGTCGGGGCTTGCCGGATACACCGTAACGCACACCGCGCTCGGCCCGAGCCTGCATTTCACTGACGCCGATTACGTGCTGGCTGACCAGTATTCGATCCCTGCCGCTGGCTGGCGGCCGGACCGGGCTGGCCTGACTTTGGCCTACGAGCAGCTCCGCCATCAGGGACGCGCGCCGAAGGTGCTCTGGACGCGCATGCGCTTCGACCGCGCCGCGCTCGGCGGCGGACCGTTGGCAATCTACACCCAGGGCAACCGCGACCGTCTTCGCGTCTTCCTGAACGGGGCGGAGATCTACCGCAACTTCGCGGCGCCGGCCGACGAGATCGTCGCCTGGTACGAGCCGATCTTGATCCCGATCCCGCAGGAGCGCCTGCGAGCCGGCGTCAACGACCTCACCGTCTGCATCGTCAGCCGCTACGACCTCGGCGCCGGCACGTTCGACATCGGACCGAACAGTATCTTGGCCGGCAAGTTTCGCTGGATGTACCTGTGGCGGATCGACATCCCGCGCAAAGTCAACTTCGCCATGGTCATGCTGGCCTATGGCGCGTTGCTCTATTGGATCTTCGGTCGCGGGAAGTTCGAGTTCCTGGTCATCGGCGCCAGCAGCTTTCTCTGGTTCCTGAGCAGCTATGACTTCATCTTCTCCGGATCACCCGTCGGCGAGCTGACGTCATCGGTGCTGCCGGCTTATCTTCTGTTCCTGGGCGCCGGCGGCACGCTGCTGTTCTGTTCCGAGTTCGTCGAGTTCGGCCATCGCCGGTGGGTGCTGGCGACCATCGCGGCCGCCGGCCTGCTGCTGGCCGGGCTGCACGCGGTGACCGGCAGCAATCACCTGGCCGACGGCGCGGCGCATCTGCTCGCCATGGCGCTGGTCGCCGTGGCGATGGCGCTGACCGTCGCGGTTTGGCGGCGCTCGCGTTCCATCGAGCACCTGATGCTGGCGCTGATCCTCGCCCTGTTCATCGCCGGCGCGATCCATGATTTTGGCCGGCTCTGGTACGTGCATGCCTGGAACGGTCTTGGCTTTTTCCTACAGCCCTACGACGGCTTTATTCTTTGCATCGCCTACCTCGCCTCGTTCGGGCGAAGCTCCGCCGCCGCCTTCCTGTCCCTGCGGCAGCTGAACGCCGACCTGGAAGGCCGGGTGATCCGCGCCCGCCAGGAGCTGGCGGTCAGCGAGGAGAAGCGGCGCGAACTGGAGGTCGCCAGCGCCATCGAGTCCGAACGCGAGCGCCTGCTGCGCGAGATCCACGACGGCATCGGCTCGAACCTGGTCACCGCGCTGCGGATCGCCGAGCAGCAGCACCAGCCGACCAGCACCATCCGCACGCTGCGCCGGGCGCTCTCCGACCTGAAGATCACCATCGACTCGCTCGAGCCGGTGGAGGGCGATTTCGTGGCCCTGCTCGCCAATCTGCGCCATCGCATGGAAGGCGACCTGCGCGAGGCCGGCCTCAAGTGCCTGTGGCGGGTCGCCGACTGCCGGCCGTTGCCGTGGCTGGACGCGACCAACGCGCTGCATGTGCTGCGCATCTTCCAGGAGGCCGTCGGCAACAGCCTGACCCATGCGGGCGCGGACACGCTCGAGATCGGTTGTCACGAGGAGGCCTGCGGCGGCCGGCCCGGCCTGATCGCCTATGTCGCGGACAACGGTCGCGGGTTCGATCCGGAAGGCCCCGCAGCCGGCAAGGGCATCCAGAACATGCGCTCCCGCGCCCGCGCCCTGCACGGCCAGTTCGAGTGCGTCGCCGGCGCGGGCGCCGGGACGCGGGTGTCGATCTGGCTCCCCTATGTGCGCGACGAGCCGGCCTGGCGGCCGAGCAAATCCCCCTGACCCTCGTCGCCCCAGCGATCGCAGGCTATTATGTCTGTCTGCAGGAGGTGAGACATGTGCCGTAACATCAAGACATTGTTCAACTTCGACCCGCCGGCGACGGATGCGGAGATCCGCGCCGCCTCGCTGCAGTTCGTGCGCAAGCTCAGCGGCTACAACGCGCCGTCGAAGTCCAACGAAGCGGCGTTCGAAGCGGGCATCGAGGAGGTGTTCCAGGCCGCGCGCCGCCTGCTCACCTCGCTGGAGACCAACGCCTCCCCCCGCGACCGCGAGATCGAGGCGCAGAAGGCCAGGGCGCGCTCGGCGGAGCGGTTTGGCCGCCCGATCCCGGCCTAGCGGCGGCCATCGGCTTTCCCGTTGCCGCGTTGTGGCCCCATCCCTATAAGGCCCACTCCCTCGCGGGGATCGGAGCGTAGCGCAGCCTGGTAGCGCACTTGACTGGGGGTCAAGGGGTCGCAGGTTCGAATCCTGTCGCTCCGACCAAACGCGAAGGGCGCAATCACGCCGCAGGGGGGCCATTCCGCGAGGCGATGGTTGAGCGTATAGGCCGAGCTTATCCGTTGAGTGGTTCCCCAGCCGGCCGATGACTTCCTTCCTGAAAGACGGACGCTCTCAGGCCGTGGCCGTTTGGCTGGTCGGCGTCACCGTGATCGTATTCACCATGGTGGTGGTCGGCGGCGCGACGCGGCTCACCGGATCGGGCCTGTCGATCACCGAGTGGAAGCCGGTCTCGGGCATCCTGCCGCCGCTCTCGGCGCTCGACTGGGCCCGGAATTTCCACCTCTATCAGGCTACGCCGCAGTACCGGCAGGTGAACGCCGGCATGACGCTGGCGGAATTCAGGTCGATCTTCTGGTGGGAGTGGTTTCACCGGCTGCTGGGCCGGCTGGCGGGCCTCGCCTTCGCGCTGCCGTTCTTCATCCTGCTGGCGCTGCGGCGCATTCCGATGCGGCTGATCTGGCGCTGCGCGGTGCTGCTGGCGCTCGGCGGCCTGCAGGGACTGGTCGGCTGGTGGATGGTGCAGAGCGGGCTCGAGCACCGCATCGCGGTCGCGCCGGAGCGGCTGGCGACCCATCTCGGCCTGGCGCTGATCCTGTTCTGCGCCCTGATCTGGACGGCGATGGAGGCCTGGAGCGGTCAGCCGCGGGCGCGGGCGGCGCGGACCGGCGCCTGGCCCGCCGCCTCGATGCTGTTCTTCGGCCTGGTGTTCTTTCAATGCCTGCTGGGCGCGCTGGTGGCCGGCAACCAGGCCGGCCTGATCGACAACGACTGGCCGCTGATGAACGGCTACCTGATCCCGCCGGACTACGCCAAGGCCGGGATCTGGGCGACGCTGGCGCACAGCCAGGCCGCGGTGCAGTTCAATCACCGCCTGGTCGCCTACGCCGTGGTGATCGCCGCCGTCGGCATCGCCGGCTCAGGCCTGAACTCGCAGCTGCTGATGGGCCAGAGCCGGGCGCTGGCGCTGGCGGTGGGGGTGATGGCGGTGTTTCAGGCGCTGCTCGGCGTCGCCACCCTGATGACCCGCGTCCCGCTGCCGCTGGCGCTGATCCACCAGGCCGGCGCCGCGATCCTGCTGGCGCTGGCGACCGCGCTGATGTGGCGGGTGAGGCGGCCTTAGTTCCTTCCGCTTCCGCCCTCCTCTTCGGGACGGTAATATAATACCGTACGAGTAAAAGCGTTGAAATCACACGCGATTCCGCGATCACGCCAAACATCGGTTGACACTCGCCACGCACCCCGCTACCAGCGCGCCCTTCGCTTTCCAGGCCCCGATAGGCGCGTTCGACCGATGCACACCAAGACCACGGCTTCGCTGAAGCCCTCCCAGATCGAGAAGAAATGGATCCTGGTCGACGCCGAGGATGTCGTCGTTGGCCGTCTGGCGACGTTCATCGCCATGCGCCTGCGCGGCAAACACCGGGCGGACTACACCCCGAACATGGACTGCGGCGACCACGTGGTGGTGATCAACGCCGACAAGGTGAAGTTCACCGGCCGCAAGCTCGACCAGAAGATCTACTACTGGCACACCGGCCACCCAGGCGGGGTCAAGAGCCGCACCGCCGGCGCCCTGCTCGCCGGCAAGTTCCCCGAGCGGGTGCTGGAGAAGGCTGTCGAGCGCATGCTGCCGAAGGAAAGCCCCTTGGCCCGCAAGCAGCTGACCCACCTGCACATCTACACCTCACCTGAGCACAAGCACGAAGCGCAGCAGCCGGAAGTGATCGACTTCAAGCACGCCAACCCCAAGAACGTCCGGAGCCAATAGGCCATGTCCGAGACCCACGGCCCCGAAACTCACGCCCCCGACACCCACGCCGCCCCCGCCGCCCACGGCATGGATGCGCTGCAGGCCCTGGCGACGCCGGGCGCCGTGTCCGCCGCCAGCCGCGAGCCGGTCCGCGATGCGCAGGGCCGCTCCTACGCCACCGGCAAGCGCAAGAACGCCGTCGCCCGCGTCTGGATCAAGCCCGGCAAGGGCAAGATCACCATCAACGGCCGCGACCAGGAGGTCTACTTCGCCCGCCCGGTGCTGCGGATGATGATCGCCCAGCCCCTGGAAGTGGCCGGCCGTCTCGGCGAGTTCGACGTCGACGTCACCGTGGTCGGCTCGGGCCTCTCCGGCCAGGCCGGCGCCGTGCGCCACGGCATCGCCAAGGCGCTCACCGAGTATGAACCGGGCCTGCGCGTGGCGCTGAAGCCGCACGGCTTCCTCACCCGCGATAGCCGCGTGGTCGAGCGCAAGAAGTACGGCCGCGCCAAGGCCCGACGCAGCTTCCAGTTCTCGAAGCGCTGACGCGCGCCGGCATACCGGCCCGTTTCAAGGGGCGCTTCGGCATCAACCGAAGCGCCCCTTTCGTTTTGGCTGTACTCTGGAGGCGACCATGGCGCCCAAGGTGTTCATCGATGGCGAGGCCGGGACCACCGGCCTGGAGATCCGCGAGCGGCTGGCGGGCCGGCGCGACCTGCGACTGGTCTCGATCGACCCGGCGCGCCGCAAGGATGTCGAGGCCCGTCGTGAGTTGCTCAACAGCGCCGACGCGGTGATCCTGTGCCTGCCGGACGAAGCGGCGCGCGAGGCCGTCGGCCTGGTCGAGAGCAACAGCGTCAAGGTGATCGACGCCTCCACCGCCCACCGGGTCTCGCCCGGCTGGGACTACGGCTTCCCGGAGATGGCGGCGGGCCAGCGCGCCGCGCTCGCCGCCTCGCACCGCATCTCCAACCCTGGCTGCTGGCCGACCGGCTTCATCGCCCTGGCGCGGCCGCTGGTGGAGGCCGGCTTGATCCCCGCCGACTGGCCGCTGACCGTGCACGGCGTCTCCGGCTACTCCGGCGGCGGCAAGGCGATGATCGCCGAGTTCGAGGACGCGGGCGCCGACAATCACACCGATGCGCCCTACCGCATCTACGGCATGACGATGCGGCACAAGCACCTCCCCGAAATGCAGCTCTACGCGGGCCTGAAACACCGGCCGGTGTTCAGCCCCGCCGTCGGCCGCTACCTGAAGGGGATGCTGGTCGAGGTTCCGCTGCCGCTGGAGGCAATGCCGGGCGCGCCGAGCCTGGCGCAGGTCCGCGATTGTCTGGCCGCGGCCTATGCCGACGAGCCGTTCGTCGAGGTGGCGAGCGCCGCCGAGTGCGCGGGCGTCGCCACGCTGGATCCTCAGGGCCTGAACGGTTCCAACCGCATGCGCCTCTATGCGTTCGGCGACGAGAAGACCGGCCAGGCGCGGCTGGTGGCGCTGCTCGACAACCTCGGCAAGGGCGCCTCGGGCGCGGCGGTGCAGAACCTCAACCTCGCGCTGGGCTTGGCGGAGACCGCCGGGCTTTGAAGCTGCGGCGCGCGACGCTGGACGACATGACGGCGCTCGCGCGGCTGCATCGGCGCACAGTGCAGGTGTCGCTGCCGTTCCTGCCGACGCTGCACACGCCGGCGGAGGACGCCTGGTGGTTCTGCGAGCGGCTGTTCGCGACCAACGAGGTCTGGCTCGCCGAGGACGCGAAGGGACCGGTCGGCTACATCGCCTTCCGCGCCGACTTCATCGAGCACCTGTTCGTCCGTCCGGAGGCGCAGAGCACGGGGATCGGCCTGCAGCTGCTGGAGCAGGCCAAGCAGGCCTACGCCGAGCTCAGTCTCTGGACCTTCCAGCGGAACCTGCGCGCCCGCGCCTTCTATGAGCGACACGGCTTCGTCGCCGTCACCGAGACCGACGGGGCGGACAACGAGGAGAAGATGCCGGACGTGCTTTATCGCTGGCGACGCGAGCCGCTGTAATCCGCCGGCGTCGGTTGTAACGTATCGCGCAGCGGCCACGTATTGGATGCCATGAAGCCACTCGCGATGCCGATCGACCGCAGGTCCCTGCTGCTCTCCGCCGCCGCGCTGACCGCCTGCAGCGCCGCGCCCGCGGCCTCGACCGCCAAGGCCGGTACGGATCGCTACGCCGCCTCGCCCTGGCGCAAGCTGACCGAGGCAGACTGGCAAAAGCGCCTGCCGCCGCCGTCGTTCCAGGTGCTGCGCCAGCAAGGCACCGAGCTGGCGTTCAGCAGCCCGCTCAACAACGAACACCGCCACGGGACGTTCGTCTGCCTGGGCTGCGGCCTGCCGCTGTTCAAGTCCGAGTGGAAGTTCGACAGCGGCACCGGCTGGCCCAGCTTCTACACCGAGACGCCGGGCGCGCTCGGCAAGCAGTCCGACTTCCAGATCGTCGAGGAGCGCACCGAGTATCACTGCGCCCAGTGCCTCGGCCACCAGGGCCACGTCTTCAACGACGGCCCACGGCCCACCGGCCTGCGCTACTGCAACAATGGCGTGGCGCTGAAATTCATCCCGGCGTAAGAAGCGCCGTCGCCGAGCCGACCGCGCCGTTGCGCCGTCCGCCCGGCCGGAGCCTCCCATGCAACGCTACATTCTCACCGGCGCCCCGGGCGCCGGCAAAACCGTGCTCATCCGCGCCCTCGAACGCGCCGGCCACGCTGTCGTCGAGGAAGCCGCCACCGACGTCATCGCCCTGGTCACCGCGCAAGGCGTCGCGGAACACTGGAACAAGCCTTCGTTCATCGACGACATCGCCTCGCTCCAGATCCGGCGTCAGCGTCACGCGGACGCGTGGGCGGACGACCTCATCTTCTTCGATCGTTCGCCGATCTGCACCTGGGCGCTCTGCGAGTACGCCGGCCGTGATCCGCCCGACGCCCTCGTCGCCGAGATGGAACGCATTGAACGCGACGCGATCTACCAGCGGCAGGTGTTCTTCATCCGCAACCTCGGCTTCATCACGCCCACCGAGGCGCGGCGGATCAGTTTCGAAGACACGTTGCGCTTCGAGGCGGTCCACGCCGACGTCTACCGCCGTCTCGGCTACGAGCTGATCGACGTGCCGGCGGGCGCCGTCGCAGATCGTCTCGTCATGGTGATCGGCGCGGTAACGAATCGCCGAGAAAAGTCGGTGGAAACCCGGACTTCCTAACGATCGGTTTGCCATGGCGGTGCTACGCATCGCCGCACATGCAAGAGTTCCAAAAAGCGCAGGTGATCGGCGCTGTCGCCAACCGAACGCGGCAGATCGGCTTGAAGATCGCCCTGGCCGTTTTGGTTGGCGCCGTCTTCAACTCGTTCACCGGCGTCGGCTTCGCCGTCGGCTGGTGCGGCCTCTACATCGCCAGCCAGCTGGTCGAGGCCTGGATGTTCCGGTCCAGCCAGCTGGACCGGAAACTGGACTCGCGCTGGGGCTACGTCCAGCTGGTCGCCGCGGTGGCGCTATCGAATCTGCTGTTCAGCTCCTTCGGCGTCGCGGCGATGATCCGCGGCGGCCCCGGCGGCGCGCTTGCCGGCGCGCTGCTGATCACGGGCGCGATCGTCAACGCGGTGACCACCACGGCGTCGTCGCGCGAGCTGTTCCTGGCCGGTCTGATCCCGCAGATTGTCTGCTTCGCCTTCCTGCCGGGGGTGGCGCTTGGCCACGGCGCCGGCGCCTTGACGGCCTCGCAGCTGGCGTTCGGCGCGATGCTCAACGTCACCGCCGCGGCGATGGCCTGGCGGCTGTTCGCCCAGGTGTTGGCCGGCGAGGACCGCGCCCGCGCCGCGGCCGAAGCCGCCAACAACGCCAAGAGCGAGTTCCTGGCGCAGATGAGCCACGAGATCCGCACGCCGCTGAACGGCGTGCTCGGCATGGCTCAAGCCATGAACGCCGGCGCGTTGGCGGACGAGCAGCGCGACCGCCTCGATGTGATCCGCGAGTCGAGCGAGGCGCTGCTGAAGATCCTCAACGACGTGCTCGATATCTCCAAGATCGAGGCGCGCAAGCTGGAGGTCGAGGCCGTGGAGTTCGACCTTGGCGAGACCCTCAGCGGCGTCAACGCTTCCTTCCTGCCGGTGGCGGCGCAACGGGGCCTCGAACTCAGCGTCGAGCTGGGCGACGCCGGGGGTGTCTACCGGGGCGATCCGACGCGCGTGCGGCAGATCATCTCCAACCTGGTCTCCAACGCGCTGAAGTTCACCGCGTCGGGCTCGATCACTGTGCGCGCCTCCCGCGACGGCGGGACCCTGCGCATCGCGGTCGCCGACACCGGCATCGGCATCGCGCCGGAGGTGGCCGAGCATCTGTTCGCCAAGTTCGTCCAGGCCGACGCCTCGACCACCCGCCGCTACGGCGGCACCGGCCTTGGCCTGGCGATCAGCCGCGAGCTGGCCGAGCTGATGGGCGGTTCGCTCACGCTGGACAGCGCGCTGGGCCAGGGCTCGACGTTCATCGTTCAGCTGCGGCTGGAACGGGTGGGCGAGGCGCGGCCCGCGCCGCCGCCTCGGCAGACCATGGCGCTGCTGCCGGCGGTCGAGCCCGAACCCAGCCGCATCCGGATCCTGGCGGCCGAGGACAACCACGTGAACCGCCTGGTGCTCAAGACCCTGCTGAACCAGATCGGCCTGCACCCCGATATGGTCGGCAACGGCCTGCTGGCGGTAGAGGCCTGGCGCATGGGCGCCTACGACGTGATCCTGATGGATATCCAGATGCCGGAGATGGATGGCCTGACCGCCACCCGCGAGATCCGCGCCGAGGAGGCCACCACCGGCCGCCCCCGCACCCCGATCCTCGGCCTCACCGCCAACGCCATGGCGCATCAGGTCGACGAATACCGCCGCGCCGGCATGGACGGCCACGTCGCCAAGCCTATCGATGTCGCCAAACTGTTCGCAGCGCTGGAGGCGGCGCTGGCGGAGGAGGCAGCGAGCGAAGAGGCTTTGAGCCTGCGGGTTTAGCCCGCATCACCCAAGGGCCGGCCGACCAACCCAATATCCGGTCGTCGCCGGGCGCCAGTCCCGGCGACCCATGCGCGCGGACCGCGGTGTCGCCGTGCCAGGCACGGCCAATGCGCAAAGCCGTGTTCTTGGGTGGCCGGGACTAACGCCCGGCCATGACCGATCAGAGAGCAGGGCAGGGAAGGAACCTAAGACTTCACCTTCACGTAGCTGCCCGGCGCGTCCTCGAGCGGCTTCAGCGGGCCCTTGGTGGGGTCGCGTGCGGGGATCTGGCCGCCTGAACGCGCCTTCAGCCACGTCATCCACTCCGGCCACCAGGAGCCGGGATGTTCGACCGCGCCGGCCATCCATTCCTCGACGGACGGCGGCAGCTCGGGATTGGTCCAGTGCTGGTACTTCTTCGCATCCGGGTGGTTGATCACCCCGGCGATGTGGCCCGAGCCCGCCATCATGAAGTTGACCGGGCCGCCGAACAGCCGCGCGCCCTTGTAGACCGAGCGGTAGGGGGCGATGTGGTCTTCCTTCGACGACTGCACGTAGATCGGCGTCTGCACCTTGCCGAGGTCGAGCCGCACGTTGTCGAGCACCAGCTCGCCCTTGGCCAGCGCGTTCTCGCCGTAGAACTTGCGCAGGTAGGCGAGGTGCAGCGCCTTGGGCATCCGCGTCTGGTCGGCGTTCCAGAACAAGAGATCGAACGGCCGCGGCTCCTTGCCCATCAGGTAGTTGTTGACGAAGAAGCTCCAGATCAGATCGTTCGAGCGCAGGGCGTTGAAGGTGTCGGCCATGGTCTGGCCGGAGAGCACGCCGCCGCCGGCGTCCATCTTGGTCTCCAGCTCGCGCAACCAGTCTTCGTTGGTGAACAGCAGGAGATCGCCGGCCTCGGAGAAGTCCTGCTGCGCGGCGAAGAAGGTGGACGAGGCGATCCGCGTATCGCCGCGCGCCGCCATGTGCGCCAGGGCGCAGGAGAGCAGGGTGCCGCCGATGCAGTAGCCGACCGTGTTGACCTGGCTCACGCCAGCCTGCTGCATTACCGCATCGGTCGCGGCGTAGATGCCCTCCTTGAGGTAATCCTCGAAGGTGCGGGTCGCGAGCGTGGCGTCCGGGTTGACCCAGGAGGTGACGAACACGGTGATCCCCTGGCTCGTCAGCCAACGGATCATCGAGTTCTCCGGCCGCAGATCCAGGATGTAGTACTTGTTGATCCAGGGCGGGAAGATCAGCAGAGGAACCTCGCACACCGTCTCGGTCGTCGGCGTGAACTGCAGGATCTGGATCAGCTCGTTCTGGTAGATCACCTTGCCGGGGGCCGTGGCGACGTTCTCGCCGACCTTGAACTGCGAGAAATCGGTCTGGCTGATCGACAGCTGGCCGCCGCCGCGCGAGAGGTCGGCGGCGAAGTTCTCCATCCCCTTGACGATGCTCTCGCCGTTGCTCTGCATCGCCTCGCGCAGCGCCGCCGGGTTGGACATCAGGAAGTTCGACGGCGAGATCGCGTCGGTGAGCATCTTGGTGAAGAACTCGACGCGGCGCTTGGTGATCGGCTCGACGCCCTCAACCCCGCCCACCAGTTCGTTCAGCCATTCCGAGGTGATCAGGTACGACTGCTTGATCACGTCGAACACCGGATTCGAGGTCCACTCGGGGTCGAGGAAGCGCTTGTCGCCGCGCTCCGGCCGGGCCACCTCGCCGGGCGCTTCGCCGCCGGCGCGCTGCGCGGCCACCTTCCAGAGGTCCATGTAGCGGGTGAACAGGTCGGCCTGGGCGCGCATCAGCCGATCGGGCTGCGCGGCGAGGCGGCCCATCACCTCGGACAGGGACGAGGCGACGTGGAACGGGTCGGGCGTCAGCGCGGCCGGCCGGTCGGCCTGGCGCAGCGCCGCCTCGGCGATCGCGCCCTGGGCGGTCATGGCGGCGCGGGTGAGGTTCAGCGACAGCTTCTCCAGCGAGTCCCGCTGCGTCGGGGACAGGAACTCCAGCGTGGCGGCTGCGGCTGCGGCAGCCTGCGGGGCGGGGGGCGGCTCGGGTGCGGCGGCGGTTTCGACGCGCGGCGCCGGCTTGGCCTTGGCGGCGGCGGTCGCCGATTTCGCCGCGCGCTTGCGCGGGCGTCTGACGGTGCTCGAATCTGTCATCCAAATCTCCTCGACCCGGCTGCAGCTCTGGTCGACGGCGCGTCCAGCGCGCCTTCCGTCCGCCCCCATGATGGCATAAGAGCCGGCGATATGAATGGTTGCCGGGCCAAATATTCAAACCTCGCCGCCGCGGCAGCGGTCCTGGCGGGCCTTGTCGCCGGCCGGACCATGGCCGAGCCCAACGCGCAGCCGTCCGCTTCCTCCGTCCCCGCCGCCATCGGCCAGGCCGAGAAGGCGACCGCGCGCCCGACCTTCGCCTCCATTCCATCGGCGCCCACCGACGTGCGGCCGTTCCGGGCCTGGCAGGTCGCGATCGCCGACACCAAGCATGTCGGCGAGGCGACCGCCGCCGAGGCCGCGGCCGAACCCTGGACGCTGAGCGACACCCAGGGCTTCGCCGACCGCGCCCGGGCCGAGGCGGCGCCGCCGGCGCCGATGACCAAGCCGGCCGATGCCGACACCGACGCCTTCGTCCGCGAGATGCTCCGTCGAGCTACCCCGCCCCCGCGGGCGCACTGAAGCCGGCGGGGGCGCATCTCCCCGAACTACTTCCCGCACACATCCTAAACCGGCTTGGCGGACCCCGGCGACGAGGTCTATCCATGCCCCCGCCGCGCCGCTGAGCGCCAGACCCGGCATCATGACCCCCGACTTTCCCCGCATCCGACGCCTGCCCCCTTACGTGTTCGAGGAGGTGAACCGCCTGAAGGCCCGCCTCCGCGGCGAGGGCGTCGACATCATCGACTTCGGCATGGGCAACCCCGACATGCCGACCCCCAAGCACATCGTGCAGAAGCTGATCGAGACCGCGCGCGACCCCAAGAGCGGCCGCTATTCCGCCTCGAAGGGCATTCCCGGCCTGCGCCGGGCCATGGCCGGCTACTACGCCCGCCGCTTCGACGTGAAGCTCGACCCCGACCGCGAGGTGATCGCGACGCTGGGTTCGAAGGAGGGCTTCGCCAACCTGGCCCAGGCCGTCACCGGGCCGGGCGACGTGATCATCTGCCCCGACCCCGCCTACCCGATCCACGCCTACGGCTTCATCATCGCCGGCGGCGTGATCCACCGTGTGCCGGCGCTGTCGCCGGAAGAATACCTCTCCGGCATCGGCCGCGCGGTGCGCGACAGCTCGCCGCCGCCGAAGCTGATGGTGCTCAGCTACCCGTCGAACCCCACCGCCCAGTGGGTCGACCTCGAATTCTACAAGGACGCCGTGGCGCTGGCGAAGAAGCACGACATGCTGGTGCTCTCCGACATCGCCTATTCGGAGATCTACTTCGACAACAACCCGCCGCCGTCGATCCTGCAGGTCGAAGGCGCCAGGGACATCGCCGTCGAGGTCAATTCGCTCTCGAAGACCTACGCGATGGCCGGCTGGCGGGTCGGCATGGTGGTGGGCAACGAGCGGATGTGCGCGGCGCTGGCGCGGGTGAAGTCCTATCTCGACTACGGCGCCTTCACGCCGATCCAGGTGGCGGCTGTCGCCGCTCTCAATGGCCCCCAGGACTGCGTCGACGTGATCCGCGCCACCTACAAGTCGCGCCGCGACGTGCTGGTCACCGCCATGGCCCGCGCCGGCTGGGAGATTCCCTCGCCGCCGGCCTCGATGTTCGCCTGGGCCCCGCTGCCGCCCCAGTTCAAGGACGCCGGCTCGATGATGTTCTCCAAGCTGCTGATCGAGAAGGCCGGCGTCGCGGTCTCGCCCGGCGTTGCTTTCGGGGAGCACGGCGAAGGCTATGTGCGCATCGGCCTGGTGGAGAACGAGCACCGCATCCGCCAGGCGGCGCGCAACGTGAAGAAGTTCCTCGAGCAGGCGGGCCAGCACCTCAGCGCCGCCCGTGAAGCGGAGGAGGCGCCGAAATGATCCGCGCGGCCTGTCACTGCGAAGCCGTCCGCTTCGAGATCGCCGAGCCGCCGGAGTGGGTGCTGGACTGCAACTGCACGCTCTGCCGTCGCTATGGCGCACTCTGGACCTACTTCGACGGACCGGATCAGGCGAAGCTGCTGATGACGCCGTCGCTGGATGTCACGGAAGCCTACACGTGGCTCGACGGGGACATTGCGTTCCATCGCTGCCGGACCTGCGGCTGCGTCACCCACATGGTTGCGGCCAGGGAAGACCCGCCGGTGATCTACGGCGTCAACGCGCGGCTGATGGCGGGCCTCGATCCCGCCACGGTCCGCATTCGCCGCAAGAACAACAGCCACTCCGGCTTCTTCTGGACCCGTCCTGACGAGCCCATCGAGGCGAGCCGTCATCCGGTGATGCCGCCGCCGGGCCCGCTGGATTGGCGCTAAAGGCGGTGGCGCGCCCCCTCGGAGCCAACTAAGTCGTGCATCCATGACCAAGAACGACCCCTGGCGGATAGGCGTCGCCGGCCTTGGCACGGTCGGCGCAGGCCTGCTCAACCTGATCGCCGAGCGGCCCGGCTTCTCGCCGGTTGGGCGCGAGGTGGTCGTCACTGGCGTTTCGGCGCGCTCGCGCAGCCGACCGCGGCCCTACGACATCTCCAACTTGCCCTGGTTTGACGATCCGGTGGCGCTGGCGGCCTCGCCGGACAACGACATTTTCGTCGAGCTGATCGGCGGCTCGGACGGGCCGGCCAAGGTCGCCGTCGAGACGGCGCTCAAGGCCGGCAAGCCCGTGGTCACGGCCAACAAAGCGCTGATCGCCGAACACGGCGCCGAGCTCGCCGCCCTGGCCGAGGCCAGCGGCGCGCCGCTGCTGTTCGAGGCGGCGGTGATGGGCGGCACGCCGGCGGTGAAGATGCTGCGCGAGGCGATGGTCGGCGACGAGGTCGAAGCGGTCGCCGGCATCCTGAACGGCACCTGCAACTACATCCTGACCGAGATGGAGGCGACCGGCCGGCCGTTCGCCGAGGTGCTGGCCGAGGCGCAGCGGCTGGGCTATGCCGAGGCCGATCCGACCATGGATGTCGGCGGCTTCGACGCCGCCCACAAGATCACCATCCTGGCCGCGCTCGCGTTCGGCTGTGCGCCGACCTACGCCGCCGCCGAGGTGGAAGGGATCGCGGCGATCGAGCCGATCGACATCCGCCTGGCCAAGGACCTCGGCTACCGCATCAAGCTGGTGGCGAGCGCGGTGAAGTCGGCCGAGGGCGTGCAGGTCACCGTCCATCCGGCGCTGGCCCCGCTCGCCCATCCGCTGGCGCAGGCCGGCGGCGCGCTCAATGCCCTTTTCATCCAGGGACGTACGATCGGCCGGATCTTCATCCAGGGCCCGGGCGCCGGCGCCGGGCCAACGGCGGCGGCGGTAGCGGCTGACATCGCCGACGTGATGACCGGGGCGAGCCGACCGGTGTTCCAGCTGCCGGCGGGGAGGCTGAAGCCATTCGCTCCAGTGAACGCCAAGAGCCAGCTCGGCCGCGCCTACATCCGCCTGATGGTGCGCGACGAGCCGGGCGTCATCGCCGCCGTCTCCGAGACTTTGGCGGAAGCCAAGGTGTCCATCGACAGCTTCCTGCAAAAGCCGGTGGAGGACGCCGGCGTCGTGCCGATCGTGCTCACCACCCACGCCGCGCCAGAGGAGGTGATCCTCGAAGCGGTGCGCCGCATGCAGGGTCTGGCAGTGATGATCGAGCCGCCCAGAATGATCCGCATCGCCCGTATCTGAGAATCCCCCGACAATGATCGACCAACGGCCGGAGCCCGCTCGATGAGTTCAAACTTGCTGGACCGCAGTCTCGTCATGGACGCGGTCCGCGTCACCGAGGCGGCCGCCATCGCCGCCTGGGAGCTGGCCGGCCGCGGCGACGAGAAGGCGGCCGACCAGGCCGCGGTCGACGCCATGCGCACCGCGCTCAACGAGCTGGCGATCGACGGCCTGATCGTGATCGGCGAGGGCGAGCGCGACGAGGCGCCGATGCTCTACATCGGCGAGAAAGTCGGCAAGGGGACCGGTCCGCGCATCGACATCGCGCTCGACCCGCTCGAGGGCACGACGCTCACCGCCAAGGCCATGGCCAACGCGCTGGCGGTGATGGCCTGGGCGCCGGCCGGCACCATGCTCAACGCGCCAGACACCTACATGGACAAGATCGCCTGCGGCCCCGGCTATCCGGCCGGGATCATCGACCTCGACCAGAGCGCCGGCGACAACGCCAGGGCCATGGCGAAGTTCAGGGGCGTCGAGACGTCGCAGATCACCGTCTGCGTGCTCGACCGGCCGCGCCACGCCGAGATCATCGCCTCCCTGCGCGAGGCCGGGACCCGGGTGCACCTGATCACCGACGGCGACGTCGCCGGGGTGATGAACACCGCCGATTCCGACACCGGCATCGATCTCTACGTCGGCCAGGGCGGCGCGCCGGAGGGCGTGCTGGCTTGCGCGGCGCTGAAATGCGTCGGCGGCCAGTTCCAGGGCCGGCTGGTGTTCCGCAACGCCGACGAGCGGGCCCGGGCCGATCGGCTCGGCATCAAGGACCTCGACAAGAAGTACGACCTGCACGAGCTGGTCCGCGCCGACGCGATCTTCGCGGCGACCGGCGTGACCAAGGGCGCTCTGCTCGACGGCGTGAAGATCTCCGGCGGACAGGTGCGCACCCACAGCCTGGTGATGAACTCCGCCACCCACACCGTGCGCGAAGTGCGCATGCAGCGGCCGATCTGAGCATGGCCTTCGCCGTGGACCTCTCGCACGATGCGCCCACCGCCTTCCTCGGCGTCGAGCGCTCGATCGGGGGTCGGCGGTGGCGGGCGCGGCCGGCGGCGGAGCTGACCGTCCGCGAGATCGCTTCGCGCATGGGCATAGCCGAGCCGCTAGCGCGGGCGCTTGCCTCGCGGGGCATCACGGCGCTGACCGCCGAAAACTATCTGCGACCGACGCTGAAGGCGCTGTTCCCCGATCCGTCCAGCTTCATGGGCATGGACGAAGCCGCGCGGGTGCTGATCGACGCCTTCGAGCATGAGCGCAAGGTCATCGTGTTCGCCGATTACGACGTGGACGGAGCATCCAGCGCCGCCCAGTTGGTCCGCTGGTGGCGTGCGATGGGCCGTGAACTGCCGATCTATGTGCCCGACCGCCTGACCGAGGGCTACGGCCCCAGTCCCGCAGCCTTCCGCCATCTGCGCGAAGCCGGCTACGAGCTGGTGATCACGGTCGACTGTGGCGCGGCGGCCTACGATGCGCTGATTGCGGCCGGCGAAGTCGGCCTCGAGGTGGTGGTGATCGATCACCACATGATGCGCGAAGTCCCACCGGCGGCGCGCGCGCTGGTCAATCCCAACCAGAAGGGATGCGGTTCCGACCAGGGCGTACTGGCCGCGGCGGGCGTCACCTTCGTGCTGCTGGCGGCGCTGAGCCGGGAGGCGCGCCGGCGCGGCTGGTTCGCCGAGCGGCCGGAGCCGGACCTGCGCCAATGGCTCGATCTCGCCGCGCTGGGCGCCATCTGCGACGTGACTCAGCTGGTCGGATTCAACCGCGCTCTCGCCGCTCAGGGGCTGAAGGTGATGTCGAACTGGGCCAATCCCGGGCTGAAGGCGCTGCTGGACGTCGCCGGCGCCAAGGGTCCGGCCAGCGTGTTCCATGCCGGCTTCGTGCTCGGCCCGCGCATCAACGCCGGCGGCCGCATCGGCCGGGCGGACCTCGGCGCGCGGCTGCTGTCGACCGACGATCCGGCCGAGGCGCTGTCGCTGGCGCAGGAGCTCGACGCGCTCAACGCCGAGCGCAAGACGGTCGAGACCCAGATCCTCGAAGCCGCCATCGCCAACATCGAGGCCGGCGCCAACTTCGACCCGGCCGCGCCGGCCATCGTCGTCGCCGAGGAGGGCTGGCACCCTGGGGTGATCGGCATCGTCGCCAGCCGGCTGCGCGAGCGCTATCGACGGCCGGTCGTGGTGGTGGGCCTCGACCGCGCCAGCGATATCGGCAAGGGCTCCGGCCGCTCGCAGCCCGGCGTCAACCTTGGCCGCGCCATACAGGCGGCGTTCGACGAGGGGCTGCTGTTGGCCGGCGGCGGGCACGCGATGGCCGCCGGCGTCACGCTGCGGCCCAGCGCGATCCCTGAGTTCCGCGCCTTCCTGTGCGAGCGGCTCGCCGGCGAGATGGCCGAGGCGGAGGCGGACGACGCGCTGGAGATCGACGCCCTGGTGACGCCAGGCGCCGCCGCTCGGCCGCTGCTCGATGCGTTCCAGGCCATGGCGCCGTTCGGCCCGGGCAATCCCGAGCCGGTGTTCGCCGTCGCCGATGTGCGGGTCGAGCGGGTGACGCCGATGCGCGGCGGTCATCTGCGCTGCACCCTGGTCGGCGCCGGCGGCGCCAGCATCCGCGCCATCGCCTGGCGCAGCGCTGACACGCCGATCGGCCAGCGCCTGCTGGCCGGCGGCGGCTCGCTGCACGCGGTCGGCAAGCTGAAGGCGGACGACTGGAACGGCCGCAACACGGTCGAGCTCGAGATCGAGGACCTCGCCGATCCGCGCATGAGCTGATCGGGCCCGGGCGCGGCCCTCAGGCCGAACGCCTGAGCGCCCACCATTTTCGCAGGGCCACCGCGGCCCAGACCGCCTCGACCAGGCCGAACGGCCAGGCGCCCTGCGCGAACCCGTAGGCGCTGCCAAGCGCGCACGAGCCCGCGAAGGCCAAGGTCCACCAGGGCGAGCGGGCCTCCATCGCGTAGCAGATCAGCATCGCGGAGACGGCGAACAGGCCGAAGGCGGTCAGGGCGTCCATCGGGCGCATACTACCCGCTGAGCGGCCGCTTGCGCGGCCCCGCCGGCGCCGTTATATCCGCCGCTCTTCCCCGCCGGGCCCTTCGTCTATCGGTTAGGACATCAGATTTTCAATCTGGGAAGAGGGGTTCGACTCCCCTAGGGCCTACCAGCGCAAGACCTCATCGCCATCGTCTCGCGCCGAGCCGCCGCCGAGCTTGCTGGCGGTCGGCTTTCCACAGTGAGCCAAGTCACCAGAGGCTGCGCCGGTCGCAACACCTGGCCCGCACTCGCCGTACGACTTGGAGCTCCGCCCGACAGCTCGATCTTCACCTGAGCGTGCGTCGCTTGACCGCTCGCGCGTCCAGAATCCGCGAGAGCGCCATGTTTCGGCCGCAAATATTGACGGCTCTCTTCTCGCGAGAACAATGTTATAGTGGCCTCCTCGCGTGGTCTGATCTTCTGCGCGGGACGCAGTTGAGGGGCGGATGTCTGAGACAATTTTTGGGGAGGCGCAGCCGTACGACGACCCAGTTCGCATCAGTGGTCGCGTAAAATGGTTTGACGCCGGCAAAGGCTACGGATTCGTCGTGCCAGACGATCCCAGCCAGACGGGATCGAGGGACGTGCTGCTGCACGTCACCTCCCTACGTAACATGGGACGTGAGAACGCGCTGGAAGGCTCGGTCATCGTCTGCGACGTGGTCAAGCGGCCCAAGGGCTGGCAGGTCTCCGACATCGTCGACCTGGATGAGACCTCGGCGTCGCCGATGATGGAGCGTCCGAGGCGTCCGTTCGACGGCGACAGCCACGGCGGGGGCGCCGGCGGCTTTCGGCGCGACCGCGGCGGCCATGAGGGCCCGCGGCGCGATGCTGGCGGCGGCGGCGGCGGCCGGTTCGAGAGCGTGCGCGCGCCGCGCCGGCCGCCGGCGCCGCGCGGCCCGCTCGAACGGGCCAAGGTCAAGTGGTTCAACCGCACCAAGGGCTACGGCTTCGTGGTGCGCGACGGCGAGCCCGGCGACATCTTCGTCCACATCGAGACCCTGCGCCGCAGCGGGCTGGAAGACCTGCAGCCCGGCGCCGATGTGATGGTGCGCTTCGCCGAGGGGCCCAAGGGCCTGGTGGTGGCCGAGATCGAGGTCGATCGGCTATAGGGCCGGGCGTGCCGCTTGGTCGGCGTGGTTGGCGGAGCGGCGTTGCCGATGAAGCAGCCTTTGTTGCGGCTCCTCGCGGCGCTGGCCGTTGTCGCGTATGCGTCGGCGGCGCTCGCGGCCGTCCCGGTGTGGGGCGTCAGCGTCGTGCACACCTATCCACACGACCGCAACGCCTTCACCGAGGGCCTGTTCTACCAGGGCGGCTATCTCTACGAGAGCACCGGGCTCAACGGGCAGTCGTCGGTGCGCAAGGTCGACCTGGCCACCGGCCGGGTTTTGCAGAGCCACGATCTTGGCCGGCAGTTCTTCGGCGAGGGCATCGTCGCCTGGAAGGACCATCTGATCCAGCTGACCTGGCAGAGCCACGTCGGCTTTGTCGACGACCTGGCGACGTTCAAGGAGCTGCGGCGGTTCTCTTATACGGGTGAGGGCTGGGCGCTGACCCAGAACGGACGCCAGCTGATCATGAGCGACGGCACCCCGCAGCTGCGGTTCCTCGATCCGGTGACGCTGAAGGAGGTCCGCCGGCTCACCGTCACCGCCGACGGCCAGCCGGTGAAGAACCTCAACGAGCTGGAGTGGGTAAAGGGCGAGATCCTGGCCAACATCTGGCTGACCAACTTCATCGCCCGCATCGATCCGGCCAGCGGCAAGGTGACGGGGTGGATCGACGTCACCGGCCTGATGAACCCGGCCGAGCTCGGCGGCGACCCTGACGCCATCCCCAACGGCATCGCCTATGACGCCGAACACGACCGGCTGTTCGTCACTGGCAAGCGCTGGCCCAAGCTGTTCGAGATCAAACTGGTGAGGCGCTGATGGCAGACGAACCCGACCTGACGCCGCAGCCGCCGGCGGGCTTTCACCGCGCCACCGAGCGTGGCGCCTTCAGCAACCACAACGGCCCCTACTTCCATCATGAGGACGGGACCCAGGCGTTCTTCGCGCTGAAGCGGCACTGCAACTCGATCGGCCTGATCCACGGCGGCATGCTGGCGGCCTTCCTCGACGGCGTACTGGCCAGCGCGGCCGGGCGCGGGGCGGGCCGCGTGGCGATCACCGTGCACCTGTCGATCGACTTCCTCGACATGGGCCGAGCCGGCGAGTGGGTGATGGGGGAGGCGAGCCTCACCCGCGCCACCAGCGACCTCGCCTTCGTCGAAGGCCGCGCCCACGTCGGCGGCCGCAACCTCGCCAGAGCCACCGGCGTCTTCAAGCTGATGCGCCGCCGCGACCGCTGAGTCGTTGGGTCGCGCCGCCCGGCGCCGTTCATTGCGGCGCAAGGCGGCTCATGGCAAAGGGGGCCGCGTCGATGACGGGGCGTAGCGCAGCCTGGTAGCGCATCTGCTTTGGGAGCAGAGGGTCGGAGGTTCGAATCCTCTCGCCCCGACCATCGGGACCTTGGAGCAAACGACACGCATGCTGGCGCGCATCTTCATCCCGGCCAAGACCGCCATGCAGTCGGGCAAGGCCAACACCCGCGAGTGGGTGCTGGAGTTCGAGCCGGCCAGCGCGCGGGTGTCCGACCCGCTGATGGGCTGGACCGTCACCACCGACATGAACGGCCAGGTGCGGCTGGCCTTCGACACCCGCGAGGAGGCGGTCGCCTACGCCCAGCGCCACGGCATCGCCTTCGAGGTGCTGGCGCCGAGACAGCACGGCCGGACCATCAAGGCCTACGCCGACAACTTCGCCTTCGGCCGCAGAGAACCCTGGACCCACTGACGCGCCGAAATCGCCGCCCGTAGCTCAACCGGATAGAGCATCCGCCTTCTAAGCGGACGGTTGCAGGTTCGAGTCCTGCCGGGCGGGCCAGGTGGCCAAGAATGATTGCAGACGCAGCGGTACCTCCCCGCGCCCTCGCCGGGCCGAGAAATGGTATCAACAGTACAGGTCCAATGCTATCATCAAAAAGCAATCATGGATTTTAAGTGATTGACTTTGACCCCACCGTCGGGCAGCTTCTGCTCAACGGAGAGGCTCGATTGACTGACTCAAACAAAATCGCCATCGAAGCCCTTGAGCGACGGGCTCTCGACCTGATTGCCGAGCGCAAGGGACTGCGGCGCCGCATGTTGGAGGACGCAGCTCGCGACGCGGAAATTGAGCGCGACATCTTCGGATGC
>DATNIH010000222.1:0-2962 GCA_035604515.1 Caulobacteraceae bacterium | reverse complement strand
GCGATCTACGCCACGCCGGTCGGAGCCCAGATCGGCCAGACCTACAACGTCATCGCCGTTCGCAGCCAGGCCGCGTTCTGACCAGGCCATCAGACCACGAACGGAGACGCCACCCCATGAGCGGACAGCCCAACGATGCCTCCCGCCGCACCTTGCTCGCCGCGCTCGGCGCAACCGCCATCGGCGCGCCTCTGATGCTGGGCAGTCCGGCGCGAGCGCAAACCCGCAAGCCGATCCGGCTGCTGAACGTCAGCTATGACCCGACGCGGGAGCTCTATAAGGACATTAATGCAGCGTATACGGACTATTGGAAGGGCCGCACCGGCCAAGTCGTGACCATTGACCAGAGCCACGGCGGCTCCGGCGCACAGGCCCGCGCCGTGATCGACGGCCTGGCCGCCGACGTGGTCACGCTCGCGCTGGCTTATGACATCGACTCGATCGCCCAGCGGGCCAAGCTGCTGCCGCCCAACTGGCAGACGCGCCTGCCGGAGAATTCGACGCCCTACACCTCGACCATCGTGTTCCTGGTCCGCAAGGGCAATCCCTGGGGCATCCGCGCCTGGGCCGACATCCTGAAGCCGGGCATCACCGCCGTGGTCCCCAACCCTAAGACCTCCGGCGGCGCCCGCTGGGCCTATCTGGCGGCCTGGGCCTCGGCGCTGAAGGCGCCAGGCGGCAACGACGCCAAGGCCCGCAGCTATATCGCCGAGTTCTACAAGCGGGTTCCGGTGCTCGACTCCGGCGCCCGCGGCTCGACCGTGACCTTCGCCCAGCGCGGCATCGGCGACGTTTTGGTGTGCTGGGAGAACGAGGCGCACCTGGCGCAGGCCGAGTTCGGCGCCGACAAGTTCGACATCATCACCCCGCCGATCTCGATCCTGGCCGAACCGCCGGTGGCGCTGGTCGACAAGACCGTCGACCGCAAGGGCACCCGGATCGTCGCCACCGGCTACCTCAACTTCCTCTACAGCCCGCTGGCGCAGGACCTGATCGGCAAGAACTACTACCGGCCACGCAATTCGCAGGCGGCCGCCAAGTACGCCGCTCGGTTCCCGAAGATCCCGATGGTGACCATCGCCGACACCTTCGGCGGCTGGACCAAGGCCCAGGCGACGCACTTCGCCGACGGCGGCGTGTTCGACCAGATTCACAAGGGCTGAGCCGCGGCCATGACCGCCCAGGGGGTGATCTCGCCGCGAGCGTCCGCCCGGGCCCTGCCGATCGAACGGCCGGCGCCGCGGCTGACGCGCTGGATCCAGCCGTCGATCCTGCCCGGCTTCCCGCTCGCGCTGGGCGTCACCTTGGCCTACCTCGGCCTGATCGTGGTGCTGCCGCTGACGGCGCTGGCGCTGCGGCCTTGGGAGTTGGGTCTGGGCGGGGTCTGGCGCTCGCTCACCGAGGAGCGGGTGCTGGACGCGCTGAAGCTGAGCTTCGGCGTCTCGGCGCTGGCGGCTCTGATCAACGCGCCGCTCGGCCTGCTGCTCGCCTGGGTGCTGGTGCGCTACGAGTTCCCCGGAAGGCGGGTGCTCGACGCTCTGGTCGACCTGCCGTTCGCCCTCCCGACCGCCGTCGCCGGCATCGCGCTGACCGCGCTCTACGCCCCGACCGGGCCGCTGGGCGCCATCGCCGCCAAGGTCGGGATCAAGACCGCCTACACCCCGCTCGGCATCTTCATCGCCCTGCTGTTCATCGGCCTGCCGTTCGTGGTGCGCCAGGTGCAGCCGATGCTGATCGACTTCGACCAGGAGGTCGAAGAGGCGGCCAAGACCCTGGGCGCGACGCCATTGCAGCGCTTCGTCCGGGTCATGATGCCGGCGATCGCGCCGGCGCTGCTCAGCGGCGTCGGCCTCGCCTTCGCGCGGGCGGTCGGCGAGTACGGCTCGGTGATCTTCATCGCCGGCAACATGCCCTACGTCTCCGAGATCGCGCCGCTGATCGTGGTGATCCGGCTCGAGCAGTTCGACTACGCCGGCGCGGCCGCGGTGGGCCTGGCCATGGTGGTGATCTCGTTCGGCAGCCTGCTGCTCATCAACGCCGCCCAGGTGGCGCTGGGCGCTCGGCGGCAGGCCTGATGCCGCTGCGGATCCATCTGCCGGGCTTCGCGCCGCTGATGCTCGCCTTTGCCCTGGCGGTGATGGGCCTGCTGATCGTCATGCCGCTGGGCGTGGTGTTCAGCGAAGCGTTCGCCAAGGGCCTGGCCGCCTACCTCGCCGCGTTCAAGGAGCCCGATCTCTGGGCCGCGATCGACCTGACCCTGATCGTGGCGGCGATCTCGGTGCCGCTCAACGCGGTCTTCGGCGTGGCCGCGGCCTGGTCGATCGCCAAGTTCGAGTTCCGCGGCAAGACCGCGCTGCTGGCGATCATCGACCTGCCGTTCTCGATGTCGCCCGTGGTGTCGGGCCTGGTCTGGGTGTTGCTGTTCGGGGCGCAGGGCTGGGTCGGCCAGTTCCTGCTCGACCACGACATCAAGATCATCTTCGATATCAGCGGCATCGTGCTGGCGACCATCACCGTCACCCTGCCGTTCGTCGCCCGCGAGCTGATCCCGCTGATGCAAGATCAGGGGACGGACGAGGAGGCCGCCGCCGTGACGCTCGGGGCCAGCGGCTTCACCATCTTCCGCCAGATCACCCTGCCGAACATCCGCTGGGCGCTGCTCTACGGCGTCCTGCTGTGCAACGCCCGGGCGATGGGCGAGTTCGGCGCCGTCTCGGTGGTCTCCGGCAAGATCCGCGGCCTCACCAACACCCTGCCCCTGCACATAGAGGCGCTCTACAATGACTATGACTTCGTCGGCGCCTTTGCCGCGGCCACGCTCCTGGCTTCCCTTGGACTCATCACCCTCATCCTCAAGACTGGTCTCGAATGGCGCTACGCCGGTGAGCTCTCCCATCGCAAACGATGAAGGCGACGACGCTGCGGCGGCGATGGCCCTTGAGATCAAGGGCGTCTCCAAGTC
>DATNIH010000221.1:0-2646 GCA_035604515.1 Caulobacteraceae bacterium | reverse complement strand
GCGCCGGCGGGCCCGCGGCCGGGCACGCCCTGGGTGGCGCCGCGCCACAGCTCGCACCGCCGGCAAAGCCCGACCCCGGCCGCGACTTCCTCCAGCGAGCCGGGCGGTCCCTCGTTCCAGGCCCCGTCGCGCGCCGCCTTGCGCGCGGCCCGCAGGTCGCGGCGGGAAATGTGCGGTTCGGCGTCATCGGGCATGCGATCCCTCCGGGTGATCGACCCCCATCCGGCAAATTGAAGGGCGGCCGTGGTGGTTCCGTCGTCTACTTAGTTCTTGTTTTGTTCATGTCCAGCCCGCTCAGGCTTTCACCGGCGGTTTGTCGCCTGCGGCCGTCATCGCCATCTCGCTTGGGCCGGCGCCGTCGGCGGCGACCGCCTCGGCCCGCGGCAATCGGGACGAGCGGCGCCGCAGGTTCGTCAGCCGTCCCAGCGCCACCAGCGAAGCGACCAGGATCACTGGCGTCCACGCCACCAGCGTCCATGCTGGAACCAGCAGCTGCGCGGCGAGCGCCGCCAGCGCCAGCCAGGGGATGGCAAGTCCCAGCAGGATCCAGGCGCGTCGCCTGCCGGGCATATCGATTGCCGGACCAACGAACGCGCTGTCCCAGTCGGGATCCTGCGTCACGCGATCCGGCAGGGCCACGAAGCTGAAGGCGCGCCGGTAGATGACCTCGAAGAGGCGGCTGATGACGTCGCGATTGTTGAAATAGGCCGAGTGGGATGCGGCAGGATCTGGAAACCCAAGGCTGGCGACATGGACGTTGTCGACCCGTTGGACGAAGCCTTCGCGTCCGGCGGGCGAGTGCAGGGCGCCGCTGACCGGATCGCCATCGTCCCAGAAGTTGATCCAATGGATGAACGGCTTGCCGTTGCGCGAGAACGGCGCACTGTCGATGTCGCCGCGCAGCGACTCGACGATTCGGCGATAGCGGTGGAACGGCGAGCGGTAGCTCTCGAAGAAGTATTCGACCTTGTCGATTGGACTTCCGAGTGTGACGAAGTGCTCGATCTTCAGGAGCGGTATCGGCCCGGCGATCGGGTCCTGCGCATTGTGCGCCCTGTTGGTCCGCGCCAGCGCGAACAGGGTGTCGTGAGCGATGGTGGTGCCGAGGCTGTGAGAGACGATCACGGCGCGATCGCAGCGCGGATCTCCCAGCACCTGGGTTAGCACGTCCACGCCGATGTCTATGACCTTGGCGCGTCGCTCGAACTTCTCGTCGGTTTCATCGTAGGTGGCCCAGGCTTCAACGTCGCCGAGGGAGTCGGTCAGGAACCCGGTCAGACCGAGAAAGCCCGCGAGGGCCACCGCGAAGGCGACCGCGGTCTTCCACGTCGCCGGCGCCGCCTCAGCGGCGAGGCCCGCGAGCGGCGTATTGGCGACGAACTTGGCCAGCTGCTGCAGCAGCACGAAGAACAGCCCGATGGCACCGCCCGCAGTCAGCGCCAACGCCAGGGCAAGCGTCAGCAACACGAACATGTTGCGCAGCTCGGTGAGCTGGTAGGCGCGGCGCCAGGCGCGCGCCAGTTGCTCGCGCCGCTCCGCGCTATCGGGCCGTTTGGCGCTTTCCTGACGGAGGAACGCGATGAATTCGTCGAAGCTGCCTTTGGGGTAGCGGATCAGGTTCTGCGGGCTCTCGAAGTCGTCGTATTCCCGCGCCAGGGTGGAGAAGTCGCGCAGCGGGAACGCGCCGGGGCGCGCCGAGCGCTCGTAAAGCACGCCGAGGCTGGCCCTTCGCAGCCTCTGGCGCTCGCGCCACGGCGACGAGAGCGTGCCGAACGGCCGCCCGATCTGCCGCAGCATCCATCGCAGCACGCCGGCGGCGGATTTCTGGCCCGCCATCACCGGAGCCCAGTAAACCTCGTGAAAGCGCACTAGGCCGGAGTCTTTCCAATCCTGCTTCGGACCGCCGCGGTAAATCGTGCGTATGTGGGTGTAGATCTCGTCGGGCTTTTCGACCCCCGGCTCCAGCTGGGGCGCGATCCGGGTCAGGTAGCCGAGGGAGTTTCCTTCGCGATGGCTCTGGTTGAGATAGCGATCGAGGCTGTCGATCAGCCGACTGGTCTCCTCGAACCGCCGCTGGCTGCCCATGCCGTGAAAGTAGATCACGGCGGTGTAGTGCGTGGTCGACGCCGGAGAGCCAGTGGTCACGTCCACCATCGGCGGATCCCCCCATCACGCGCAGGACCGAGTGCTCGGCGCCTGTGACGCAGTCTGAACCGGGCGCCAGGCGCTGGCGAGCCCCGCAAGTCGGCTATGCTGCGCTTGCCGATTCACCGGCTCGCGGGGCAGGCCGATGATCCTCTGCGTCTACTGCGGCACCAGTTTCGGCGCCGACCCGGCCTACCTCGCCGCGGCGACCGCCGCCGCCACCCTGTTCGCCGAGCAGGGCATCGACATCGTCTACGGCGGGGCGACCGTCGGGCTGATGGGGGCGGTGGCCGACGCCGCCCTGGCCGCGGGCGGCAGGGTGATCGGGGTGATGCCGCAGGCGCTGGTCGACCGCGAGATCGCCCACCTCGGCCTCTCGGAAATGCACGTCACCCAGACCATGCACGAGCGCAAGGCGCTGATGGAGCAGCTTTCCACCGGCTTCGTCGCCCTGCCCGGCGGCCCGGGCACGCTGGACGAGATGATCGAGCAGTGGACGTG
>DATNIH010000220.1:0-14717 GCA_035604515.1 Caulobacteraceae bacterium | reverse complement strand
GGGTCGAACCCGGCCATCGGCGCGCGGCCGAGGAGCGGACGTCGGCAGGTTCGTGAGCACCGACCCTAGGCGATGATGTCCGGCGTCAGGCGGTCTTCCAGCTTGGCGATCTGGTCGCGCAGGATCAGCTTCTTCTTCTTCAGCCGCGCGACCTGCAACTGGTCGGGCATCGGCAGGGCCTCGAGCGCGCGGACGGCGTCGTCGAGGTCCTGGCGCTCTTCGCGCAGCGCCGCGATCTCGGAGCGGATGCGCGCCTCCTCGTCCGGACCCAGCGCTGGTTCGTCCATCAGTTACGAAAGCCCCATGCAGCGCGCTGCCTGATAGCAGGAAGCGCGACTGACGGAAGGCGTCAAGCGGCGAGCGCCGCCAGCTTGTCCAGCAGCGCGGCGGGCGCCTTGCCGCCCCAGGCCCGCGCCGCCAGGCGCAGCGCCGTCAGGCGGTCGCCGGACGCCGCGGCGGGCGCGAGACTGGCCTCCTCGAGCATCTGCAGCAGCATGCGCTCTGCCTCCAGCTCCAGCGCCTTGACGCCGTTTCTGATCCGCGCCTGGAGCTGCTGCGTCTTGGCGCCCGGCTTCAGGTCGCGGCGCAGCTGCCGCAGCGGGGCCACCGCGGCGTCCTGCCAGGCGCGCGCCAGCTCGGCGCAGGCGGCGGCCTGGGCGGCGTCGATCGGCCGCCCACTCGCGGCGGTCCACAGGCTCCAGAGCAGCAGCGGGACGCATTGGCCGTGCGCGTCCTGCAACTCCAGCAGCAGCGGCTGGGCGCCCGGCCGGCCGTAGAGTTCGAGCGCGTAAGGCCAGAGCGCCTCGGAGGTCGCGCCAGGCGTCACGCCTCTTCCTCAGGCGCGGCGAGCGGGCCGATATCGCGGCCCCAACGGCGCACGGGCCGCCAGGAAAGCCCGAACAGATCGAGCGCGCGGCCCACCGCCTGGTCGACGATCTCGGCCAGACTCTGCGGCGCGGCGTAGAACGCCGGCATGGGCGGAGCGATCACCGCCCCCATCTCGGCCAGCTGCACCATGGTGCGCAGGTGGCCAAGGTGCAGCGGCGTCTCGCGCACCATCAGCACCAGCGGCCGGCGTTCCTTCAGCGTCACGTCGGCGGCGCGGGTCAGCAGTGAAGCGGTCACGCCGGTGGCGATCTCGCTCATGGTCTTGACCGAGCAGGGCGCGATGATCATCCCCCGCGTCGCGAACGAGCCCGAGGCGATCGGCGCCCCAATGTCGCCGACGCGGTAAGTGACGTCGGCCTTCGCCGACACCGCGGCGAGGTCGAGGCCGGTTTCCTCGGCCAAGGTCAGGGCCGCGGCGCGCGAGACCACCAGATGCGTTGGGACTCCCAGTTCGCGGCAGGCCTCGAGCGTGCGCACCCCCAGCGCCGCCCCCGACGCGCCGGAGATCCCGACCACCAACGGCGGCGTCGCATTTGCGTTCATCGCCAGCCTCTTACGCCCCCACGCTCGCCCACGGCGCAGGCGCCCTCTTGGCGCCCACATCGTGCAACCATATGTGATCTGACACCGGGCCGTGAGGGGTGTTGACTTCGTTTGTCGTCCAGCACGGGAGCCCAAGGACCATGGCCATCGAAGCTCGCATTCGCGAACTCGGAGTCCGTCACCAGTCGCTCGAACGCGCCATCCAGGACGAACTCGCGCGTCCTGCCGCCGACGGCGACCGGCTCAAGGACCTGAAGCGACAGAAGCTTCGGCTAAAGGAGGAGATGGAGAGCCTCAGAGCCCGTCCACACTAGCCCAACGGCCGCCTAAGCCTCGTCGTCCGCGTCATCGAGGGTGGCGACGTCGGACGCCGCCGCGGTGTCGCCCGCCGGCCGCAGGGTCGGGCCTTCGGGGCGCTGGGCGCTCTTGCGCGCGTCGTCCTTGGCCTTCTTCTCCGCCGCGACCTTGACCAGGGCGTCGAGCTCCAGCTGCGTCACCAGCCCCAGCGTCACCGGATCCACCGGCTTGATGTTGGGCGAGTTCCAGTGGGTGCGGTCGCGCACCTGGTCGATGGTGGACTTGGTGGTGCCGAGGGTCTTGGCGATCTGGGCGTCGGTGACCTCCGGGTGGTTGCGCACGAACCAGGCGATCGCGTCCGGCCGGTCCTGGCGGCGCGACACCGGGGTGTAGCGCGGCGCCTTCTTGATCGGCTTCAGCAGCTCAGCGTGGCGGCTCTTCTGCGCCTTCATGCGATAGCTGGGATCGGTCTGCGCCTTGTCCAGCTCCTCGCGGGTGAGCTGGCCGTTGGTGATCGGGTCGGCGCCGCGGATGTCGCGCGCCACCTCGCCGTCGGCGATGCCCTTCACCTCCAGCGGGTGCAGATTGCAGAAGTCGGCGATCTGCTCGAAGGTCATCGAGGTGTTGTCGACCAGCCAGACGGCGGTCGCCTTGGGCATCAGGATTTGCTCGGCCATGCCTTTTTCGCCTTTGCGGCGTCCTCCAGAAACAGCGGCGCCCGGCCTTTCGGCCGGGCGGTGTGGTGAACGTCATATAGAGCCGATGCCGATCGAAGGGAACGGGATTGTGCCGGCCGATTGGACGCAGGCGGAATGGCGGGCCTTCAGATCGTCAGCACGATCTTGCCCAGGTGCGGCTGGTCCATCAGCGTGTGGGCCTTGGCGGCGTCGGCGAGCGGGAAGGTGTGGTCGATCACGCTCTTCAGCTTGCCGGCCTCGATCCAGGGCCAGACCACCCGCTCGATCTCGCCCGCCAGCCGCGCCTTCTCATCGGCGCCGCGCGGGCGCAGGGTTGAGCCGGTGATGGTGGCGCGCTTCTGCATCATCGCCCCGATCGGCAGCTCGATCGACCCGCCGCCGAGCGCAGCGATGTAGACGATCCGCCCGCCGGTGTTCAGCGCCGCCAGGTTCTTGGCGAAGTAGGCGCCGCCGACCATGTCCAGCACCACGTCGACGCCCCCAGCCTCCTTGGCCAGCGTCTCGAAGTCCTCGGTCGTCACGTCGATCGAGAGGTCGGCGCCCAGTTCGCGCGCCTGTTCCGCCTTGTCGCGGCCCCGCGAGGTGGCGATCACCTTGGCGCCGGCCGCCTTGCCCATCTGGATCGCCGTGACGCCGATGCCGGAGGTGGCGCCGTGCACCAGCAGCGTCTCGCCGGCCCTCAGCGAGCCGCCCTCGAACACGTTGGCGTAGACGGTGAACACGGTCTCCGGCAGGCCGGCGGCCTGGGTGGCGCTGAGCCCTTTCGGGATCGGCAGGGCGTGGCGGGCGTCGCAGGCGGCGAACTGCGCGTACCCGCCGCCGCCCAGCAGCGCGCAGACCTTGTCGCCGACCTTCCAACGGCCGGCGCCCTCGATCACCTCGCCGGCGACCTCCAGCCCCAGCGTCGGCGGCGCGCCGGGCGGCGGCGGATAGAAGCCGAGCCGCTGGATCACGTCGGGCCGGTTGACGCCGGCGGCCTCGACGCGGATCAGGATCTGACCGGGGCCGGGCCGCGGCGTCTCGGCCTCGCCCAGCCGCAACGCCTCCGGCGGGCCCTTGCCGCCCTCGATGACGATCGCCTTCATCGCTGTCACTCCCTGGCCGCGCGGCTTGCCAACGTGCCGCGCCCGGCGTCAGATAGCCGGGCTAGGCCGGAGGGGCAAAGGAGGTTCCATGGCCCAGGAGGAAGCCGAACCGGTTCGCCGCGCGCGCGGCTGGGCCATCGTCGAAGCTTCGCGCGAAGACCTGGACCTGTTCGGTGTCGCCGAGCTGGAAGATCGGATCGAGGCGCTGCAGTCCGAGATCGCCCGCACCCGCGCCCAGATCGAGCGCAAGCGGGCCGGCCGCGCCGCCGCCGATGCGTTCTTCAGCAAGCCCGGCTAGGGGATGGACCCAATTAGGGTGCGCGCCTGGTTAGGGTATGGGAAAGCAACGATAGGTTAATCATGTCGCGCGGGGCTGGCACACGGGTTGCAGCCGGCCCTCCAACGACGCGAATATGTCCGTCGACCTTATAGGGTTGGAAAAAACCATGGGTGAATCTGGCCAAATCGCCTCGCCGCTCTGGCAGGCTGAAGCCATTTCTGGGTTCGCCCGGTCCGAGCTGTTCGATCGCACCTTCCAGGAAGGCATGGACCTGGTCGAGGAAACCGCCGCTTATCTCGATGGCGCCGGCCGCCAGGATTCCAAGCTGCTCTCCCGCAGCGCCGCCCTGGCCTACGCCGCCGAGAGCATGCGCCTGACCACGCGGCTGATGCAGGTCGCCTCGTGGCTGCTGGTGCAGCGGGCGGTGCGCGAAGGCGACATGGCCGCCGAGTCCGCCCAGGACGCCAGCTACCGCCTCGCCGCCGAGGCCAGCGCCGAGACCTTCGCCGAAGCCGACGCACTGCCGCCGCCGCTGGCCGAGCTGCTGAGCCGCTCGGAGCGCCTGTTCGACCGCGTGCGCCACCTCGATGCGCGGATGTACGCCGACACCCGCGGCGAGGACGCGCCGCCGCACCCGGTGCTGTCGCAGATGGAACGCCTGAAGGACGCCTTCGGGACCTGAGGCCTTGCCGGCGGCCGTCGCCGCGGTGAAGCTGGTCGCCTCAGATGGAGCGCGACCGATGGACCTGAAGATCGAGCGACTGGCCCAGATCGCCTATCCGGTCGCGGACGTCGACCGCTCGGTGGCCTTCTTCGAGACCACGCTGGGACTGAAGCTGGCGCTGCGGCCACATCCGCACATGGCGTTCTTCGACGCCGGCGGCGTCTCGATTTTCCTGGAGAAGGCCGAGGACACCTCGCAGGCCTCGGTGCTCTATCTGGCCTGCGAGGACGTCGCGGTCGCCACCGCCGAGCTGGAGCGCCGCGGGGTCGAGATCGTCTACCCGCCGCACCGGATCACCGAGCAGCCGAGCTACGATCTGTGGATGAGCTTCTTCAGGGACCCGGACGGCCACATGCTGGCGCTGAGCATGGAAGCGCCGAAGGGCTGGAAGCCCGGCTGAAGCCTACTTCTTGAGGAAACCGCCGTACTTGGCCGAGAAGCGCGAGATGCGGCCGCCGCGGTCCATCAGGGTCTGGTTGCCGCCGGTCCAGGCCGGATGGGTCTTCGGGTCGATATCAAGGTGCAGCGTCGCGCCTTCCTTGCCGTAGGTCGAGCGCGTCTGGTAGGTCGTGCCGTCCGTCATCACCACGTTGATCATGTGGTAGTCGGGATGCGTATCTTGCTTCACGGGTCCCTCCTGCCGATTTGAGCGGGTGATCGGGTGACTGACGAAACCCCGCCGCAGCGGGAGGCGCGCCTATACACGAGGCGCGCTCGAAAACGCAAGGGCCCGAAGGCCAGGGGTTGGAGTTGATGACGACTGAGGGCGTTGTCGCCGCGGGTCGGCCGGGCGCCGGCGAGGTGCTGGCGGCGCAGATGGACGCCGCCGCTGAGCGCCGCGAGCGCCGCCGCGACCTTCGGCCGCTGGCGAGCCTGGTCCCGTTCATCGCCGCCCACTGGAAGGACGCCGCCGCCTCCGCGTTCTTCCTGCTGTTCTCCTCCGCCGCCAGCCTGGTGCTGCCGCTGATCCTGCGCCTGCTGATCGACCAGGGCATTGCGGCGCACACCGCCGGCGCGCTCGACCATTACTTCCTGATCGCCGCGGCCGACGCGGCCGTGCTCGCCGTCGCCACCGCCGGCCGCTTCTTCTTCATCACCCGCCTGGGCGAGCGGGTGGTCGCCGACCTGCGCCAGGCGCTCTACCGGCACGTGATGGGTCTGGATCAGGCCTTCTTCCTCACCACCCGCACCGGCGAGGTGCTGTCGCGGCTGACCACCGACATGACCATCGTCGAGAACATGGTCGGCTCGTCGATCTCGGTGGCGCTGCGCAACCTGTTCACCTTCGTCGGCGCCTTCGCCTGGCT
The DNA here is from genome assembly GCA_035604515.1 of Caulobacteraceae bacterium. GTDB lineage: Bacteria > Pseudomonadota > Alphaproteobacteria > Caulobacterales > Caulobacteraceae > Acaudatibacter. The sequence continues at coordinate 8,895 of DATNIH010000220.1, read as the reverse complement.
GATCTGGCTGAGCCCTGGCTACACCGGGCTGGTGGTTCTGGTCGGGGTGGTGGTGATCGCGCCGCTGTTCGTGGTCGGACGGATCGTCCGCCGGCTGTCGGCCAGCGCGCAGGAACGGTTCGCCGACGCCGTGGCCTACGCCGGCGAGACGCTGGACGGGCTGGATACGGTGCAGGCGTTCGGGCGCGAGCAGAGCGCTTCGCGCCGCTTCGCCGCGGCGGTGGAGGCGGCGTTCCGCGCCTCGGTCGCCCGCATCACCGCGCGGGCGGTAATGACGGCGCTGGTGATGGTGCTCCTGTTCGGCGGCATCGGCTTCGTGCTCTGGCGCGCGGCGCTGGACAGCTTCGTCGCTCACGACCCGCACATGACCGGCGGCATCCTGCTGCAGTTCGTGCTGCTGGCGGTGTTCGCCGGCGGCTCGGTTGGCGCGCTCGGCGAGACCTGGGGCGACGTGCAGAAGACCTCCGGCGCGATGGAGCGGATCAGCGAGATCCTGGACGCCAGGCCGGCCATCGCCGCGCCGCCGTCGCCGAAGCCGCTGCCGACCCCGGCGCGGGGCGAGGTTGCGTTCGAGGACGTCAGCTTCGCCTATCCCGGCCGCCCGGACCTGCCGGCGCTGTCGGGCTTCAGCCTGGCGGTGAAGCCGGGCGAGCGCGTTGCCCTGGTCGGGCCCTCGGGGGCCGGCAAGAGCACGGTGTTCCGGCTGCTGCTGCGCTTCTATGACCCACAGAGCGGCGTCGTGCGCCTTGACGGCGTCAACCTGACCGACGCCGACCCGGCGCAGGTGCGCGCCCGCATGGCGCTGGTCGCCCAGGACGCCTCGCTATTCTCCGGCTCGGCGCTCGACAACCTGCGCTTCGGCCGCGAGGAGGCCAGCGTCGACGAGCTGCGCGCCGCCGCCAAGGCGGCCGAGGCCGAGGGCTTCCTCGAGGCGCTGCCGCAGGGCTTCGAGACCCCGCTCGGCGAGCGGGCCAAGACGCTCTCCGGCGGCCAGCGCCAGCGATTGGCGATCGCCCGGGCGCTGGTGCGCGGCGCGCCGATCCTGCTCTTGGACGAAGCCACCAGCGCCCTCGACGCCGAGAACGAGCGGCTGGTGCAGCGCGCGCTCGCCGACGCCATGGTGGGCCGCACCACCCTGGTCATCGCCCACCGCCTCGCCACCGTCCTCGCCGCCGACCGCATCGTGGTGATGGACGCCGGGCAGGTGGTGGAGGAGGGGACTCATACCGAGCTGATCGCCCGCGGCGGCCTCTACGCCCGCCTCGCCAAGCTCCAGTTCGGGCTGCAGGCGGCTTAGGGCGAGAGCCGCCGATCTGCCGTCGGAATGATTTGTGCTTAGGATCGACGGCGCGTTTTGGCGTCATAGAGTGACGGGCCGCGCGAAAAGGCCGCCGGAGCGATGATCACCTCTCGATTGGACGCTACAAGCGCCTACGCCCGCCGCGGGAGTGGTCCCACTTGTTGAGCGAAACCGACTACGCCGGCTTTCTCGACCTTCTCTACGGGGCGGCTGTCGAACCTGGAGACTGGGAGCGCGCCATCGCGCGGTTCGCCGACCTGATCGGCGGCGCGAAGGCGTGGCTGCCGGAACTGAACCTCGTCAACGGTTCGGGCCGGGGCGTCATCGCCCGCATCGAACCCACGGCGCAGGAGACCTATTTCCAGTACTTTGCCTCGCGCAATCCGTTCGTCCGGCTCGGCTCCGCCGCGCCGTGGCCGCTGAACGTGCGCACGGACGAGGACGAATTCCGCAAGGACGAGTTCATCCGCACCGAATACTATAATGACTTCCTAAAGCCGCAGGACATCCACTCGTGTCTGGTCGTCCGGCTGGGGCGGCGCGGCGGCCTGCAGTCGACGCTGAACGTCACGCGGCCGAGACACAAAGACCAGTTCACCCGCTCGGATCTGGAGGTCGCCCGCCACCTGCATCCGCACGTCATCCGAGCGTTCAACCTGAGCCGCCGGTTCGCCGACCTCGACACCTTCGCCGCGGGCTTGATCGAGGCGCTCGATCGTTCGTTGCACGGCGTGCTGTTGCTGGATGACACCGGGCGGATCGTCCACGCGAACACGCCCGCCGAGTGGTTGCTCGGGGAGAAAGACGGCCTGGTCGTCGTTCACGGTCGCCTGAGCGCCTCGCCGAATGACGCCGGCCGGCGCCTGGAGAGCTTGATCGGCGAGGCCGCGGGCCGGGGCGCGGGGCGCCGGACCGGGGGCTCGATGGCGCTGCCGACCCCGTCCCGGGTCCTCCCCTTGTCGTTGATCGTCGCGCCGCTGCGCTCGGAACGGCTCACAATGCCGGCCGGTCCCAGCGTCATCGTCTGCGTCACCGATCTGGAGGCGGGCGTCAGCCCGCCGGCGCAGCAGCTCGCCGCCGTGTTCGGGCTCACGCCGGCGGAGGGACGGGTGGCGCTGGCGCTGTTCGAGGGCGCGACACCACGGGAAGCCGCAGCCGCGCTGGGCCTTAGCCCGCACACGGTCCACGTCCACCTCGCCCACATCTTCGAGAAGACCGCCACCAAGCGCCAGGCCGAACTGATCCAGGTCATGATGCGAACCGTCACCGGCCGCCTGGACTGAGCGGCAAGGCGGTCGACGCATTCAATCGAGCTCGAACTGCCTCTAGTGCGAACGGGTTATGCGCACGCCGTCGGCGCCGTGCAGGGTCTCCACACGCCTGTTCACCGGACAGGCGCGGGCCGCGGGCTCGCCGCAAACGGAGCGATGAATGTCGAAGTTGGTTCTCATGAGCTGCGCCGCCTTGGCGCTGATCGCAGCGTCGGGCGCAGCGCGCGCGGCGGTGCTCTATGACGACACGGCGGGCGCCGCGGTGGCCCCGGGCTGGACCCCCGGATACGAGTCAGCTTCGTACAGCGGCTCCTCTCCAGCGCAGGAGTTCACCGCCACGGGCACAGGCAAGGTGAGCAGCTTTTCGTTCGAGTTTTACAACGCCAGCGTCCACGCCGACCCCCTGACGGTCACCCTCTGGACCACGAACGCCGCGAACATCGCGTTCGATACCGAGATCGGCAGCTGGACTTTCAATTCCGAAGTCGCTGCCAATGCGTACACTCAAATCGTTGATGTCGCCGCAGGCCCATTGCTAACGAATGGCGTCCGCTACGGGATCGAACTCGCGACCTCCAGCACGGCCACATCCACCGATTGGCTCACCAATTCGAACGTCACGGTTGAGAACTATTCCGTCTGCAACCAGGCATTCTACTGCACCGACCCCAACGGGCTGACGCCGACCGACAATTCGACCTACTTCACTGGGAACTCGGCCAACGGGCCGCAATTGCTTTACGCCATCAACGGCGTCGCGGCCTCGGGCGCCCCTGAGCCCGGCGCCTGGGTGATGCTGCTGGCAGGTCTTGGCGGCGTCGGGGCGGCGCTGCGGAAGGCGCGCCGCCGCAGCGGCGCGGTTCTGGCGGGCGTTTGAGCCGAGGGCGAGCCCCCGCCGGCTTAGGCGCGGCGAGCCACCTTCGCCCGCCTGGCGCCCATGCGCACCGGCGTCGCCGCGCTCGGCTGGGCGAGGGCGGCTGACAGCGCCTGCGCCAGACGAGCCGGAATGATCGGTTTGGGCACGACGTCGGTCATGCCGCTGGCGAGGTAGCGCGCGACCATGCCGGGGGGCGCGGCCGGGGTCACGGCGATGATCGGCACGGCGCAAGTCGGCGCCGCAAGCGCGCGGATGGCGCTGGTGGCGGCCACCCCGTCCATCCGGGGCATGAAGATGTCCATCAGCACCACGTCGAAGCGGCCCGTTTGCGCGGCCTCCACCGCCTCGAGCCCGTTCTCCACGCACTCGTGGGCGAGGCCGAACTGGTCGCAGCAGATGCCGAGCATGAGGCGGTTCTCGAGCAGGTCATCGACGATCAACACGCGGGCGCGCGGCGGAAACGCCCAGGCTGGCGGCGCCTCTGACTGGGACTCTGGCGGACCGTCGGCCGCTTCGGGTGCAGACATTCGGTGACCCTCAATTGCGCATGCCCCCAGGCCCCGCAGTATCGGCTCACCGCCAACTCTGAGGCCGCGGGGTTTATCTGGGCTTAAGCGATGGTCCGCGCGCTGCATTATGAGCGACCGACGTGGCGACGCGGGCCTGCCAGGCGCCTAGCCCTCACGGCTGAGCAGCGTCAGCAGCAGCTGGGCCTTCTGCGGCAGCTCCTGGGCCAGACGCGAAGCCAGTTCCCGGGCGCCGACGGCGTAGGCGTCGCCGCCGCCGGCGATCTCCGCCGCGCGGGCCGCCACCGTGTTCAGATCCCTGGCGAACGCCTCGACCTGCTCGCGCGCCATGCCGCGGGCCTCATGCTGCAATTGCCGGATGCGCCAGGCCGCGGACTCGGCGCCTCGGCCAAGGTCGACGACCGCGCCCTTCGCGGGCTCGTCGCTGTTATCCGATACCGTGGTCAGATGAGTGACGGCCATTGTCTTCAAGCCCCTATCGAGCAGGAACTAGACATTGTCCGAAGGATCCCTGCGCTAGAAGAATAGAATCGATATTCGTCGATTGCACCATCCTTTCTTTGAAGAAATTCCACTGTTGCGCGGGTGACACATCCGTTAATCGGCGTCCTAAAAACTTACGTTCGCGCGAAATTGACAGTAAAAATTCGTTTGTATATCAACGGGACGCAACGGGAGTTGGTAAATGGACGTTCATTCTGACTCCTTGCTAACACTAGACAGCGTTCGGCCAACGCCCGGCGGAACCCAGACAGCCTCCCGCGCCTGAGCATCGCCAACCCTGGTTTCGCTGGCGCGCGAAACGCTCTAGCGATGGCGTTCCCTTGTCAGGAGAGCGGCGATGCGGGCGGTGGTCATGGCGGCGGCGGTCGCGGCGATGCTGGCGGTGGGCGGCGGGGCGTTGGCGAGCCCGCATCCCCAGGCCGAGGCCCAGGCGCTAGACCTGGCCGAGAAGGCCATCGCGCTGCGTTCGGTGCGCGGCCCGGGAAACCAGACGCCGCAGGTCGCCGCGCTCTACGCGGCCGCGCTGGTGGCGGGCGGCTTCGCCCCGCAGGACGTCACCATCACCCCGGTGGACGAGACCGCCTATCTGATCGCCCGTTGGCCGGGTGCGGACCCGAAGCTGAAGCCGGTGGTGATCTCCGGCCACATGGACGTGGTCGAAGCCAAGCCGGCGGATTGGCGGCGCGATCCGTTCACGCCGGTGGTCGAGAACGGCTATCTGTTCGGCCGCGGCGCGACGGACATGAAGCTCGATGGGACCCTCGCCATCGCCGCCCTGGCGGAGCTTAGGCGCGAGGGGTTCAAGCCGCGTCGCGACATCGTCATCGAGTTCTCCGGCGATGAAGAGACGACGATGAAGACCAGCGCGATCATCGCCGAGCAGCTGTCGAACGCCGATCTGGTGCTCAACATCGACGGCGGCGGCGGGGTGCTGGACGAAACCACCGGGGCGCCAAGCTATTTCACCTGGCAAGGCGCGGAGAAGACCTACGCCGACTTCCAGCTGACGGTGACCAACGAGGGCGGGCATTCCTCCGAGCCCCGCCGGGACAACGCCATCGACCGTCTGGCTGCCACCCTGCTGCGCATCCAGGCCCATCGCTTCACGCCCGAGCTGAACGACCTGACCCGGGCCTATTTCGTCAAAGCGGCCGCCTACCAGCCGGCCGAGACCGCCGCGGCCATGCGCGCCTTCGCCGCCGATCCCGCCGACAAGGCCGCGATCGCCACCCTGTCGGCCAATCCGGCCATGGTCGGCAAGATCGGCACCACCTGCGTGGTGACCATGATCAGCGGCGGCCACGCGCTCAACGCCCTGCCGCAGCGGGCCGAGGCCAACATCAACTGCCGCATCTTCCCAGGACACAAGCCGGCTGACATCATGGCCGAGCTGGCCGCCACGGCCGACGACCCGGCGGTCGGCGTCAAGGACGTCACTGTGGGTTCGGTCGCCAACGACGCCTCACCGATGCGGGCCGACTTCGTGGCGGCCCTGACCAAGTCGCTGGCGGGCGTCTATCCGGGCGTGCCGGTGTTCCCGTCGATGGCGTCTGGCGCCAGCGACAGCATGTGGTTCCGCTACCACGGCGTCCCCAGCTATGGCGCGAGCCCGGTATTCATCAAGGATTCCGAGGACTTCAGCCACGGCCTGAACGAGCGCACGCCGATCGCGAACATCCCCCCGGCGATCAGCTACTACCTCACCCTGCTCACGGAGCTCGCCAAGTAAGCCGCCGGCCCGCGCCCGCCGCCGATCGCTTACTTCAGGGTCTCGATGCCCGGGCCGCCGAGCCAGGTCTGCCAGACGACCACCGCCAGCCAATGCAGCGCGACGGCGGGCCAGAGCGAGGCCGTCCTCCAGCGGATGACCGCACAGCCGGCCCCAAGGATGGCGGCGCAGGCCAGGAAGTCGGCCCGCAGGAAGATTGGCGCCGCATGCCGCAGGAACAGGGTCTCGACCATGTGCCAGCCGGTGAAGACGGCGGTGGCGGCGGCGATCGGCACGAACGGACGCGCTGTTTCGGACCGGTCAGGCACGAGGATGCCGCGAAAGGCCGCTTCCTCGCCGAGCGACGGGATGAAGATCACGCTGACCAGCCGCAGTGGCAGCCCGGCCAGGTCCGGCGCGCCAAGATGATAGAGACCGCCCGAGAACCCGACGACGGCCATGGCGACGAGGGTGAGACCGCCGATCGCGCCGGAGAAACGCAATCCGCCAAAGTCGGGAACCGTCACCAGGGCGCGCCAGAGCCGACGGTACGCCGCTGTGAAGGCTTTACGGATCAGCTCGTCCATTCGGGCCGTCATCGTCGGCCGGCGACGGCGGGTCAACTATGGCTTGACCGCGATTCACCCGCGTGGGCTGCTCGCGACCTGCGCCGTTGCCGGCGCCCGGTCTTTGACATTGTGGATCGTTAGAAAAGCTGGCGACGGCGCGCGAACGGAGCACGCCCATATTACGGAGGAGGTCCGTAATCTGCGGTGATTTGCGGTTTCACGTGAAACATCGCGGGGCAGAAAAACTGGCGCTCACAGATTCCCCTCCCCCCTGCGGGGAGGGGTTAGGGGTGGGGGTGCGAGCTGGATGCCTGTCGTTGCACTCCGGTCAGACGCCGATATGGCAAGCGGGGCGCTGACACCCCCACCCCCGACCCCTCCTCGCAAGGGGGAGGGGAGGCTGTGCAAGCTCTCTGGAACCGGACCTAAGCCGCTGGCCGTCGTTCGAACCGCCGCGCCACGGCCCTGGTCTCCCGCGCCGCCGGCGCGTCGTCGAACGCCGCGCCTTCGTGGCGCAGCAGCCAGCGCTTGCGCTCCAGGCCGCCGCCGAAGCCGGTTAGCGAGCCGTTGGCGCCGATCACGCGGTGGCAGGGGATCACGATCGGCACCGGGTTGGCGCCGTTGGCGAGGCCGACGGCCCGCACCGCCTTCGGCTTGCCGATCGCCGCGGCGAGCTGGGCGTAGCTCCAGGTCTCGCCGACCGGGATGGTGGTCAGCGCCTTCCACACCTTGCGCTGGAACTCGGTGCCCCCGGTGGTCCAGGGCACGTCCTTCAGCGCCTCGGCGTCGCCGGCGAAGTAGTGCTCGAACGCCTGCCGGATCGGGGCGGCGACCTTGCCGAACGCCGCACGGGCCGCGCCGTAGTGGCGGCGCAGCAGCTGGCGCATCTCGGCCTCGTCGTTCCAGAACTCGACCGCGCACAGGCGGTCCTCGGCGTCGACGGCGACGAGGATCGGCCCGAACGGCGTCGCCAGGCTTTCCAGGGTGATGGTTTCAGGCTGCGTCGCGGTCATCGGATAGCTCCTTGAGCGGTTTGGTCGCCGACGGCTGCGCCTCGGAGGACCACAGGTGCAGGGCGGCGTAGGCGCGCCAGGGCCGCCAGGCCTCGGCGCGGGCGGAGAGTTCGGCGGGGGTCGGGCGCTTGCCGGTCTCGTCGGCCAGCGCCCGCATCAGGCCGATGTCGGCGGCCGGGAAGGCGTCGGGTTCGCGCAGCTCGCGCATGGCGATGTACTGCGCGGTCCATTCGCCGATGCCCGGCAGGGCCTTCAGCGCATCGATCGCTTCTTCGAGCGTGCGCTTGGGCCCGAAGATCAGCGGGTCGGCGGCGACCGCGTTGGTCATCGCCGTGAGCGCCGCGGCCCTCGATCGCGGCATGCCCAGCGCGGCGAAGTCCGCGCCGACCAGCTGCTGCGGTGTGGGGAACACGTGGGTCACGCCCTCGGACGCCAGGGTCTCGGGCAGCGGCTCGCCATAGGCGGCGACCAGCTTCGCGGCGAGACCGCGGGCAGCCACGACGGTGATCTGCTGGCCGAGGATGGCGCGGATCGCCAGCTCGAAGCCGTCCCAGGCCCCCGGCGCGCGCAGGCCCGGCCGTTTGGCCACCAGCGGCGCCAGATCCGGGTCCCTGGCCAGGTGCTCGCTGATCGCGACCGGATCGGCGGCGAGGTCGAACACCCGGCGCACCCGGGCGATCACCGCCGGCAGGGCGCTGATCTTCGGGAAGCGCATGGTGACGGCGATGCGGTGCTTGGACGCCGGCTCGACCCGGATCACCCCGACGACGCCGCCGATGCAGAGCGAGCGCTCGTAGCGCCCGTCCGCCACCCGCTCGACCCGGGGGATCGCCCGCAGGCTGAGGAAGTCGAGCATCGCGTCCCAGTCGTAGGGCGGCTTGTAGGGCAAGGTCAGCAGCACCGCCTCGCCGTGGCTGGCGCTCTCGTCCGCGCCGCCGAGGCGCCGCAGCGCCGCAGGCGGGCGGTCGTAGAGCTGTTGGAAAGCTTCGTTGAAGCGCCGCACGCTGCCGAAGCCCGACGCCATCGCCACTTCGGCCATCGGCAGCCGCGTCTCGTGGATCAGCTGCTTGGCCAAGAGCACGCGCCGGGTCTGGGCGACCGCGATCGGCGAGGCGCCGAGGTGCTT
>DATNIH010000219.1:0-27779 GCA_035604515.1 Caulobacteraceae bacterium | reverse complement strand
CGGGGCTGAAGTCGCCGCTGGCGCGGTGCTCCGCGTCGACCAGTTCGTTGAAGATCAGGAACAGCTGGTGCGGGTTGATCGAGCCGGTGTCGAGGTCGTCGTCGCCGTACTTGCTGTCGTTGAAGTGGAAGCCGCCCAGTTTGCCGAAGCGGGCGAGGCGGGCGACGATCTGCTCGATGTTGACGTTGGGCGCATGGTGCCCGAGGTCCACCAGACAGCGCGCCTTCTCGCCCAGCTGCTGCGCGGCAAGCAGGTTCGTGCCCCAGTCGGAGATCACGGTCGAGTAGAACGCGGGCTCATAGAGCTTGTGCTCCATGTACATGCGCCAGCCCTCCGGCAGGGCGGCGTAGATCTGGGCCATGCTGTCGAGATAGCGGTCGAAGGCGGCGGTCTGGTTCTGCTGGCCGGGGAAGTTGGCGCCGTCGCCGATCCACACCGTGATCGCCTTCGAGCCCAGCGCGACGCCAAGGTCGATGCAATCGACGTTGTGGGCGATGGCCTGGTCGCGCACCGCCTTGTCGGTGTGGGTGAGCGAGCCGTACTTGTAGCTCCAGCCCTGGCCCGGCTGGTCCTGGAAGGTGTTGGAGTTCACCGCATCGAAGCCGAGGCCGAGCTCGGCCGCCTCGGCTTTCAAGGAGGCCGGATCGTCGACCTTGTCCCACGGAAAGTGCGGCGAGGCGGTCGGCGTCAGGCGGCCGAGCTGGTTCACCACGGCGGCGTCTTCCAGCTTCTCGTGGATGGTGATCGGCTCGCCGGGGATCGGGAACTTGGCGAAGCGGGTGCCGCCGACGCCGAGGCCCCAGGTAGGCACGGCGACGGCGAAGGCCTTCACCTTGTCCTTGACCTGATCGATCGAGCGGCCGCGGCGATCCAGCGCGCGGCCGAGGCTGGCGTATTCATCCTGCAGGGCGGTTAGGCGCGCGGCATTTTCGCGCTCGATCAGGTCCTGGGGCAGGGGCGGGCGGTTGATCTCGGTCATGAGCGCCTCCGGGTTTCTGGTCCTAGCGCGTGAACGCCTGGGCGTTGCCGGCGTCGACGTTGAGGATGTTGCCGGTCGACTTGGACGCGCGGTCGGAGGCCAGGAACGCCACCGCCTCGGCCACGTCCTGCGGCAGCACCTCGCGCTTGAGCAGGCTGCGTTCGCGGTAGTGCGCCTCCAGCGCCTCGCCGGGGTCCACGCCGTAGGCGTCGGCGCGCTCCTTGCGCCAGTCGCCGTCCCAGATGCGCGAGCCGCGGATCACCGCGTCGGGGTTGACCACATTGACGCGGATGCCGAACGGCGCGCCCTCCAGCGCCAGGCAGCGGGCCAGGTGCACGGCGGCGGCCTTGGCGGAGGCGTAGGCCGAGGCGTTGACCGCGGCGGCCAGCGCGTTCTTCGAGCCGACGAAGACGATCGCGCCGCCGAACGTCTTCAGTAGCGGGAACGCCTCGCGGGAAGTGAGGAAGTAGCCCTCGGCCAGCACGTCGTGGTTGCGCCGCCAGATCGCCAGCGTGGTCTCTTCGATCGAGGCGGCCGAAGCGATGCCGGCGTTGGCGACCAGGATGTCGAGCCCGCCGAATTCGCGCGCGGCGAACGCCATGCCGGCGGCGACAGCCGCCTCGTCGGTCACGTCCATCGCCGTCTGGCGCACCCGGTCGCGGCCGAACCGGCTGGTCAGATCGGCCTGCGCCGCCTCCAATGCCTCGCCGCCCAGGTCGGCCAGCACCACGCAGGCGCCGTCGGCCAGCAGCCGCTCAGCCACGGCCCGGCCGATGCCGCCCGCGCCGCCGGTGATCAGGGCGATGCGGCCTTCCAGCGGCGCCGGCGGCGGCTGGCGGCGCAGCTTGGCCTCCTCCAGCGCCCAGTACTCGATGTCGAACGCTTCCTTTTCCGGCAAGCCGAGATAACCGCCGGTCGCCTCGGCGCCGCGCATGACGTTGATGGCGTTGCGGTAGAACTCGCTGGCGATCCGCGCGGTGGTCTTGTCCTTGGCCAGGGTGAACATGCCGACCTGCGGATGCAGCACGACCACCGGATTGGCGTCGCGGATCGGCGGGCTCGCCGGCGTGCGGCAGCGCTCGTAGTAGGCGGCGTAGTCGGCGCGGTAAGCCGCGAACGCCTCGGCCAGGTAGGCTTCGCCGTCCTGCGCCAGCCGCCGCGGCTCGAGCAGCAGCGGCTTGATCTTGGTCCTGAGGAAATGGTCGGGGCACGACGTGCCGATCTCAGCCAGACGGCTGGCATCGCCCGACGCGACGAACTCCAGCACCCCAGGCGCGTCGTCGAAGTGGGTGATCTTGCGCGGCGCGTCGCCGGCGAGACGGCGCAGCTGCGGCCCAAGCTTCGCGGCGGCCGAGGCCCGTTCGTCGGCCGGCAGCGGCGTCACCGCTTGGCCGCCGAAGGCCGCGGCCGTGGACAGGCGCTGGTTCAGGTAGTCGGCGGCGGCGCCGATCAGATCGAGCGTGTTGGCGTAGCAGGCTTCGGCGCTGTCACCCCAGCAGATCAGGCCATGGCCGGCCATGATCACGCCGCGCAGGTCCGGCTTGTCCTGGACCAGCGCCCGCAGCCGCAGCGCCAACTCGAAACCGGGGCGCAGCCACGGGGTCCAGCCCACCGCATCGCCCCAGATCTCCCGCGTCGCCGCCTCGCCGCCGGACGACGCCGCCAGGGCGATCACCGCGTCCGGATGCACGTGGTCGACGTGGGCGAACGGCAGCAGCGCGTGCAGGGGCGTGTCGATCGACGGCGCCCGCGCTCCGGGCTCGAACGCCGCATAGGCGTAAAGTCCGGCCATCAGATCCTCGTCCGCCGGACCGTCGAAGCGCACCTCCAGCGCCCGCAGCGTCTCCAGCCGCAGCCGTGCGAAACCGGCGGGGGCGATGGCGCCCAGATCGCCGCCGGATCCCTTCACCCACAGCACCTGCGTTGGCGCGCCGGTGATCGGGTCGGGCTCGTCGAGCTTGGCCGAGGTGTTGCCGCCGCCGAAATTGGTCACCGCCAGGTCGGCGCCAAGCAGCCTGGAGCGGTAGACCAGCAGCTCTGCGCCCGACTTGCCGCGCGCGGCGGCCGCATCCCAGCGCGCAGTGGGCCGCGCCAACGGCAGGGCGGGGTTGATGCGGCTCGCGCCGTCCATGAAACGCCTCCGACTACCCTCGGGCTGTTAACACCCGGCGTTGCTTGAAACAATCACGTCACGTAACATTCGCTCAATTCCAATCATCGGTATGCCCGCTTGGACCAGGCGATCGCCGTCGTCGATATCGGCAAAACCCGCAGCAAACTCTCGCTTTGGGCGGCGGACGGGACGCCGCTGCGGCAGTTCGACCGCGTCAACGCGATCGGCGTCCAACAGCCGCGCCAACTCGATCTGGAAGGCATCGCTACGTGGCTTAAGAACGCGCTGGCCGAAGCCTCGCAGTTGGCCGAGATCACCGCCATCGTTCCCGTGGGCCACGGCGCGGCGGGCGTGCTGATGGCCGGAGACACGGCAATCTGCGCGCTGGACTATGAGGCGGGGCCGCCGCGCGAGATCGCCAAGGCCTACGACCGCCTGCGCGATCCCTTCGAGGTCACGCTGTCGCCGCGCCTCGACGGCGGTCTCAACCTCGGCGCCCAGCTCTACTGGCTGGAACGCCTGTATCCCGAGGCTTGGCCGAAGAGCGCCCGCTTCCTGCTCTGGCCGCAATACTGGGCTTGGTGGCTCAGCGGCGAATGGGCGAGCGAGGTCACCAGCCTCGGCTGCCACACCGACCTCTGGCGTCCGCGCGCGAGCAGCTTCTCGGATCTCGCCGTCTCGCGCGGCTGGGCCGAGCAGCTCGCGCCGTTGCGCGGCGCCGGCGAGGTGCTGGGCCAGGTCCGGCCGGCGCTGGCGGGCGAGCTTGGGCTGCCGCGCGGCTGCCGCGTCTACTGCGGGCTGCACGACAGCAACGCCGCCCTGCACGCGGCGCGCGGCTTCGACGAACTGGCGGATCATCCGTTCGCGGTGGTCTCGACCGGCACCTGGTTCATCTGCTTCGCCGCTGGCGGTGCGGGTCCGCTCGCCTACGATCCGACCAAGGACATGCTCGCTAACGTCGACGTGGCCGGGCGTCCGACGCCGACCGCGCGCTTCATGGGCGGACGCGATTTCGAGGCGTGGATGGGCGGCGCGCTCGGCGCGGCGTCGGACCCGGCGCTGCTCGGCGAGGCGGCCGCGCTGACCGACTGGAGCCGCGCGCCCGGGGCGTTGCGCGCCACCCGCGCGGCGCTCGAGCTCGCCCGCCGCGCCGACCGCGCGCTGAGACTGGTCGCGGCCGAGGGGCCGATCCTGATCGAGGGCCGCTTTGCCGAGGATGCGGCGTTCGCTGTCGCGCTGGCGCGGCTGAGTCCCGGCCAGGCCGTCTACCGCGGCGCCAGCCACGACGGCGTGGCGCTGGGCGCGCTGCGGCTGGCGGCGCCACATTTGCGGCCGAATTCGCCGCTCAATTCGGTGGGCGCGGCGCCCTAGCCGCCCCGCCGCGGTGCTGCCGACGCGCAAAAGTTGCGGCCGTCAGGCTCGCGCCCGATCACGTGACCGCCGCGCCCGTGACTCAGTCGCAACGTTCGGCGCCGAGCCATTGGCCGAACCGGACGCGGATCGGACGACGTGACGGCCAGCGATGAAGGCCGTTAGGCAAAGCGTCAGCATCAGCAGGCTCACACTCTGAGGTCGCAAATAAGTAAACAGCAGCGCCACGAGCGAGTTGGTGTTATTTTTTTCTGGCAATGGCTTAGCGCAGAGACTCAGTCGAACGTGCTTTCGCGCAAAGCGCGCGAATGGCGCCGCTAGATACACGTATCGCTCTTGTTTACCTTGCGTCTCTGCCTCCGGCCTCGCCTGGCAAAGATCAATTCTTGTACGGAATTGATGTTCAGCTATGTTTGATCCGCGGGCTTGCATGGCGCGGGCATGGGCTGTCGTCCAGACTAGCGTGAGACGGGAATATCCGGCGCGACGCCAAAAAGGCCCCGGATCGTTTCGATCCTGATACATTGTTGCCATGCTGAAGCGTTTGGAGCGAGGAACCTAGATGACAACCGACGGGCCGCACCGCCTCGACGTCGCCATGGGCCAGCGAATCCGGGAGCGCCGCCGGGCGCTCGGCATGTCGCAAGGCGATCTCGCCCGCGCGCTCGGCATCACCTTCCAGCAGGTGCAGAAGTATGAGCGCGGCGCCAACCGCGTCAGCTTCTCGCGCCTGATGCAGGTGGTCGATGCGCTGAACTGCCATCTGACCGACCTCACCGAGGGGCTCGATCCCGATCGTCCGACGCGCGACATCGACCAGGTGCGCCGCCTGATCGCCGAGGACGGCGCCTACGAACTGCTCGAGGCCTATGCGGCGCTGCGCAGCAAGCCGCTGCAACGGGCGTTGCTCCAGCACGCCAAGGTGCTCGCCGGCACGTCCGGCGCGGGGTAGTATCGGGGGCTGCCGACCAAAACCTTAGATTGCGTCTGGCGCGTCGGCGGCGCGTCGAACCTCGGCCAGGCTGGTGAGACCGGCGCGCGCCTTGGCGTAGCCGTCGTCGGCGAGACTCTCGAAGCCGCCGGCGCGAGCGGTTCGGGTCAGCGCCGCCTCCGAGGCCCCCTCGCGTATGTCGTGTTCCAGCTCCGGCGTCGTCAGCGCAATTTCGTAGAGGCCGAGCCGGCCGAGGTAGCCGGTCTGGGCGCATTGCTCGCAGCCGACAGGTTCGCGCCATGCGGCCGCGCCCTTGGTCACGAGCCCCGCCGGCCGCTGCGCCTCATAGGACGCGACGCGCTCGGCATCGCTCGGCCGCGCGCAATGCGGGCAGAGCCGCCGCACCAGGCGCTGACCGACCAGACCGCGCAGCACGTCTGCCAGCAGGAACGGCTCGACGTCGAGGTCCAGCAGGCGTGGCGCGGCGGCGAGCGCAGAGTTGGTGTGGATGGTCGAGATCACCAGGTGGCCGGTCAGCGCCGCCTGCACGGCGATCCGCGCGGTCTCCTGGTCGCGGATTTCGCCGACCATGATCACGTCCGGGTCCTGACGCAGGATCGAGCGCAGGCCGGCGGCGAAGGAGAGGCCGATGTCGCGCCTTGCTTGCACCTGCACCACGCCTGGCAACTCGAATTCGACTGGGTCCTCCACGGTGACGATCTTGCGCGCGCCGTTGTTGAGGTGGACCAGCAGGCGATAGATCGTGGTGGTCTTGCCCGAGCCGGTCGGGCCGCTGACCAGCACGATGCCGTTGGGCTTGTCGACCAGGGCCAGCAGCTTGGCGGCCTGGGCGTCGCTGACGCCGAGCTCGGCCAGCTTCGGCAGCCGGTCGATGCGGCCCAGCAGCCGCAGCACCAGGCTCTCGCCCCACACCGACGGCAGGCTGGAGATGCGCAGGTCGAGCTCCTGGCCCGCCGCGCGGATCGATTGGCGGCCATCCTGCGGCAGCCGCCGCTCGCCGATATCCATGCCCGACAGCAGCTTGATCCGTGAGCAGACGGCGTCGAAGCGCGCGCGCGGCGCGGTGCGCACCGTCACCAGCACGCCGTCGATGCGCAGCCGCACGGCGAAGTGGTCGGCGAACGGCTCGACGTGGATATCGGACGCGCGGCGCGACAGCGCCTCGGCGAAGATGCCGTTGACGAAGTCGATGACCGGCGTCTCCTGCGCCAGTTCGCGCAGCCGCGCAGTCTCGGAGGGTGCGCCAGGCCGGGCCGCCGTGTCAGCATCCTGGGCGACGCTATCGAGCAGGCCGGTGACCGCCGCGCGCGTGGCCAGACGGAGCTGCACCGGTCCTTCCCCCAGCTGCGCCAGCCGGTCTCCCAGCGCCGGGTCGAGCGGATTGACCGCCGCGACCATCACCGGCGAGTCCAACGCCTCGCCGGCGCGCCAGGCCGCCGCCTGATGCTGCACCCACCACGGGATCGGCGAGCGGATTTCGCCGAGGAACTTACCGACCTGCGCGGCCGTCGGAGTCTCCTCGTTGTCCAGCACCTTCAGGCCCAGTTGCTCGCTGAGCAGCTTGTTCAGTTCGATCTCCGAGATCGCGCCGATACGGATCAAGAGCTGGCCGAGCAGGCCGCCGGTCAGCGCCTGCATCGCCAGGGCGTCGGCCAGCTCGCGCTCCGACACCAGTCCCCGTGCGACCAGAAGCTCGCCCAACCGCGGCGTTTGCATCCGCGGAAACTAACCCACAGGCGATACCGCCGGAAGTGGCGCCCTTGGCTCAGCCGCCCGGCGTCACCACAAGGATCTCGAACGTGCCAGGAAGCGGCGTCGGGCGGCCGCCGCCGGGCGCCGGGGGCGGGAACTGCGCGGTCGGCAGGTAGAGCGCGCCCGTTGCCGGGTCGACCGCGCCGGTCCGCGCGCCGACCTGGGTGGTGACGATCTGGACGATGGCGATGTGCTCGGCGTCGGCGGCGGCGATCACCTCCAGCACGCCGTCGCGGCCGCAGGGGATGAAGGCGAGTTTGCGCGCCGCATCGTAGATCACCGCGTCGGGGCCGGCGCCGATGGCCAGGGTGGCGACGTCGTGGCCGTCGGCGGCGCGCACCACCTTGGCCACCTTGTTGGCGCAGGCGGCGATCAGCACGCCGGCGCCCCTTGTCGTACCGATGGGCGCGTACGCCAGGCCGCTGGGACTGTCGCAGCCGGCCAGCGCGTAGTGGCCGACGAGGGTGCGCGCCTTGGTGTCGATCACGCCGATCTGGTTCTGGTCCTCGATGTTGATGAAGGCCTTGCCGGCGCCGTCGACCGCGGCGAACTCCAGCGCCCCGCCGACCGCCACCGTCGCCACGGCGGCGTGCGCCACCGGGTCGATGAAGGTGACGTCGCCGCTCTTGCCGTTCATCACCAAAGCCAGGCCGCTGGCGGGATCGAACACGGCGGCGTCCGGCTTGGTCCCGGTCGGGACGTCAGCGACCGACGCGCCGCTGACGGGGTCGATCAGGTGGGCGACGTTGGCCGTGCCGTCGGTGACCAGCAACAGCGCGCCCCGGTTCAGCGGCAGGCTCTCATGCATCCGGCCTGAGCCGGGGATGGTGAGGGTGGAAGCGGTCTTGGCGCCCACGTCGACCACGGTGACGGCGCCCGCCGAGCGGCTCACGAAGACGCGCCCGTGCGCCGGCTCGAAACTGGCGTAGTCCCAGCCGCCGTCGTCGGCCTTGATGTGGCCGGTGACGCTGTAGCTGGGCGCGGCGCCGGCGGCGGTCGCGAGCGCCGCGGCCGCGAGGGAGACGATGGCGACGGCGAGGGGATGCTGCATACGGGTGTCCTAGAAATGCGCCCTGACGCCGGCCTCGAAGGTCGCGTCGTAGAATTCGCGCTGGATCGGCAGGTTGGGCACGCCCTGGTAGTAGCGAAGTGGCGTGTTTAGCAGGTTCTTGGCGTTGAAATAGATTTGCCAGTGCTTGTCGAACGCATAGGCCGAGGTGAAGTCGAGGGTCAGGCGGTCGTCCTGGATCGTGTCGGTCGACTTATCGCCGCCGAGGCCGAACAGGCTGTGCTCCACATACTCGGCCGACAGCCGCAGGGTGACGGCGTAGGCTTCATAGAAGCCGGCCAGGTTCCAGGTGATCGGCGAAGTGCCGGGCAAGAGGCCGTGTTCGTCCTTGCCGCTTGCTGTCTGCGAGGCCGCGTACTCGAGGAACTGGGAATCCACCAGCGTGACGTTGGCTTCGATGCCGAGGCCGTCGAGCGGTTTGGGCAGGAACTCGAACTTCTGGTGATAGGTCGCGTCGAGACCGCGGGCGTAGGCGGTCGGGATGTTGAGGAAGGTGGTCACGACGTCTGTGAACCCTGGCGGGCTCAGTGGATCGGGGACGTTCCGCTCGATGCGCGAGGCGATGTAGTTGGTGAACTCCTTGTCGAACAGGCCGACCTCGATGATGCCGCCGCTGGGCAGGTAGTCCTCGAGGTCCAGGTCGAAGTTCTGGCCATAGGTCGGCTGCAGGTTGGGGTTGCCGCGCGTGATCAGCGCAGTCCCGGGGATGGTGCCGAGACTGACCGAGGCGGCGGACGAGTTCTGGGTAAAGCCCGGACGCGAGATCCCGGTCGAGTAGGTGGCGCGTGCAATCAAGGTCGGCGAGAAGGTGTACTTGAGCTGCACGGTCGGGAAGGCGTTGACGTAGCCGACGGGGCGATTGTCGAACGACGCATTGCCATTGATGTCGAACACGAAGGCCCCGTAATGGGCGTCCGTCGCCTCGACCCGGACGCCGGCCAGCAGGCCCCAATTGCCCCATTGTCCGACGAATTCGCCGTAGCCGGCGTAGATGTCCTCCTGATTCTTGATGAAGCTGCCCTGGTTGAACGAAGGAGGACCCGACTGCGGGATCGTGCCGTTGGCGATCAGCACACGGATGGCGTTGAGGTTGATGAACGGGCCGTTGCTGTAGTGATTGTCGTAGTATTGCATCGCCGGGAACGACACGGTCGACAGGTTGATCGGTGGAATCGCGCCGAAGTTGTCGTCGATCTCAGTCGCGCTCTTGGAGCGCAGACGCACCTCCGTGCCGAACTTCAGCTTGTCGTCGCCGCCGAAGAAATGCACCGGGAAGTCGGCGTCGCCCGCGAATGACCACTCGTAGTCCGCGTCGTGGTTCTGGTTATTGCTGACCGACGACAGCGTATACTGCGTCGCATCATTGACGTTGAACCCGGTCGGGAAGGTGAAGATCGGGAAGTTCGGCGTCGTGGTGTTGTCGTAGGTGATCGGCACGCCGGTGGGGCCTGCGAAGCTCGCCCCCAGGCTTCGATGGACGGTGAACGTGGCCCGGCTGTAGGCGGCTCGGTAGTCCACATGCACGTCGCCGAAGTGGTCATCGCCGCCGGCCACATAGACCTGGTTGCGGTGATTCTCCTCCTCATCGGTGAGCGTGATCGTGGGCGTCGTTGTGGCGACGAAGACGCTGGGTTTGGCTGGATCGACCGGGATGCCGAGCGGGCCCATGGTCGGGTCGGTGTTTTCGACACCGTCCAGGTTGCGGAACAGCAGGAAGTTCTTGTGATTGGACTCGGTGTAGCCGGCGATGTCGGCGCGGATGTACCAGCGGTGGTCGTCGTTGGGCTCGAAGTCGAACTCGCCGCCGTAACCGAAGCGTCGCCGGTGATAGTCGTAACGGCGCAGGTCGTACTGGTGGATGGCGTTAGGCTGCGCGATCCCGTCGTTGATGTAGCTTTCTTCGAGGTCGTCGATCCCGCGGTGGTCTGTCTTCAGGGAGGCCGTGATCACGAACGAGAACGGGGTCGGGTTGGAGATGAAGCCGGCTCGTGGCGCGAGATCCTGGCCGGTCTGCCACACCACACCGCCGTCGCCGAAGCCGAAACGCGCGCCCAGCGCGATCTCGGCTTCGTAGGGTCCGGCGCGATCACGCAGCTGCTCGTAGCCCTCGCCGAGGGTCATATCGACGAAGGGCTTGAAGATGTGCGCGGCGTTGCGCGGCGTCAGCTCGATCGAGCCGCCGAGGCCCTCCGCCTCGTGGTCGGGCAGGCCGGTCAGGGTGACGACGATGCCGTCGATCGCCCCGGTGGGGATGGTGTCGTACTCCACCGCCCGGCCGCCGCCGCCGGCCGCCGTGCCGCCGGGGTTGGTGTTCAGCAGCGGAACCCCGCCGTAGGTCGCGCCGTCGAGATTGGCGTCGATGCCGCGAATCTGCACGAAACGGCCCTCGCCGGTGTCGCTGGAGAGCGAGACGTCGGGCATGCGACCCAGCGATTCGGCGGCGTTGAAGTCGGGGTACTTGAGGATGGTCTCGGCCGACTGCACGCGCACCTCGTTAGGGGCGGCCATCTGCACGGCGCGGGCCTGGACTTCCTCGCGCGGCGCGGCGGTCACCACCACCGCGCCAACGGCGGTGGGCGAAGTGTCCGCCGTGGACATCGCGGCGTCGGTCGCGTCCGCGTCGGCGGCATGGGCGGCGCCCGTCAGCGCCAGCAGGCTGACGGTAGTGAGCAGGCTGGCGAGCGGCCAGGCGGCCGCGCGTCTCGAGGCCGTGCGGCCTTGGCGAATTGTCATCGATGATCCCCTTGTCCCGCCGCGAGGCGGGCGCCGCCAGATGGCCCGCCGCCGGCCCGTTGGGGCGAAGCTCAGCGGCGGGTCGGCGGAACCCGTCCCGCGCAACGCCGGCTTGGCCCGGCGCGCGGCGGTTTGACCGCCAACCGGCCTGTGGGCTCAAGCGAAGCTTTCGTGGAGGATTCGCGACGCTTTTATTACGTTCCCCTCAGGTCGCTCTAAGGAAACGAGAAATCTAGACAATGCTGAAACGCTGGGCAGCCGCGCCGGACACATTGAGATTTCTCAATACTGGCGACCATTCTAGCCGCCGGGCCTCTGGGCTAGCTTCACCGGCCCTCACCTCCTGCCCATGACGGCCGCCCTCCGGTAGGATACTCGTTCGCCATGCGTGTCCTCGTCGTGGAAGATGACCAGCAGACCGCCGCCTATGTGCGCGACGGCCTGGCCGCGGCCGGCTGCGAGGTGGACCTGGCCGAGGATGGCGCGGCGGGCCTGGAGCGGGCGCGCGAGGAGCCGTTCGACGTGCTGGTGGTCGACCGCATGCTGCCCCGGCTCGATGGCCTGGCGCTGGTCACGGCGCTGCGGCGTGACGAGGTGCAGACGCCGGTGCTGTTCCTGACCGCGATGGGCGCGATCGCCGACCGGGTCGAGGGGTTGGAGGGCGGCGGCGACGATTACCTGGTCAAGCCGTTCTCGATGCAGGAGCTGGGCGCGCGCATCAGCGCCCTGGCGCGGCGCCCGGCGATGCGCGGGCGGGACGCGGCGCGGCTCAGAAGCGGCGATTTGACGCTCGATCGGCTGCAACGGGTTGCGCGGCGCGGCGGGCGCAAGATCGAGCTGCTGCCGCTGCAGTTCAAGCTGCTGGAGTTCCTGCTGCTGCACGAGGGCGACGTCGTCACCCGCACCATGCTGCTCGAGGGGGTGTGGGGCCTCAGGTTCGATCCGCGCACCAACATCGTCGAGACTCACATCAGCCATCTGCGCGGCAAGATCGACAATCCCGGCGAGGCGTCGCTGATCGTCACCGTCCGCGGCGCGGGCTACGCCATTCGTGCGTCTTAGCCGCTTCTTCGCCTCCGCCGGCGTGCGCCTGGCGTTCGTCCAGGCGGTGCTGCTGGTCTGCGCCTTCTGGGTCGCCGGCTCGCTGACCAAGTTCTCGGTGACCTACATCTACCGCCACGACGTCCAGGCCCGCCTGCAGGGCGAGGCGGCGACGCTGGCGGCGCTTTACCAGAGCCGGGGTGTCGGCGAAGTGGCGGCGGCGATCACGCGCAGCGAGCATCGGCCGGGCGGGCTGGAATACCGGCTGACCGACGCCGCCGGCCGCCAGCTCAGCGGCGACCTGCCGCCGACCGGCGCGCCGCTTGGCGTCAGCTATCTCGACTGGGACGACAGCCACGTGGCCGGCCGGCCCTACCAGGACCTGATGGTCTCCACCACGCCCCTGCCGGACGGCTCGATCCTGACGGTCGGGCAGGACCTGTCGGACGAGTCGAAGCTGCGCCACGCGCTTCGGGACACGCTGTACTGGTGTGGCGGCGCCGGGGCGCTGGTCGGGCTCTTGCTATCCTACCTGCTGGCGCGCGGCGCGCTGCGTCGGGTCGAGGGGGTGGTGGCGGCGGCGCGGGCGGTGTCGGCCGGGCAAATGACGGTGCGCGCGCCGCGGCGCAAGGCGCTGCTGCCTGACGACATCGACGAGCTCGGCGCCAGCTTCAACGCCATGCTGGACGAGATCGCCGCTCTGGTCGACCGCGTGCGCTGGGTGTCGACCGACATTGCCCACGACCTGCGCACGCCGCTGACCCACGTGCGCCAGAAGCTGGAGCGGATCCGCGCCGCGGCGCACGGCGATCCGCAGGTGCTGGCGGCGGCCAAGGACGTCGAGGCCGATGTCGAGGAGCTGCTGCGGGTGTTCGACGCCATGCTGCGGCTGGCCGAGATCGAGAGCGGACCGCTGGCTGGCCGGTTCAAACCGGTCGATCTGGCCGAGCTGGCCGGCCGCATCGCCGACGCCTACCGCCCTGACATCGAAGCCAGCGGCCGTCGTCTCAGCCTCAAGGCGCCGCCGGCGGTGACCCTTGGCGACGCCGACCTGATCGCCCAGGCGCTGGCCAACCTGGTCGAGAACGCGCTGCGCCACACGCCGCCCGGAACCCACATCGAACTGGCGGTGGAGACCGAGGACGGGCGGCCGCGGCTGCGCGTCAGCGACGACGGCCCGGGCATCCCGCCGGAGAAGCGCCAGGACGCGTTGCGTCACTTCTACCGGCTGGAAGCCAGCCGCACGACGCCGGGCTCGGGCCTCGGCCTCGCCATCGTCGCCGCCGTCGCCAGCCGCCACCACGCGGACCTGGAGCTGCGCGACACGGGGCCGGGGCTCACGGTGCTGATGACGTTTCCGGAAGGTACTTAACGCGGCGCCTGAGTTAGCGATCACCGGTTGGTTTGTGAGGCTCGCTTTGGAGCCGCACCCGGTATCGTCCCGGCGCGACTTCTTCGAAGATTGAAGTGAGGGGCCGAAAAAACTGTGCCGCCGCGTTCGTCGCCACGACGCGCAGGAACCTGCCGTCGATCGTGACGGCGTCTTCCTTGTCAGGGTCCTTATGCAATGCGGCCATGGCGATCAGTCCTTCAACGCCTCCCACATGCGAAGGCAAAACTTTATCGCCTCCACGATAATGAAGAGGGCGAAGCATAGCACGTCAGCAGCCCAAACGAGGAATTCAAGAGCCGATCCACCCCATTCTGCGAACTCAGGCAGAAAGTGACGGGCATGGACGAACTCGAGTAGGAGATGGAGCGCCACGGCGATCAGCGTCACGCACGAGAATATCGCAGCGCCCACGAACATCTGAATGAGGAGCGCTATTGCCGCGCCGATGGTTGGCGGCACCTTGATCGCCACAGACGCCCCCCTGCGCCGCCCAGCAACGAAAACGTGTCTTATCCGATGAACGCCAGCCGCGCGAGTTGTCTCAGGCCGCCTACGGATGGCTCATGATGTAGGCGCTGCAGAAGCGGAAATAGAGCACCGCGAGGATCAGGGCGAAGGAGGCGTCGAACACGCCGAACCAGAAGAGGCCGCCGCCGACCACGAACCACACGCTCGCCATCCAGATCCGGCCCAGGATGCCGATGATGTTGGGGGCGCGCGAGCGCACCGGGTCCTGCAGGCCCGGGACGTAGAGCGCGGTGACCAGGATCAGCGTCGCGCCCCAGCCGCGGATCCAGCCCGACGGGATGGGCGCCGGCAGGCCGAAGAAGCTGGAGACCATGCCGGGGACGAACATGCAGCCAAGACCGATGCCGAGGTGCAGCAGCATGTTGAAGCCGAGCACGCCTTGGTAGGTCGTGCGGCGCGACCGGACCTGGACCTCGTTCCAACCGATCGAAAGGGCGCCTTCGGCCATCGCGCTCTCCCTCAGAAGGTCATCAGATAGGCCAGCAGGTCGGCCTTCTGGTCCGCCGGCAGGTTCGTGCCCCAGGTGTGGCCGGCGTTGCTGTTGCCGCGCTGGGCGGTGTCGAAGCAGAAGGTTCCGTCCGCGAGCGGCGCGCCGGGCGCGCAGGACGGGGCCTGGAAGCCGCCCTTGGCGCGGTCGATCACGTCGGAACCGCGCGCAAACGCCTTCGGTCGCTGCGCCGGCGGCGTCAGCAGATCGGCCAGGGTCGGGACCGAGCCGTTGTGCAGGTAGGGCGCGCGCAGCCACAGGCCGTCGAGCGGCAGGTTGGCGTAGCCGCCGGTCTTGATGAAGTGGCTAAACCGGTAGGGCGTGCCCTTGAACAGGTTCGCGACCTGCCAGTCGCGGAAGGCCTTGGTGTAGGAATTGAGCCGGTTGGGGTCCGTGCCGACGTCGGCGACCGGGTCGACCTTGCCGATGCCCGCGCCCTGGAACACGTAGCCGGTCGGTCCCTGCCAGCCGTGGCAGGCGGCGCAGCTCTTCATGAAGATCGCTTCGCCCCGCGCTGCGGCGGCGCCGTCCGGGCGGTAGGGGCTGGGCGGCGGCTTGAGGTCGAGCAGCCAGGCGGCGTCGCGCTCGATTGAGGCGTGGTCGACCGTGGTGGGCGTGACGCCGGCGCCGAGCGCGGCCGAGAGGTTGCGTTCGGCCAGGGAGTTGTTGTTGCCGTCCCAGTGCAGCTGCATGCCCTCGCGCGGCCGCTGGTCGAAGATGGCCGGGAAGTCGGCGACGCCGACCAGTTCAGAGTCGGGAATGCGGGCGCCGGGACCGAACTCCAGCAGCAGCTTGTAGGGATTGAAGGTGTCGACCCGGCCGGGGCCCCACGGCGGTTGGGCGGCCAGCAGCGGCAGCAGCCGTGAGCGGCGCTGGATCAGGCCCTCGCGCACCCGGGGGATCACGTAGAAGCGCCAGACCAGCTGCTCGAGCGGGTTTAGCCTGGTCCCGGTCTTCTCCATCGCCGGCAGCAGGATGTCGGGCGTCAGCTTCTCGTCGGCGCCCGCGTCGAGGATGAAGCGGATGAAGCGGTAGAGGTCGAGATTGTTCGACGGCATGCCGGGGACGATGTGCGGCGAAGCGCCCGTCGCCTCGCGCCAGGTCCCGACGTGGCAGGTCGCGCAGTTGAACCACACCACCTCGATGCCGTTGACGGTCCGCCGGGAGATGCCGATCGGCAGGTCCTGCTGTTTGCCGTTCGGACCTTTCTCGTAGAGGAAGCCGAACGCCGAATAGTCGCTGCGGCCCTTGAAGTCGGCCGGGTAGAGCGAGGGCAGCGCCTTCCAGACCGCGTAGGGCAGGCCGCTCTCGGTCTCGGCGCCGATGGAGCCGTACATGAAGTGGGCGGGGTTGTCGGCGTAGGTCGGCGTGCCCTTGCCGCCGAACTCGACCAGCGCGGCGATCACGATCACCAGGGCCGCGAGGCCGATCAGCACCAGGAAAACCAGCAGGATCAACGCGGCATCCAGCCGCCACATCCGCTGCGACAGGTAGATCTGCACCGCCGAGAAGGGCTTGTTGATGTCGCTCATGATGACATCACCTCCTTGCCCGGCGCGATCATCGCGCCGTGGGCGCGATAGACGCTCATCACCTCCTCGATCATGCTGTCGCGGTCGGGGTAGCGGGACTGGTCGTAGCAGCCCATCGGGTTCTTCATCGCGCTGATCAGGCAGCGGTTGCAGTAGGTGCAGGGCCGCTCGGGCCGGTCATGGCCGGCGGCCCACTGCTGCACCAGGTCGTTGTTGGCCACCAGCGAGCGGGCGATCGAGACGCCGTCGACCGCGCCTTCCCGCAGCGCCTCGCAGATAAACGACGCGGTCTGGAAGCCGCCGGTGCAGATCACCGGCACGCCGACGTTCTGTTTGATGACGCGGGCTTCCTCGAGGTTCACGCCCTCGACAACGTGGCCCTTCTTCATGCGGAACCAGATCCAATGGAAGATCGGCCGCAGGAACGGGTAGCGGAACAGGAAGTAGTTGCGCAGGCCGTTGACGCCCGAGCCGATCATCGCGTCGTAGGTCGTGGTCAGCGTCTCCAGCGACAGGTCGCCCGGCGGGTTCAGCGGGTGGGGAAACAGCGAGCCCTGGCTGACATGGATCGCGTCGGCGCCGGCGGCTTCGGCCCATTTGGCGATCTGGATGGTGTCACCCAGGGTGTTGCCGGCCTTCTCCCAGGGCACGACGTTGTTGTGGTCGATGGCGCTCAGCTTCACCTGCAGATGGAAGTCGCGCCCCACGGCGTTCCTGATCGCCTCGATCACGTTGAGCAGGAAGCGGGCGCGGTTCTCCAGCACCCCGCCGTACTCATCCTCGCGGTCGTTGATGCCGGACGAGAGGAACTGGCTGAACAGGTAGCCGTTGGCCGAGTGCAGTTCGACGCCGTCGAGGCCGGCTTCGCGGGCGCGCCAGGCGCCTTTTGCGAACGCGGCGATGGTGTGGTCGATCTCGGCCTTGCTCATCGCCTGGGTCAGGAACCCGTGCAGCGACTCCTTGCGACTAGTGGAGCTGAGCGTGGGGCGAGCGAGGTTGTGCACGCCGGGCAGGTCCATCTGCCGGCCCGAGTGGCTGAGCTGCATGATGAACTTGCAGTCGAGGCCATGGATCACCTCGCCGAGCCTGGCCCAAAGCGGGATGAAGTCGTCGCGGTGCACGGTGGCGTAGGAGGCGATGATCCGCCCCTCCATCAGCACCGGCACGTAGGACGAGATGATCGCGCCAACGCCGCCGTGGGCGAACTTGGACTCCCAGTTGATCCGGGTCTGGGTCAGCGAGCCGTCCTCGTTGTCCCAACGTCCGGAGATGTTAGAGCGGAAGATGCGGTTCTTGACCGTCAGGTTGCGGAACTGCAGCGGCTGGAAGATCTCGTCATAGGGCATGGGTCGTATGCTCCTGTGCGACGCGCCAGGTTCCCGCGAGCAGCGCCAAGACCCAGGCGTGCGCCGGGCAGCGGGCCCAGCTCTGGGCCATGAACGCCATCTCCGCCGTCGGCCGCTGCGTGTGCGCCTTGTCCAGCTGCAGCATCACCAGGGTGGTGGGCTCGAATGCGCCGGCGATGCAGAGCCCGGCCTTGCGCGGCTGGCGGATCACCTGCTGCGGCGCGACCAGGCAATGCGCGGCGGCGCCGGCGGGGGGCAGGCGGCGGCGGTTGGCGCCGTCCTTCCAGAGCGTGCGCATCTGCTGCAGCCCAGCGACGATGTTGTGCACGGCGACACCGGTGCCGTGGATGCCGGACGGATCGCCGCCGACCTTGTCCGCCAGCAGTCTGCGCGCCTTGGGGACGGCGCCGGTCAGCGCCCACCAGAGGATCTGCAACGGGTTGAAGCTGCGCGGCGCGGCGTCCAGCGTCAGCGCGGCTTGCCAGCTGGCGTCGTCGGCCTGGTAACCAGGATCGAACAGCCGCCCGACCGCCTGCTGCGCCAGCGGGCCGGCGTCGCCGGTCGGGGCGTCGCCGCGGACGTAGGCCGCCAGACCGCCGAGTGCGCTCTCGTCGTTGACCAGGCCCGCGACCACTTCGGCCAGCCGCGCCTCGAGCGCCGCCTGCGCCGGCAGCGGCCGAGCCGGGCCGCGCGGCGCCACCGGCGGGAACGGCGCTCCGTCCCAGACCAGGTCCTTGCGGATGCGCGAAAGGATGATGCGGTTGAGCAGCGGGCCCTTGGCGACGTAGTCCCGGTCGAGCCGCACATCGTCGGCCAGCATGGCGATCTGCGCCGGGTCGCTGACCGGCAGCAGGTCGACCAGCGCCGGGATGTGGATCCGGTTCACGCGGGGGGATTCCCCCCATCGTCGCGCATCGCTTCGCTCGCTTGCGACACTTCCCCCCGCCAGCAGGGGGAAGAGCACCATGCTCCTCCCCCCACGGAGTGAGGGGAGGTGTCGCAGGCGAGCCCGTAGGGCGATGCGCGACGGAGGGGAGAAGCCAGGGGGGTCATGCTGAACCGAGGCTCCAGGGGAAGAAGACGTTGCGGTTGTCGGCGAACAGCGGCGCCAGCGCCGGGCAATGGCGCTGCAGCACCGTGCGCAGGCTGTTGTCGGCCACCCAGGCGAAGCCGGCGGGGGTGTAGACGTCCGCGTTGAAGTCGCGGGTGTAGAAGCGGTCGCTCTTCAGCCGGCGCGAGGCCATCAGGATGAAGATGCGGAATACGGTGTCGGAAAAGCCGAAGCCGGCCGGCGTGCCGGGCTCGGCCTGGCTCTCGCACAGGGTGCCCACCAGCAGGTCGACGTCCTCCACCGAGGCGTAGAGCGCCCGCACGTCCTCGCGCCAGGCCAGGTTGGTGGTCAGCTCCTCGAAGCTCTTCGGCGCCGGCATGCCGAGCAGGCGGCGAAACTCGCAATAGCGCGGTACGCCGCGCTCGCGGTCGCGGACGATGTCGACGGCGGCGAGGTCCGTGTAGATGCCCGGCTTCTCCGGGATCATCCGTAGGCTGTTGGGATAGTTGTGCAGCGCCAGCGCGCCGCAATTGGCGGTGGCCAGCGAATAGAGCGCATCGTCGAAGCTCAGCTCACGGTAAATCTTCGCTGGGTTCGAGTGGGCCACTTCCAGCAGCGTGCGTCTCATCACCTCCAGATTGTCCGTATGCCGTCGAAGCGAGAAATCGTCGGGCATCAAGGGGTGCATGCGGTAGCAGGCGGTGAACTCCTCGGTCATGGCGTAGGGCGCGGCGTGCTGCTCGGTGGGCGAGCCGGGGATGCCCGACACCTCCTCGCTGTCGCCGAGCCTGCCATAGCCGCGCCAGTAGTGTTCGCCGAGCAGCCCCCACCAGTTGCTGCGCATCGCGAAGCGACCCTCGGGCGAGTTCATCAGCGAGGGGGTCCATTCGGTGGTGTGGATCTTGGCGATCAGGGCGGTGACCACCAGGCGGGCCTTCTGGAACAGCCACTCGCCGTCCTTGCCCGGGTATTCCAGCGCCAGCCGGTCGACCACGGCGTTGTGCTCGCGCGCGAACAGCGTGTGCATCACCGAGAGGCCGAGCCACCAGTTGCCGTTGACGCCGGCCAGCTCCAGGTCGGGGAACCTGGCGTCTTCGGCGTCGCTGGTCTCGTCGCGCAGCGGCTGGATCGGCAGGTGGCCGCGCGCGTCGAGGCCGATCTTGCCATTGGCCAGCAACTCGCCGGTCGCCGGATCGCTGCGGATCTTCAGCTGCTTCTTCAGGCTGGAGCCGTAGATCTGCGAGCCGTCCCACCAGTGGGTCTCGGTGTTGCGGTAGGCAGTCGGGCGGCCCTCGTCGGCGGGCGTGGTCGGAGCGTGGGTGGACTTCAGGATGGTCATCGGCCGCGCCGGCCAGTCGTCGCCGTCGGCCACCGGCACCTCGATCGGCGGCGAGGCGACATCGTTGACGCCGTGGCTCAGCCAGTCGTGGACCATGAACTGCAGCCAGGCCGAGACCAGCACATTGAGATAGGGCACCGCGGCGAATTCGCGCCGCGCCAGCAGCTGGCGGCTGATCAGCCGCGGGTTCGGTTCGAGCAGCGAGCGCTCTTCGCCGAAGGTCTGGTTGATCGGCACGTTGCGGCCGAAGCGGGCGCCGGCCATGCCCATCCAGGGCAGGTCGAGCCCATTGAACGACCCGTCGGCGGTGCGCTGGGTCAGCACGTCGCCGCTGGAGCTCGGCTTCGGCGGCGCGGTCTCGGTGTCGTAGAGGTTGGACCAGCGCATGATCACGCGCAGGCCGGCCAGGGTCGCGATGGCGATCAGGAACGGCCATTTGTGCCACTGCATCAGCGCGCTGGCGAGGCGCGCAAACGTCTGCAGGACGCGGTCGGACAGCGACGGACCCGCCTCGGGCATTTCGGCCCCCCTAGCGCACTACCGAGCTGCGGGCAGCTTAGCCAGGGCCGTCATTGCTCGCAATACGCGAATCTCGCGAGTTGCCCGCTTTGCTCTAAGGCGAGAATGTGGCGAGCCCGGCGGCGACGGGCGTTGGCCGGTCGCCTGACCTAGCCGCCGTCGCGGATCGCGGCGTTGACCTCGGCGTCCTCGCTTTCGGTGGAGGTGGCGAGGCCGTGGTTCATTGCCCAGATGCCGCCGGCGTAGACGATGGCCGCCAGCACGATGCCCCCAACCAGTCCGGCCGGGGTCGCGAACCAGGCGACCAGCAGGACGATCAGCGTTCCTGCGTGAATGCAGAACCATTTCAAGCCGAGCGTGAAGCCGTGATAGGTCTTCGCGTGCCTCAGCACCTCAGCGCCACTTGTGGTCATCTTCGCGCCCTCCCTTCGGGTGTTCGACCGCGGGGGCGGTCAGCCCGGGAAAACCAGCGACACTTGGCGATTGTTCGCCGGCGCGGGCATTTTGGACCTCTCACCCCAGGATGGAACCCCCGTTTCGCGTTCTGGTTTGACGGGCGCCTGAGGGCGGACCTATCGTCGTTGCGCGGCGCGGCCGCGTCGGCCAGCGCGCGGGCAAGGATCTGACCCATGTCGCAGCAAGCTTCCACCGGCGAGCGCATGAGCTTCCTCGGTGTCAACCACGTGGCCCTGGTCAGCCGCGACATGGCCGAGACCGTCGCGTTCTACGAGAACGTGCTCGACATGCCGCTGGTGAAGACTCTGGAGCTGCCGGGCGAGGGCCAGCACTTCTTCTTCGACTGCGGCGGCGGCGCGACGCTGGCCTTCATGTGGTTCAAGAACGCCCCGCCGGCGGCGCCCGGCATCGCCTCGCAGCACGCCAACGTGCGCAAGGACGGCGCCGAGACGGCGATCGCTTCGATGAACCACCTCGCCATCAGCATCCCGCTGGAGGCGTTCGACGACTACGCCCAGCGCCTGCGCGATCGCGGCGTGAAGGTGGCGATCATCAATCACAACGACGGGCCGGACGCGCGGCGCGCCGACCTGACCCCCAACACCTGGATCCGCTCGATGTACTTCGCCGACCCGAACGGCATCTGCCTCGAGTTCGCCGCGCTGGTGCGGCCCTACCGCGCCGACGACGTGAACCTGGCGCCGGTCGACGCCGAAGGCCGCCACGTGGCCACCCGGGAGATGGCGCCGGTCGGATAAGGCCCGTCCGCTCGGGTCGGCGCTCACGAACCAAGGAGACCCGCGATGGAGCATCGAAGCGTCCAAACCCTCGGCCTGGCGCTCGCCGCCGCGCTGTTCGTCCTCGCGGCGCCCGCCGTGTCGGACGCCGCCTGCCGGGCCAAGCCCAACGGCGTCTGCGTCCATCCCGGCGCGGCCTGCCATCCGCCGCGACCCGGCGCCTGCCAGACCGTCGGGCGCCCGACCCCGTTCCGGCATCGTTACCTCTGTCTGTGCGGCACGCCCGGCAAGCGGATCCTGCTGCCTTAGGTCATCGGCCAAGTTCGCGAACCTGCCGACGCTATTTCGCGCCGATCTGTCGACAGGCCTGACTACAGGGCTTGTCACTGGCGGGGTGACCTCGATATTGGTCTAGGCGTCATCAGATCGGAGTTCCGCCGTGCCCTACGCCACCGGCCGCGTCATCCACGACGCCGACAGCCACGTGATGGAGCCGGCCGACTGGCTGGTCGCGTACGCCGACGAACCCTATAGGGACCGGCTGCTGCGCCGTGATGCGCCGACGCAGGCCTCGGCCAAGCCGGCGCCGGAGAAGGTGATCGAGGGGCTGATCGGCGGGCCGAAGGGGCGCTTTGCTTACGGCGCCAACGACCCGCGGGAGCGCACCCGGGCCCTCGACGAGCTTGGGTTCGCCAGCCAGCTGGTGTTCCCGACGTCGGCGCTGCGCCCGTTCCGCACCAGCCATGATCCAGACGTCGTCTACGCCGGGTCCAGGGCCGCCAACCGGGCCATGGCGGCGTTCTGCCAGGACAAGCGGCTGCTCGGCGTCGCCTATGTGCCGCTCGACGATCCGGCGCGGGCGGTGGAGGAGGCGCGCGAGGCCATCCGCCTCGGCTGCAGCGCGATCTGGGTGCCCTCGAGCCCGGCCGGCGACAAGTCGCCCGGCCATCCGGCGCTCGACCCGTTCTGGTCGCTGTTGGCGCAGACCGGCACGCCGTTCGTGCTGCACATCGGCGCCGGCTCGCGGGTGCTGCCGCAGGAGTACACCAACTTCGGCAAGCCGCGGGCGCCTGACCTTCACGGCGGCGGCGAGAACCTGCGCTTCAAGGACTATGTGGTGCTGCCGCACTCGGCCGAGATGTTCCTGGCGGCGCTGATCTACGACGGTCTGTTCGACCGGATGCCTGACCTGCGCGGCGGCGTGATCGAGTACGGCGCCTACTGGGTGCCGGGGTTCCTGCGCCAGATGGACATGGGCGCGCGCAGCTTCGGACGCACCGACCCCTACCTGCAGGCGCTGTCGGCCAAGCCCTCGGAGATCATCCGGCGGCACGTCAAGTTCACGCCGTTCCCGGGCGAGGACGCCGGCTACCTGATCCGCGATTCCGGCGCCGACCTCTACATGTTCTCAAGCGACTACCCGCACCCGGAGGGCACCAACGATCCGATCGGACGGTTCGAGCGCACCTTCACCGAGTTGGGGAACGGCGACCGTGAGCTGTTCTATTCGAAGAACTTCGAGCAGATGATGGGCGAGCGGGTGCTGGCGCTGGCCTGACGTCGTCGCAGAGCGACGGGGCCGCAAGGGAGAACGACCATGGAAGCAGCAACGGCGGAGCTTCGCCAAGGCGCCTGGGTGCAGCCGGTCAACCGGTGGCAGGGCGCGGAGAACTCGATCCACAACGACGATGTGGCGCGCTCGGTGGGAATGCGGGGCGGCACCATCCCGGGCACGGTGCACCTGAACCACTTCCGGCCGATGCTGGACGCGCTGTTCGGCGACCGGTGGCTGATCAATGGCGCGATCAGCATGTACTACACCTACGCCACGGCCCACCTCGAGGACGTCCGCGCGGTGATCAAGGCGCCGGCCGGACGCTGCTGGGACGAGGACGCCGTCTTCCCGGCCTGGGTCGAGACGCCGGACGGCAAGACAGTCTGCAAGGGAACGGTCTCGATCGGCTCGCCGGCGACGCCGAACTATGTGCGCGGGCTGCCGCTGGAGTCGGCGCCCGCCGGCGCCAACCGCATCGCCGCGGCGGTGAAGGCGGGAACCGAGCTGGCGCGGATCGACGACTTCGTCTTCGAGACGGGCGAGGATGGGATCGTGCGCGACCCGCAGTCGATGTACGGCGCGCTGATGAGCAACTTCCTGCGCGGCCAGATCGCCCAGCCGGCGGTGGGCTTCTTCGGCGCCACCGAGGTCCAGCTGCGGCACGGACCGATCCGGTCGGGCACGCCCTATGTGAAGACCGGCCGCGTGGTCTGCGTCGGCGTCACCGACAAGACCGAGTTCGTCTGGGTCGATTCCGAGCTCACCGACGCCGCCGGGCGCCGAATCGCCGAGATGCGGCACCTGACGCGCTGGATGAAGGCCTCCTCGCCGCTCTGGAAAGCCTGATCACGTAGCAAGGGAGCGACCGCATGGCCGACGCCGGCGTGGTTGAGGACGCGGGCCTGGCGGCGCTGGGCCGGCGGGTGAACGAGGCCGCGCAGCTGGGCATGCAGCCGGCGGTCTGGGCGC
The DNA here is from genome assembly GCA_035604515.1 of Caulobacteraceae bacterium. Classification (GTDB taxonomy): domain Bacteria; phylum Pseudomonadota; class Alphaproteobacteria; order Caulobacterales; family Caulobacteraceae; genus Acaudatibacter. Next base: position 3,857 of record DATNIH010000219.1, on the reverse strand, counting down.
AGCTGCAGCCGGACCGGGTGGCGATCCACGACTACACCGGCCAGGACCGGACCTTCGCCGAGCTCAACGCCAACGCCAACCGCGTCGCGCGGCTGCTGCGCTCGGCCGGGCTGAAGGCGGGCGACTCGGTCGCGCTGGCCTGCAGCAACCGCGCCGAGTTCTGCGACGTGCTGATGGGCGTCTTGCGAGCCGGCATGCGCTGCACGCCGGTGAACTGGCACCTGACCGGCAACGAGATCGCCTATGTGGTGCAGGACTGCGAGGCCAAGGCGTTCTTCGCCGACGCGCGGATCGCCAGGGCGGCGGAGACCGCCGCGACGCAATGCCCGAAGCTGGTGCTGAAGGTCGCCATCGGCGGGCGGGTGGCCGATTTCGACGCCTATGACGCCGTGCTGGCGACGCTGGATGGGTCGGACATCGCCGATCCCGAGCGCGGTTTCACGATGCTCTACACCTCCGGCACCACGGGCCGGCCGAAGGGGGTCTACAAGCCCGCCCTGATGTACGGCGCGTTCATGCCCGAGGCGGACCGCGAGCGCGACATCTACCTCTGCACCGGGCCGGCCTACCATGCCGCGCCGCTGGCCGGGAACGTGCGCGCGCCGCTGATGAACGGCCTGCCGATCGTGTTCCTCGACAAGTGGGACAGCGAGGCGGCGCTGCGCCTGATCGAGACCCATCGGATCACCCATTCCCACTTCGTGCCGATTATGTTCCAGCGCCTGCTGGCGCTGCCGGCGGAGGTCCGCGGCCGCTACGACCTCTCGTCGCTGAAGCGGATCAACCACGGCGCCGCGCCCTGTCCGCCGGAGGTGAAGCGGGCGATGATCGAGTGGCTGGGTCCGGTGCTCAGCGAGTACTACGCCGGCTCGGAGGGCGGCGCGGGCTTCACGGTGCAATCGGCGGAGTGGCTGACCAAGCCCGGCACGGTCGGCCGGCGCCCGTATCCGGAGGCGGCCAGGATCGTCAGCGACGCCGGCGAGGACTGTCCGCCGGGCGTCGCCGGGACCATCTACATGCGCGTGCCGGACACCGGCTTCCAGTACTACAAGGACGAGACGAAGACCCAGGCCTCGCGGCTGGGCGACTACTTCACCCTCGGCGACATCGGCTATCTCGACGGGGACGATTACCTGTTCCTCACCGGCCGCAGCGCCGAGACCATCATCGCCGGCGGCGTCAACATCTACCCGCAGGAAGTCGACAACGAGCTGATCAAGCACCCCGCCGTCGAGGACAGCTGCACCATCGGCGTGCCGCACGACGAGTACGGCGAGGAGGTGCGGGCGGTGATCCAGCTGAAGCCCGGCTTCGAGGCCAGCGAGGCGATCCGCGGCGAGATCCTGGCTTTCGCCGCGGCGGCCCTGGCGAAGTTCAAGATCCCGCGCGGGCTCGATTTCGTGGAAGAGCTGCCGCGCAGCGCAGCTGGCAAGATCTTGCGGGGCCGTGTGCGCGAACCCTACTGGGCGGGCCGCGCGCGGCAGATCTAGCGATCGCCTGCCGCGGCCGCGATCGGCCGGCGGACGGTGGCGAGGGTGATCGCCACGGCGAGGACCATGATCGCGGCGCAGGCGAAGAACGGCAGCCCCACCTTGAGCTCGCCCGGCCGCCCGAGGCTGACCCAGGCGAACAGGGCGGCGAACGGTCCCGGTGCGAGGATGCCCGTCAGGCTGGCGACGCTGCGCATCGAGCCGGAGAGGCGGCCGCGGTCGGCGGGGCCGATGATGCGGTTCATCATCGCCGAGCGCACCGGTTCGGCGACGCCGCCCAGCATCATCACCAGCACGCCGACGGTGAACTGCAGGCCGCTGACGGCGAAGCCGCAGGCGAAGATGGCGAGGGTCTGCAGCACCATGCCGCCGATCAGCGCGCCGCGCTCGCCCAGCAGCTTGATGCTGCGCGACACCAGGCCGGTCTGGACCGCAAGGCCGGCCAGCACCACCACGGTCGAGTAGAGGCCGATCGCCTTCGGAGTCCAGCCGAAGCGGTAGGTGACGTAGAGCAGGAAGATCGAGTTCACCCCGCCGATGGCGAAGGCCATCAGGAACAGCGCGCCCTGCCAGCCGATCAGCACCGGATAGTCGCGGCAGATGCCGGTGATGGCGCCGATCGGGTGGATCGCCTGCCACTTCAGCGGCGCGCGATCCTCGCGCGGCAGCGACTCCGGCAGCACGAAGACGCCGTACAGCCCGGCCAGCACGCTGAGGCCCGCCGCCGCCCAGAACGGCGCGCGCGGGTTCAGCTCCCCGAGCAGGCCGCCGAGCAGCGGCCCGGCCGCGGCGCCGGCGCTGATCGCCGCCCCCAGCAGGCCGAAGCGGGCGGCGCGCTGGTCGGGTTCGGTGACGTCGGCGACGTAGGCATAGGCGGCGGTGATCGAGCCGGCGGTGGCGCCGGTGACGGCGCGGCCGACGTAAAGCCAGGCCAGGGTCGGCGCCATCGCCATGATCGCGTAGTCGCAGGCGAGGCCGAAGTTGGCGACCAGGATCACCGGGCGGCGACCGAAATGGTCGGACAGCGCGCCCTGGATCGGCCCGGCGAAGAACTGCAGCGCCGCGTAGAGCACCGTCATCACGCCGAGCGCGCCCGACATCTGGGCCATCGAGCCGCCGGTCAGGCTCTTCAATAGCGCCGGCAGCACGGGGCCGATGATCGAGCCGGCCAAGGTGGCCAGCGTCACCGTGACGAAGATGAACGCCATCGCGGCGCGACGCCTGGGTTTGACCGGCGCGGCGTCGGTCATTCGCGCGACTCGAGCGCCTTGTTGACGATGTCGAAGATCGCCAAGGTCCCGCCGAGCTGCTTGTTGAGACGGCCCCTTCGCCTGGCCAGTTCGTCATTGGACACGTCTTGGTACGACTGTCCGTGGGGCCGGCCTTCGGCGCGCGCCTCGATCGCCTCGTCGAAGCTGCGCAGACCGTCGCGCGTGCGGGCCAGGTCCGCCTCCATCTTGGCCAGGTAGACGCGCAGCTGCTCGCTGGTGCGCTCGGCGAGGTAGGCGTCGAGCTTCGGGTGGTCCTGGCCGCTCTCGCGCTGGTCGGCGGCCAGCAGCGCCAGCACCGCGCCATGCTCGACGATGTCGTTGCACAGGCCGACGCATGCCTCGCAGATCATGGTGTTCGGGCCGGCGATCAGCGTTTTCACCTCGTGCTGTGACTTGCCGCAGAAGGAGCAGAACAGGGTCTTGGCGCCCTTGGCCGCGGGTTCGGCGAGGGCCGGCCGCGCCGCCTCGATCCTGGCGGCGAGGATGTTCCAGTTGTCGAAGCCGAACGCCTTGGCGGTCAGTTCCAGACTCTGGCTGTGGGTGACGGTTAGGTGTTGTGCGGCCAGGCCGGCGCGGAGCGCCCGCGCCATGACCTTGGCGTCGCGATAGTCGCGCATGGGAAGTCCTTTGCGTAGCGGCGAACGAGGGAAAGTCGGCGTCTGCGTTACCGACCCGTTCGCCTGCAAAGGGCTGATCGGGACGTCCGATACGATTCACCAACCCAGTTAGGGGCTGCAGACGGCGGGCCGTATCCACCCGTTCCGCGAGCTTCGCGCCGAGCGCGGAGGGTGTCAACATATGCGACATAGCCGACGGCGTTCTCGCGGCCGACGTATCCCTTCCCTCGTACGGGAGGCCTGAGTAGGGTTCGGCCGGCGACCATGGGCTGGGGTCGCACGCGATGTCCGACGTCTTCATCTCCTACAAGCGCGAGAACCTGGCGGCGGTGAACCGGCTGGTGGAGGGGCTGCGGGCGGAGGGGATCGGCGTCTGGTGGGACCAGGACATTCCGCCGAACGCGGCCTGGGAAGCGACCATCGAACAGCAGCTCGCCGTGGCCAAGGTCGTGATCGTCGCGTGGTCTCCAGCGGCGGTC
>DATNIH010000218.1:0-17274 GCA_035604515.1 Caulobacteraceae bacterium | reverse complement strand
GCCAAGTGGGTCATCATGACCGCGCCCGACAGTCTAGAGGACGCCGATCTCCTCGCCTACGTCAAGCAGGCCCATGCGCTGGTGGCCGCCAAGCTGCCGAAGCGGGTCAGGATAAGGCTCGGGATACTGAAATGACACCCGTGGACCCGACCGAGCGGCCGGTTAAGGAACCGAGCCGCCGCCAAGCCGTTCCACGCGAGGTTTGCGGTATCCAGGTTAATCGAAGCGATCCGCGGGAGCCAATCCACCCACTCATCTCGGACATCTGGAACGTCCGCTTCCAGGCGTTGGACCAAGCGCCCGGGGAGGATTGCCAGCCTCGCAGGGAATGTCGACGCCGCAGGGGCGGTGCTCAGATCGTGGCTCAACCGGCCCGCCGCCATATCCCATTGGGGGATAGGCCGGTCCCATCCGGCCGTGCTAATCTGGCCACATGCCCATCCTGGTGCTCGACATCGGCGGGGTCGTCTATCGCTCGTGGCCGGACGAGGCGTTCCATGTCCGGTGGGCCGAGCGGTGCGGCTGCGATGTCGCGACGCTGACCGAGCGGTTCTGGGCCGGGGACGACTGGCTGCTGGCGGAGCTGGGGCGGATCAGCCAGGCGGAGAATATCCGCCGCGCCGCCGCGCGCCTTTGCGTCAGCCCGGAGGTGGCGCGGGAGATGATCTTCGAGGGCTGGGCCTCGCAGCCGGATGACGCCCTAGCGGCGTTCGTGGCGCGGCTGCGGGCGGCCGGGACCAGGGTCGCCGCGCTGACCAACAGCACTTCGTGCGAGACCGAGCTGCTGGGGCGGCCGGAGCTGGCGCGGCTGTTCGACCTGGCGATCTCGTCGGCGGACGCCGGCCGGCGCAAACCCGACCCGGCGCTCTATCGCCACGCCGAGGCGCGGCTCGGAGCGGCGAGCGGGGAGCTGGTGTTTGTCGACGACGTCGAGACCAACGTCCAGACGGCAAGGTCCCTGGGCTGGCGGGGCGTCTGGTTCCGCTCGACCGAGCAGGCGATCAGCGAGATCGAGGCGGCGTTCTCGGCCGGTCAGATCCAGCGCCGCACCCGAGCGCAGTAGGCGTCGTAGGCCTCCCCGAACTGGCGGCGCATCTTGGCTTCCTCGAACGGGATGTGGACAAAGTTGGCGGTGAGGAATACGGCGACGGGCGCCGCCAGCATCGGCCATGACCCGACCACGATGGCCATGCCAAGCGCGGCGATGGTCAATCCGAGGTACATCGGGTTGCGGGTCAGCCGGTAGGGTCCGCGCACCACCAGCACCCGGTTGGTCTCCGACATCGGATCGACCTCGGTTCCCTCCGAGCGGAACACCCGGAACGCCCAGACCGGCGTCACCCACCCGGCGAAGAAGATCGCCGTCCCGACGGCGATGTGCTGCGGCGGCCAGCCGATCTGCGGCCAGCCCAGCATCCAGCTGACGCCCGCGGTCAGGGCGAGGAAGATCATCGTCCAGATCGGCGGCGGCAGTCTCAACATCCGGGCGTCTCCAACACTGCGCGCGCTGAACCTGGGTGCGGCCATAACTTACCATCGATGAGGCTCTACCCGGCCGCCAGCCGCACGACCAGCCAGATCGCCGCCATGCCAGCGAGGGTCGCCAGGCTGGTCCACACCCGGGGCAGGGCGCGGTGGCTGGCCGGCGCCAGCTCGCTGGCGCCAATGTAGAGGAACACCCCGGCGAACAGCGCGACGGCCAGGCCGAGCGGGCCGGCCCCGACGGTGAACAGCCGGGTGAGACCGATGCCGACCAGCGGCGCGGCGACGTCGGCCGCGAGCCAGGCTTTGGCGCGCCGGGTCCCGCCGCCGCCGGACAGGCTGAGCGTGACCGTGTTGACGCCGTCGGCGATGTCGTGGGCGAGCACGGCGACCGCCACCACCACGCCGATGGCCGGGGCGACCTGGAAGGCGAAGCCGATGCCGAGGCCGTCGACCAGGCTGTGCACGGTGAGGCTGGCTGGGCGAAGGTGGCCGCTCGTGCCCTCGGCCGCGGCGCGCAGAGCGCGCTCCAGGATCATGTAGCCGCAGAAGCCGGCGCCGATGACGCCGAACACCGTCGCCGGCGAGGCGATCTGGCCCCCGAGCTGGAGCGCCTCTGGCGTCAGGTCGAACAGGGCGACGCCGATCACCGCCCCGGCCGAGAAGCCGAGGATCAGCGGAACCTGGCCGCGCAGTCGCAGCGCCAGCGCGCCGCCGAGCAGGGTTGCAAGGCCGGTGGCGACGCCGATGGCGGCCAGGAGGACGAGGCTGGGGATGGGAGGCGGCTCCGCTGCGAAGCCGACGGGCTTTAGGCGCTGGAGCGGCGAGTCTCAACCTCCCTCCCAGTCCGCACAGTTCCCCTCCCCCTTGCGGGGAGGGGTCAGGGGTGGGGGCGCCAGCTGGACGCTGGGCGAGAAGGCTGCGAGGCGCCAAAGCGGCCGATACCGAGCTGACACCCCCATCCCCGACCCTTCCCCGCAAGGGGGAAGGGAGATAGCGCTCGCTACCGAGGGACTGCGTGCATCCCGTAGCGCCCTATGAAGTCAGACTATTGGCCGAAGCGGCGGTGCTCCGCGGCCAGACGGCGCCGGTCGGAGACGAAATCGTGGAACCAGGCGTCGAGCAGGCCGTGGCGATCGGCGAGCTGGTGCAACGCCACGTCCGGGGTCGGGTCCAGGCCGACGATGACCGGGCCGTCGCCGGTGGCGGCGACATCCCAGCCGATCAGGCCGAACTGGCCCATCAGCCGCATGGCTTCGACGGCCGCGGCCTTCAGCCGCGACCAGTCCGGCACGGCGAACCCCGACGGCGCGGTTTGCAGGCGATGTGGCGATCCGGCCGGGAAGATGGCCTGCACGGCGCCGCTCTCCAGGTCCAGGCAGGCGACGATGTCGTCGCGGCCGCCGAGCCGCCAGAGGGCGCGCAGCACCAGCGGGCCGTGCTCGGCGTTGACGGCCAGCAGCCGGACGGGGGCGAGCTGTTCGCCGTCGCTGGCGGCGTCGGGGTGCGAGACCAGCTGCGGCTGCAGGAGCCAGCTGGTCTCGCCGGCGTCGCGCACCGCGTCCAGCAGGCGTTCGATATCGGCGCGTCCGTCGCGGCCGGCGGCGAACAGCAGCCGGGCCCCGTCGCCTTCGACCGGTTGGGCGATCAGCGGCCGGTCGGCGTGGCCCTCCAGGAAAGCGCGCAATTCGTCCCGGGTCCGGATCAGGCTGCGGCCGGGCGAGGCGAGCCCGGGGCGGTAGATCGCCAGGATCGGGACGGTCGGCAGGCCGTGGGCGGACAGATAGGCGTTGGACGCCAGGCGGTCGTTGGCCAGAGCCAGGCAGTCGTGGCGGAAATTCACCGCCAGCGCGAGGTCACGGCCGCGCCGGACGCCGACGATGCCGCGCCGGTCCGCGGCCGCGCCCCAGAACGCCTCGTCGTAGAGCCGCATCCGCTCGTAGTCGGAGAAATCGATCCGGCCCGGGCCGACCGCCAGGGTGGCGAAGTCGGTCATCAGCCGCGTCGGCGGCACGCCGGCGGCCTCGGCCATGCGGGCGATGGCCGCCATCATGCCCTCGTCGCCCTCGCTGCGATGGAACGAGGGCCAGGGATTGAAGTGCGCCGATTTTCGTAGGGCGCCGGCCATGGCCTCTATCTGTCCGCAGGCTGAAGTCGGTTTTGTGGCCCCCGGTTATTAATCAATCGCTTACCACGTTCTCACAGCTCGACCGCGATCCCGGCCGCGTCGTCGAAGAACGCGTCGATATCGGCGAAGCTGGTGCGGTGGTTGAACACCGCCGCGCGGATCACTTCGCGGCCGTCGATGCGGGTGGTGGACGGCGCGGCCAGGCCTCTTTCCTGAAGCCGCATGACCAGTTCGCGGTTGCGGGCGCCGTCGCTCTCGCCGGCCAGCGAGAAGCAGACGATGTTGAGTGGGACCGGCGCGGCCAGTTCGAACACCCGGGAGGCGGCGATGCGCTGCGCGAGGCGTTTGGCCGCAGCGCAGTTGGCCTCGATCGCCGCGGCGATGGCGTCGGCGCCGAGGGTCTGGAAGGTCATCCACACTTTCAGGGCGCGAAAGCCGCGCGAGAGGTCGGGGCCGAAGTCGCACGGCCAGTCATCGCCGGCGGCGAGGCCCCGTGGTGCGCGGGACAGATAGGCGGCGGGCGCGGCGAAGGTCGCCTTGTGCGCTTCGGGGTGGCGGACCAGCAGGAAGCCGGCGTCGTAGGGCGCGTGAGCCCATTTGTGGAAGTCGAACGCCACCGAGTCGGCGCGCCCGAGACCCTTGATCAGCGGCCGCAGCGCCGGCGAGAGCGCGGTCAGGGCCCCGAACGCGCCGTCGACGTGCAGCCACAGCCGCTCGGCGGCGGCGATGTCGGCCAGGACGTCCAGATCGTCGAAGGCGCCGAAGTTGACCGCCCCGGCGGTGCCGACGATCAGGAACGGCGTGCGCCCCTCGGCGCGATCGCAGCCGATGGCGCCTTGCAGCACGTCCGGCCGCATCGCGCCGGCGGCGTCGGTCTCGACCACGCGCAGGTTGGCCGAGCCGACCCCCGCCAGCTCCATGGCCTGGCGCACGCAGCCGTGGGCTTCGGCCGAGGCGTAGGCGCAGAGTTGCGCCGCCTCGGCTGTCAGCCCGCGGGCCCTGACGCCATGGCCTAGCGCGACGTCGCGGGCGATCAACAGACCGAGGAAGTTGGCCTGCGAGGCGCCGGTGACAAAGACGCCGGAGCTGTCCGAAGGAAAGCCGAACGCCTCCGCCGCCCAGAGCGCGATCTGGCGCTCGACGACGGGGCCGATGTGGTCGCGCCCGCCGCAGTTGGCGTTCAGCGCCGCCGCAACCAGCTCGGCGACGACGCCCACCGGCGTCCCGGCGCCGTGGGCCCAGCCAAAGAAGCGCGGGTGGGTGTTGCCGACCACGAACGGAGCGATCAGGGCGTCGACGTCGCACAGCACGTCCTGCAGATCGCGCGGTCCCCGGGGCAGCGGCTCGGCAAACCGGTCGCGGACGCGTTCCGGCGTCGGGCGCCAGACCGGACCGTCGGCGACATGCTCGAGCCGGCTCAGCGCGCTGTCCAGCGCTGCGTGGGCGTCGGCGCGGAACCGGTCCCAGTCGGCCGGATCCAGCGATGGCTCGGGGGCGGGGGCCACGGCGGGCCGGATCAGCCGCGCAACCTGGCCCAAGACTCGAACGCCTCGTCCAGGTCGGATTCGATCGCCGCGAAGCCATGTTCGGCCGCGCCGGCGATCATCGGCATGCTGGCGCAGACCCGCAGCGCCAGCGCGGCGCCGACGGCGACCGGCTGGCCGAGGTGGCAGGGCCGGCGAGCCCCCTCCCCGCTGGTCAGCGCCTCATAGACCGCGCGCGGATCGGCGCCGCCGGTGTGAAAGATCGGGACCAGGCCGGGCGCGGACCCCGCGCCGTCGTCGGCGAGGGTCAGGCCGGGATCGGCGGCGACACGGGCGCGGACGGCGCGGTCGAAGTCGGCAAGCATGGCGGCGCGCCACTCGGCCGGCACGGCTTCATAGGCCTCGATCTCGGCCAGCGCCGCGCTCCAGCGCAGGCCAAGGCCGAGATTGGCGGGATGGGCGAGGCCGGCCGCGAACCGACGGCGCAGGCGCGCCGGCCAGTCGAGCGCGGCGGAATAGGGCGCCAGCGCGGCGTTCGGCGGCCCAGCGTTGACTTGGGCGGCCTGAGCGAGGCGCTCGGCGAGGACCGCCGGCAGCAACAGGGCGCCGCAGAAGGCCGGCCCGCCGGCGAACTTGGAGCCGGTGACCATCACCGCCAGCCCTCGCTCCAGATCTGCCCGGACATCGGCGGCGGCGCAGCGCAGCTGGCAGGCGTCGACCACGACCAGCACGCGCTCGGGATAGCGGGCCAGAATCTTGGAGGCGGCCGCGCGGCTCACGCCGGGGCGGCCGGTCTTGGATGCGTCGAGCACGTGCAGCAGCGCGAAGGCGCCGCCGGCTACGGCGCGCTCGACTTTCAGCGCGGCTTCCTGGTCGACGTCGGCCTGGGCGCGCAGCGCGCCGCCCGGCCCGCGGATCTCGATGGTTTCCAGCGTGACCTGCGCGTCCTCCCAGCCGGTCAACCGGCTCGCCTTGGCGACCGGTCCGCCCAGCGAAGCGCGGCCGAGGAAATGCTGACCCGAGGCGGCGGCCGGCACGCCGGAGCCGGTTTCGGCCGGAGCGACGACGATGTTGACGACGGGGCCCTGCGCCAAGCTCAGGGCGAGGCTGAGAGTGACCAGCTCGGCCTCGGTGCCCGACGCCGCCAGAACCGCTTCCGCCCCCGGCGCGCCATAGAGCGCCAGCAGCCGCAGCCGCAGCGCTTCGAAGAAGGCGGCGATGGTGTGACAGCCCGGCTCGGTCAGGCGCTCCAGCGCCTCGCCCGCCGCCGCCCAGCCGCGCGGCGAGACGGCGCAGGCGGTGGAGGAGGAAAACCACAGTTCGTCAGGCGCCGGCTCAGCCGGGACGCCGTAGCGGTTACGGCGGGTCGTGGGGTCGAGCCAGATGCGGTCGTCGCCGCCGCTGGCGATCAGCAGCCGCAGCCGCGCCTCCTGCGCCGCGGCAGGCCGCCTAGCCGCCCACGCCCCGGGCCGAACGATCGTCGAAGCTGCCGCCATGTCGGCTATCGCGCCCCAGGGACCGCGCTCCAGGGCAGCGCCTTAACCAACCCGAATCCCTGGCAATGTTTTATCCGCCGCCAGGGCCTAACGTTTTGTTGCAGTCCCCGCCCTGCGCAGTAACCTCGACCCACACGGCCGGAGGGCCCTGACCGAACGTCCTTGTCACCTCAGATCCTAGGAAGAGCGAATGCAACGTCTCCTGATCGCCGCCGTCAGTGCGGCCTTCCTCGCCACCGCCGTCGCGCCGGCCCTTGCCGACGACTATCCCCCCTGCACCCAGCCGGGTCAGGATCATTGCCGCGTCGTGCACGGATGGGGCCACGGCGACCACCACCACCATGGCGGCGGCGACCACCACCGTCACCACGGCCACCACTAGTCCCGATGAGCGAGGCGGGCCCCAGCCACGCCGGGGCCCCGTCCGCCCTCTGGTCGGACGAAGCGCGGCGACAGCAAGCCGAAGCGCGAACCGAAGCGTTCGGATATGTGTGCAACCGATGCTCGCACTGCTGTCGCGACAAGCTTATCCAGGTCAATCCGTATGAGATCGCCCGGCTGGCGCGCTGCGAGGGCGTCAGCACCGGCGCGTTCGCGGCGAGATGGACCAAGGACGGCGCCGGACTTCACCTGGAGCACAAAGACGACGGCGCCTGCGTCTTCCTGGGGCCTGAGGGCTGCGGGGTGCATGCCGATCGGCCGCTCGTCTGCCGGGTGTACCCGCTCGGTCGCCATGTGGAACCCGATGGGACCGAGCGCTGGAGCCACGTGCCGCCCCACCCCCAGACCGCCGGGGTCTATTCCAAGTCAGGGACCATCGCCGACTATATCGCCGCCCAGGGCGCGCATCCGTTCATGCGCGCCGCCGATGAGTACGCGAGCTGGCTGCGTCGCGCTGCGCAGGTGCTGGACGAAGCGGCGTCGGCAGATCAGAGCGAAGGCGAAGTCGAAGACCTCGATCTTCTTGACATCGATAGCGTTTTGGCCGTCCACGCGGAGATGACGGGGGCGCCGGCGCCTATGGACATCGAGGCGCGGAAGGAGCTTCATCTGGAGATACTGTCCAGAAAACTGGAAGACTCGAAGGGAGGCGACTGATGACCAAAGGGACCCGCGAGGTGCGGCGCAGGCAGTTGATGGCCGCCGTTTCGATGCTCAGTGTTTCACTCGGAATGAGCTCGGCGGCAGTGGCCGATCAGATCAAGGGCGAAGCGGCCGCCCAGAAAGTGACGCCCGGAACCCAGTCGTCCGACAAGGTCAGACTTCAGAGCTCGATCAAGGGCGAGACCGTTTCGCAGAAGGTGACGCCCGGCTCGCATTCGTCCCTGAAGAGAGGGCTGCAGGACTCGGTCAAGGGCCAGTAGCTCCGCCGCGACGCGCGACCCGCGGCCGACGCTGGATTGGATGCTGCGCTCAAGGTCGCGGCGGCGGGCGGACCGGCCCATCCTGGGTCCGGATCAGCAGCGGTTCGGCGGCGATGCGGCCAGCCAGAACGTCCGCCAGCAGCATGGCCATTCCTTCCGGGTAGACGGTCTCGTCCGTGAGCTGAAGTTCACCGAGGGTCCACCAGCGCATGTCATCGGTCAGCAGCCGTTCGTGCGGCAGCCAGCCGTCTCGCGACGGATGGCCGCCGGCCGTGCGGGCGACGACGTAGTATTGCCGAAACAGCCGCTTCTCGTGGTCGAGGTCGCGCAGGATTACCTCGTCGCGCCAGACAGTCGGACCGAGCACGGCGTCGGTGAGTCCGGTTTCCTCCACGATCTCCCGCGCGGCGGCCTGGAGCAGCGTCTCGCCATCCTCGACGCCGCCGCCGATCGAATACCAGAACGCCGGGCCGTCGGGGCGCCCGGGCAGGCGTCCGTTCATCAGCAGGATCCGGCCCTCCGGATCCAGCAGCAGCACCCTCGCCGTCAGCCGCTCGCGCATCGGAATCATGCCGCAACCTGGACTACACGGTCGATTAAGGCGGCTCGTGTCATATCCAAAGCCACGTCATTTCCCGAGACAGTCATTTGCAGATCGCGCCCCATCGCCTGCTCGGCTTCGCCTTCGCCATAGCGGACCTGCTGATCGAAGTGGGGCCGGACGGCAAGATCACCTTCGCCGTCGGCGCGGCGGCCGTGCTGGCTGGCGACGGCGAGCGGCAGCTGATCGGCCGCTCGTTCATGGATTACATCGAGCCCGACGACCAGGATCTGGTCTGGGCCTTGATCAACGGCGCCGAGGGCGGCCAGCGGCAGGGGCCGGCGGTGGCCCGGCTCGCCGTGGGCGCCGCCAAGACGGCGCGCGCCTTCGCCATCTCGATCTGCAAACTGCCGCAGAACGACGGCGCCATCTCCTGCGCCCTCGTCCGCGCCGCCGCGCCGAAGCTCGGCACGGGCGAAGGTGGCCTGCACGAGCGGGGCGACTTCGAGGGCATGACCCGCACGCTGTTCGAGACCTCGCGGACCACCGGCGAGGAGCTCGAGCTTTCGTTCGTCGAGATGGACGGCCTGACCAAGGCGGCCAAGGCGCTGCCGCCGCAGACCCAGACCAAGCTCAACTCGCGCATCGCCGGCGCGCTTCGCGCCCAGTCACACGGCGGCGCCGCGGCGGCAAAGCTCGACGACGACCGCTACGCCTTGGTCCGCGCGGCCGGGGAATCCGCGGAGGCCCTGACCGAGCGCCTCGGCAAGCTGATTTCGCTGACCGCCGACGTCCAAGGGGTCAATCTGGCCGCCAGCTCGATAGCCCTCAACGGCGACGCTTCGGCCTCGCAGATCGTGCGGGCCGTGCGTCATGCGCTCGATGACTTCATCGAGGCCGGCGTCAGCGGCGTCGTGCCCGGCAACCTGCAGGATGCGGTCACCGCCTCGGTCCGGAACACGCTGAAGAAGGCCAGCGCGCTTGGGGCCATGGTGACCGAGCGACGCTTCAAGCTGGTCTACCAGCCGGTGGTCAACCTCGCGAGCGGCGGGCTGCATCACCACGAGGTGCTGGTGCGCTTCGGCGAGGAAGAGAGCCCCTTCCCGATGATCCGCATGGCCGAGGAGCTCGACCTGATCGAGGCGCTTGACTACGCGGTGTTCGAGCGCGCCTCGGAAGAGCTGGACGGCCACAACAAGCTGCGGCTGGCGGTCAACATCTCCGGACGCACCATCACCAGCCCCGAGTTCATCAAGAAGGTCACCACCCTGGCCAAGGCCAAGAAGTCGTGGACCGGACGGATGATGTTCGAACTGACCGAGAGCGCCCACATCGACGACTTGGCGCTGGCCGACAAGCACATCCAGGTGCTGCGCGAGCACGGCTGCCTGGTCTGCCTAGACGACTTCGGCGCGGGCGCCGCCTCGCTGGCCTATCTGCAGCAGCTGCGGCTCGACGTGGTCAAGATCGACGGCCGCTACATTCGCGAGCTGCAGCACGGCAAGCGCGAAGCCACCTTCATCCGCCACCTGGTGCAGATGTGCGGCGACCTGGGGGTGAAGACCCTGGCCGAGATGGTGGAGACCCCCCAGATCGAGGACGCCGTGCGCCGCGCTGGGGTCGATTTCGCCCAGGGCTTCCTCTATGGCGCGGCCGCCGATGTCCCCTCACAGCCCGCCGCCCGCGCCGGGCCTGTCGCCGCCCGCCGCGTTGGCGCGGTCGAAAGCTGGGGCTGAGCGGCCAGCAGGGCGCTACCCGGACCCGTTCACGCGGTGGAAGCTCTCGACTAGGGAGCCGCTGACCAGGCGCCAGCCGTCGACCAGCACGAAGAAGATCAGCTTGAACGGCAGGCTGACCACCACCGGGGGCAGCATCATCATGCCCATGCTCATCAGCACGCTGGCCACCACCAGGTCGATCACCAGGAACGGCACGAACAGCAGAAAGCCGATCTCGAACGCGCGCTTCAGCTCCGAGATCATGAACGCCGGCGTCACCACCTCCAGCGGCGTGTCCAGCGCCTTGGCCGGCTTGGCCGTGTGCGAGAGCCGCATGAACAGCGCCAGGTCGTCGCCGTCGACTTGCGAGAGCATGAATATCTTCACGGGATTGGCGGCGGCGCCGAAGGCCGCCGGCAGCTCCATCTTGTGGTCCAGGAGCGGCTTGATCCCCTGGTCGTACGAGGCCTGCAGGGTCGGGCCCATGACGATGGCGGAGAGGAACAGCGCCAGGCTGATCAGCACCGAGTTGGGCGGGGTCTGCTGCAGGCCGAGCGCCTGGCGCAGCAGCGACAGCACCACGATGATGCGCACGAACGAGGTGGTCATGATCACGATCGAAGGCGCCAGCGAAAGCACCGTGATCAGGCCGACCAACTGGATCACCCGGTCGGTGAGGCCTGCGCCGTTGCCGAGGTCGATGTTCACCGCCTGCGCCAACGCCACGGCCGGCACGACCAGGCTGAACAGCGTGGTGATCAGCGAGATCAGCGCCGCGCGGCGGACTTCGGCCCAGGTCGGCTTGTGGAAACAGGCGGCGAGCATGCGGATCACGCGGCGGGCTCCGCGACGGGTTCCGGCGGCGCCGTGGCGGCGACCTCGGCGATCATGCGCCCTTCGCCGAGCAGCAACAGGCGCTCGGTCGAGTCGAGCCGCACCAGCACCAGCCGCCGCGCGGGATCGAGGGGAAGGCTCTCGACGATAGCCAGCCGGCGCTCGCCCTTGACGCGCTGCAGCCGCACCAGCCACTCCGGCCCGAACCGGCGCGCGAGGACGGCGGCGATCCCCACCAGGCCCAGTGTGAGGGCGAGGGCGAAAAAGGCGCGGGCGAAATCCGCGAGCGACATGGGAACCTTGGGGACCTTGAGGGGCGCGAGCGGCGGCGGCCCCAGGCTTGCCCCGCTTTCCGTTAAGGACGGATTAACCCTGTTTGTTAACCGGCAGGCCGAGCTCCGTTCCTAGCAGCGAAGCGGCGTCCGTGCCGCGGCAACAACCGATCTCCTCCTTGCTGATCAGTCAGGTCCGCCGGTCCCGATAGCGGACGTTTCGAACTTCCGAGATGGGGGGAAAGCTGCCATCAGGCAGCTTCCAGCTTTCTGCCATCGGCTAGGGGTTAGAATCTGACGGATGGCGCCCGCTGACGTTTCCCTTGCCGATCCGTGAGCCGCGTCGCTAGGGATCGGCGGGGCCGATGGGCCCGGAGGCGGCGCTCATGGTCGATGTCTTCATCTCCTACAAGCGCGAAGAGCGCGCGCGGTGCGAGCGCATCCACGAGAAGCTGAAGGCGCTGGACCTTGACGTGTGGTTCGACGTGCGGCTGACGGCGGGCAAGAGCTTCGACCGCGAGATCGAGGCGGCGGTGAAGGACGCCAAGGCGGTGGTGGTGCTGTGGTCGCCGGCTTCGGTGGAGAGCGAGTGGGTCCGCGAGGAGGCGGGCGTCGGCAAGGCGCGGGGCGTGCTGGCGGCGATCCGGATCAGCCCTTGTGACCTGCCGTTCGGCTTCGGCACGACGCACGTCGAAGACATTCACGAGGCCGAGTTCGCCGACGATCACCCGGCCTGGCTGAAGATCCTGGACCGGATCGGGGAGCTGATGGGCCGGCCCGACTTGGCAGACTACGCCAGGGCCGTTGGTCATGCGACGGCGCTGTTGCATCGCTTCGCGGACAGGCACCCGACGTCCCCGCTGGCGGGCAAGGCCCGGTTGTTGGCCGATCGCCTCGGCGAGTCCGCCGGTGAAAGCGCCGCGCCGCAGGTCAGGCCGCCAGCGGCTCCGCGACCGCTCAGCGGCCCGGAGGCGGGCTGGGCGGAGATCGAAGCGAGCATTGATGCTCGCGACTACGCCGACTTCCTGGAGGCGTATCCTCAGTCAGAGCAGGCGTTCGAGGCGCGGCGGCGCAAGCGCAAGCTCGAGGACTGGGCCGGGACCGATCAGACGGACCCGGCGGCGGTGACGGCGTTCCTGCGGTCTGGCTCGTTCGACGCCCTGCAGACGATCGTGCAGGCGACGGCGGACAACCTCGCCGGGGTGGCCGAGCGGTCCAGGCTGCTCTCGGTTCCGGCGTCGGCGAAGGCGAGCGAGGCGCGCGCCGCGGCGGTGGCGAAGCGGGCGGTGCTGGCCAGGAGCTTCGGCATCGCTCTGCGTGGTGTCTCCAACTGGCCGCGGCCCGTGATGGTGGCGATCCCGCCCGGACATTTCACGATGGGCTCGCCGGACACGGAGGAGCGTTCGGAGGGTTACGACGGCGAGGAAGAACCGAGCCGCGAAGTTGAGATAGTGCATGTCTTCGCTCTGGGTCGTGGAGCGGTCACACTCGACGCATTCTCGGCCTTCATCGCCGACACCAACCACGACATGGGCGAGAGCGCCTCTGTGCTGAACGGCGACAAGTGGGACGACACGCCGGGCCGGGGCTGGCGCGATCCGGGCTTTTCGCAAGGCGGCGATCACCCGGTGACGTGCGTCAGTTGGCATGACGCCCAGGCGTTTATCGCCTGGCTGAACGAGCGCCTGACGCTGGGCGACCGACCGGACGCCTATCGGCTGCCATCGGAAGCGGAGTGGGAATACGCCTGCCGGGCGGGGACGCAGACGCCGTTCAGCTTCGGCGCTGCGATCACCACCGATCAGGCGAACTTCAACGGTACGGCCGGGTATGGCGGCGCCCCGCCGTCGATGGTCTGGCGCAAGGCGACGACGCCCATGGGCCGATTTCCGGCCAACGCCTTTGGTCTTTACGACATGCACGGCGACACCTGGGACTGGTGCGATGACGCCTGGAACAAGACTTACGACGGTGCGCCGGCGGACGCAGCGCCCCGGCGGACCGGCGACGCCTCGTTGCGGGTGCTCCGCGGTGGTTCCTGGACCCCTTCCCCTCAGCTCTGCCGCTCGGCCATGCGCGGCCGGTTCAATCCCTCCGTCCGGTCCGTCAACGTCGGTTTCCGTTTGGCGAGGACCCTTTCACCCCCGGCCCCCTGACCGCCCAGGTTCTCCTTGCCCGTCGCTTGGCTCCGTCGCTAGGGTTCAGCAGCGACCGAGGGGTGGGGTCGCTCCAGCATGTCCGACGTCTTCATCTCTTACGCCACGTCCACCGCAAAGCAGGCCCAGCAGGTCGCTGAAGCCCTGCGCGCGCTGGGCCACGGGGTTTGGCTGGACGATCAGATCCCCGCCCACCGCGCCTTCACCGAGGAGATCGACCAGCGGCTGACCGCGGCCAGGGCGGTCGTCGTGATTTGGTCTGCGGACGCGGTGAAGTCTCAGTGGGTGCAATCGGAGGCCGACCGCGCGCGCCGGGACGACAAGCTGGTTCAGCTCACCTTCGATGGCGCTCGCTTGCCGATGCCCTTCGACCGCATCCAGTGCGCGGACCTGACGGGCTGGACGGGCGATCTGGACGCGTCAGGCTGGAAAAAAGTGGCCGCCAGCGTCGCTGAACTGGTCGGGCGGATCGCCGCCCAGCCCACGCCAAGCCCGGTCGTCCGCAAGCTGTCGATCTGCGTTCTACCCTTCGCCAACATGAGCGGCGATCCCGAGCAGGAGTACTTCAGCGACGGGATCAGCGAGGACATCGTCACCGACCTCTCCAAGGTCTCGGCCCTGTCGGTGACGGCGCGCCATACGGCCTTCTCCTTCAAGGGAAAGACCATCGACGTCCGGCAGGTCGCGCGGCAGGTCGAGGTGAGTCATGTGCTCGAAGGCAGCGTGCGCAAGGCCGGCAGGCGGGTGCGGATCACCGCCCAGCTCATCGACGGGGCCACTGGCAACCACCTGTGGGCCGAACGCTACGACCGCGAGCTGACCGACATATTCGCCCTGCAGGACGAGATCAGCGGAGCGGTCGTGGGGGCGCTGAAGCTCAAGCTGTTGCCGCAGGAGAAGGCGGCCATCGAGCAGCGCGGCACTGACAATGTCGATGCCTATAACCTTTACCTGATGGCTCGCTCAAACTGGATGAGCGGAAACCAAGGCGATCCGCGGAGGGATGAGGCGATCGAGCGCCTGTGCCGCCGCGCGGTGCACCTCGATCCCCGTTACGCCCTGGCCTGGGCACTGATGGCTGAGGGGCAATATATCCTTTACTGGAGCAATCAGCGGACCGGCGATAGCGGTCAGGCGGCCCTGGACCGCGCCCTGGCGCTTAATCCCGATCTGGCCGAGGCCCACGCGCTGAAGGCGCACATGCTGTCCGATGCGGGCCGGCACGAGGAGGCGGCGACCGAGATCGCCGTCGCTCTGGGGCTCGATCCGGAGTCCTACGAGGTGAACCTTCGCGCTGGCTCCATCAGCTACAACCAAGGCCGGTTGGGAGATGCCGCCCGCCATTGGGGAAAGGCTGCAGCGCTCACCGAAACCGATCTCGTAGCGCTCACAATGCTGGTGAGTTGCTACACCGCCCTGGGCGATCTGGAGAACACCCGTCGGGTCGCCAGGACCGCCCTGGCGATGGCCGAGAAGGTCATTGCCCAGGATCGCAGCAGCGGCTTCGCCATGGCCGTGGGGGTCACGGCCCTGGGGGCTCTGGGTGACAGCGATCGGGCCCGGGACTGGATAGGCCGCGCCCTGCTGATCGATCCCGACAATCTGCTGATGCGCTACAAATGCGCCAGCACCCTCGCGACCTCTCTCAACGACCCCGACGCGGCGCTCGACATGCTGGGGCCAGTTCTGGAGCGTACCGCCGGCAAGCTGCTGTATGATCTCGCCGTCGACCCCGATCTTGTCGGCCTGCGCGACGATCCCCGCTTCCAAGCTATGGTCGCCGCGGCCGAGGCACGACTGGCGGCGGCCAAGCCCGCTGACGCAGCGGGGGCGCAAGAGTCCGCTTAGGGTCGAAACTCCCCCTTGGCGTCGCGCCTGGAAGCGGACGTGGCGATGGACTTGACGGCGATTCATCGGCGTGGGCTGTTCGCGACAAGCGACGGGTCTTTGATATCGTGGATCGTTAGCAAAGCTGAACCATCGCTCGGAGGAGCGCGCCTGTTTTTCCGGAGCGGCGCCCGTAATCTGCGGTGATTTGCGGTTTCACGTGAAACATCGCGGATCAGAGAAACTGCAAAGTCAGCGCGTGTTGGCGGCGGCAGATCGAAACGCGTGCGCTTGGCGGCGAGACTAGGCCGTTCGAGCCAACGGCGCCGCTCCCTGCATGGTCCGCTCATGCGACGTCCAGTAGGCGATGGTGTTGAGGAGGTCGCCGGGGTTCATCGGCTTGCCGAGGTGGCCATCCATGCCCGACTCGATGCAGCGGGCGATCTGTTCGGGCAGGACGTTGGCGGTCATGGCGATGATCGGTGTGGTCTGGGCCGCGAGCAGCGGCAAGGCGCGAATCTGGCGCGTGGCGGTCATGCCGTCCATCACCGGCATCTGCACGTCCATCAGCACCAGGTCGTAAGCGGCCTGGCCGAACGCCTCGATGGCCTGAGCGCCGTCCTCGGCGGTGTCGATCTCGATGTCGAACGCGGCCAGCACCGTCTTCACTAGCTCGCGGTTGATGGCGACGTCCTCGACCAGCAGCAGGCGGACGGGCCGTTCCAGCTCCGCGGCGTCGGCCCCCTCCGCCGGCGCGGCCAGGGCCTCGGCGACCGGCAGCACCACCTCGAACCAGAACGACGAGCCCTCGCCCGCGACGCTGGTCGCGCCGATCTCGCCGCCCATCAGCTCGACGATGCGCTTGCAGATGGCGAGGCCCAGGCCCGTGCCGCCGTAGCGCCGCGACACCGAGACGTCGGCCTGGGTGAAACGCTCGAACACCTGGACGAGCTGGCTGTCGGGAATGCCGACCCCGGTGTCGGCGACCTCGCAGCGCAGCCAGGCCTCGCCGGCGCCCGCCGGCAGCTGGGTCAGCGTCATGGTGACGGCGCCCCTGGCGGTGAACTTGATCGCGTTGGAGAGGAAGTTGAGCAGCACCTGGCGCAGCCGCTGGGCGTCGCCGCTGAGGAAGCCGCCGGGCTCGGCGACGAGCTCGAGCGTCAAGCCCTTGGCCGCCGCCTGACCGGAGAGAAGCTCGATGATCGCGCCAGCCTCGAGCGCCGGGTCGAACGGGGCGGTATCCAGGTCAACCGCGCCGGCCTCCAGCCGCGAGAAGTCGAGCACGCTGTTGACCAGCTCGAGCAGGGTGCCGCTGGCGTCGCTGATCAGCCGGGCATGGCGGGCGTCCTGGCTGTCGAGGCGGGGCGAGTCCTTCAGCAGGTGGGCGAAGCCAATGATCGCATTCAGCGGCGTGCGCAGCTCGTGGGTCATGTTGGCCAGGAAGTCGGACTTCGCGGCCGCGGCCGCCTCGGCCTGCAGCCGCGCGTCCATCAGCTCGACCTCGAGCTCCTTGCGGGATTGGACATCGCGGCCGACGCTGACGATGTGCGGCGGCGCGCCGTTCGGCTGCGGGACGAGGGTGAAACTGGTCTCGATCCACCTCACTTCACCGTCGGAGCGAACGACGCGGTATTCGGCTTTCAACTCGCCACCCGTCGCCGGAAATGTATCGATCTTGCGCCGCAACGCCTCGCGGTCGTCCGGGTGGATGAAGCGGTACGCCGGCATCTCGTAGAGTTCCTCGAGCGGAAAGCCGAGCGCCGGCACGATCGAGGGCGACATGTAGATGCGCTTGCCCTCCGCGTCAGCCAGCATGATCACGTCCTTGATATTGTCGGCCAGCACCCGGTAGAGGGCCTCGCTGCGGCGCATCTGGGCCTGGGCGTCGTCCAGACGCCGCCGCGCCTTCAGCATGCGGCCGACGCCGTCGCCGGCGAAGATGAAGGCGAGGACCAGCGTGCCCAGGAACGGC
>DATNIH010000217.1:0-4635 GCA_035604515.1 Caulobacteraceae bacterium | reverse complement strand
GGCGACATCGCCGGTGTCGAAGAAACCCTCCTCGTCGAGGATCTCGCCGCCCTCACCCTTGAAGTAGCCCCCGGCGATCGCCGCGCCGCGGACGTGCAGCCGGCCGAAGGTCGATCCATCGTGCGGCAGGCGCTTGCCCGCGTCGTCGGTCAGTTTCAGCTCGACCCCGGCGGGCGGGCGGCCCTGCTTCAGCTTATACTGCAGCTGCTGCTCTGCGCTCAGCGCCGCGACCTCCGGCGAGGGCACCGAGAGGGTGCCGAGCGGCGAGGTCTCGGTCATGCCCCAAGCGTGGGTGACGTCGACGCCGTAGTCGTCGCGGAACGCGCGCACCAGCGACTCCGGCACCGCCGAGCCCCCGATCACCACGCGCTTCAGCGTCTCCAGACGCCCGTTGGTGGATCGCAGGTGCTGCAGCAGCATCTGCCACACCGTCGGCACGGCGGCGGAGAAGGTGACGCCCTCGGTCTCGATCAGTTCGTGCACCGAGGCGCCGTCGAGCTTCTGGCCCGGCATCACCATCTTGCAGCCCACCGCCGGGCAGGAGAACGCCAGCCCCCAGGCGTTGGCGTGGAACATCGGCACTACCGGCAGCACCACGTCGCGGCACGACAGACCCATCACGTCGTGCTGCAGTGTCACCATGGTGTGCAGGAAGTTGGTACGGTGCGAGTAGAGCACGCCCTTCGGATTGCCGGTCGTGCCGGAGGTGTAGCAGAGGCCCGCGGCGGTGTTCTCGTCGAAGCCGCCCCAGACGCAGTCCGCGCTGTTCTGCTCGACCAGGGTCTCGAAGCAGAGCGCGCCGTCCAGGCCGACGCTGGCCATGTGGCCCTCGTCGGTCATCACGATCACCGTCTCGATGCTGCGCATGTCGGCGCGGCGCTCGATGATGGTTGGCAGGAAGCTGAGGTCGGTGAAGAGCACCTTATCCTCGGCGTGGCCGATGATGTAGCAGAGCTGGTCGGGGAACAGCCGCGGGTTCAGCGTGTGGCAAACCGCGCCGATGCCCATGATCGCGTACCAGGCCTCCATGTGCCGGCCCGAGTTCCAGGCCAGCGTCGCGACGCGGTCGCCGGTCTTCACGCCGAGGCCCTTCAGCGCATTCGAGAGCCGCTTGGCCCGGGTGCGGATGTCGGCATAGGTGGTCCGCACGATCGGGCCTTCGACCGACCGGGTGACGATCTCGCGCCCGCCATGCCAGTTGGCGGCGTGGTCGAGCAGCTTGTCCAGCGTCAGCGGCCAGTCCTGCATCAGGCCCAGCATCGACGATCCTCCAAGGTTATCAGCGTTCTGGCGCGACCATGAACGCGGCCGGGCGGCCGCGTCAATTCTTCGCCGCGCCGCCGGCGACGCGGGCGGCGGCCGTGTCCAGATCGGCGGCGTCGAGTCGCTCCCACGCCATGTGACCCGGATCGCGGCCGAGCTGCTCGTCCAGCACGGTCGGTCCGGCGTCGGAGGCGTCGGCGGTGCGGGTGGCAAGCCGGCGGCGCAACTCGTCCGGCCGGCCCTCGAGCCAGACGCCGCGGAACGGGACGCCGGCGTCGCGGGCGACCCCCTCGGCGGCCTGGCGCACCGCCGGCGTCAGGTAGACCGCGTCGAGGATCACCGCATGGCCGGCGGCCAGGACGCGGCGGGCCAGGGCGAACATCTCATCGTAGACCGCGACGCTGGATTTGCGGCTGTAAGCGCTGCGCGGCAGCCGCTCCAGCGGGCCGACGCCGGCCAGGCGCTTGCGGATCTCGTCCGAGCGCAGGATCACCGCGCCGGGCGCGGCGCCGAGGCTGGGGGCGACCTGGCGGGCGAGAGTGGTCTTGCCGGTCCCCGAGAGACCGCCGATCGCGGTGAGGGTCGGCGGCGGCGGCGCAAGATGCCGGGCCGCGGTCGCCAGGTAGCGGCGGGCCGTCTCCAGGTCGTCCTGGAAGGCGGTGACGTGGGTGCGGACGCTCGCGCGGGCTGAGAGCATCACCGGCAGGGCGGCGAGACCGTCCCAGAGCTCGGGCGGGAAGGCGCGCGCCGCCTCGTCGAGGTAGGCGTTCAGCACGCGGTTGGCCGCTTCGGCGCGGCCGCGGAAGTCAAGGTCCATGACCAGGAAGGCAACGTCGTAGAGCACGTCGATCTCGGAGAGCAGGTCGTTGAACTCGATGCAGTCGAACAGGATCGGCTCGTCGTGCTCGAGCAGGATATTGCCCAGGTGCAGGTCGCCGTGGCAGCGCCGGGCGAAGCCCTCGGCGCGCCGCCGCTCCATCAGCGGCGCGGCCGCGGCGAAGGCCGCGTCGGTGGCGGCGATGACGTCGTTCACCGCCGCGGCGCCCAGCTTCGGCGCCAGGCGCCGCAGGTTCTCGGCGTTGGTGCGGATGGTGAAGCCGAGCGCCTTCACCCCGCCGCCATCCGGATTCACCGCGGCGGCCGCATGGAAGCGGGCGATGAGCCGGCCGAGGCGTTCGGCCAGCGCCGCATCGACGCGCTGAGGCTGTTCGGAGAGTACGCCACCCGGATCGAACGCGCGCATCTCCAGTGCGTAGTCGACGACCTCGCCGCGGCCATCGAGCGCGAGGCCTGCGCCATCACGGGTGATCCGCCGGACCTCGCGGTAGATGTCGGGGGCGGTGATGCGGTTGAAGTCCAGCTCGCGCCGCAGCGCCCAGAGGCGTTTCTCGGCGGTCGAGAAATCAAGGAAGCCGTAGTCCACCGGTTTCTTGACCTTCAGCGCCCGCTCGCCCTGCAGGAACACCCAGGCGCAGGAGGTCTCGATCACCCGGTCAGACTGGCTGGCTAGCCAGTCGCGGACCTCGCTCACGGATAGAGCCGCCGCACCGTCCAGCCGGCGTCGACGCGGCCGAACGCCAGGCGCTCGTGCAGGCGGAACGGCCGGTCGCGCCAGAACTCGAGGCTGCGCGGGGTCAGGCGAAAGCCGGACCAGTGCGGCGGGCGTGGCACGGCGCCCAGGCCGAACTTCAGTCCCATCTCGGCGAGGCGGCGCTCGAACGCCAGCCGGTCGGGCAGTTCGCGCGATTGGTCGGAGGCCCAGGCGCCCAGCTGCGACGAGCGGGCGCGGCTGGCGAAATAGGCGTCGGCCTCGGCTTCGGTCACCGGCGCGACATCGCCGCGCACCCGCACCTGGCGCCGCAGCGACTTCCAGTGGAACACCAGCGCCGCCTTCGGGTGCTTGAGCAGCTCGCGGCCCTTGGCGCTTTCGAAGTTGGTGAAGAAGGTGAAGCCGGCGGCGTCGACGCCCTTCAGCAGCACCATCCGCGCATCCGGCATGCCCTCGTCGTCGACGGTGGCCAGGGTCATGGCGTTGGCGTCGTTGGGCTCGGCTTTCACCGCCTCGGCCAGCCATTTTGCGAACAGCTCGATCGGGTCGCGATCGGAGATCGGCGCCAGCGGCTCGGCGTCGGCGACCTTCTGCAGGTAGTCTTCCTCGCTCGGTGACGAGGGAATGAGCGGCGCGCGTTTCATCTGCGCGCCGCTATAGCCGAATCAGCCGCTAGTGTGCTGGATTTGAAGTTCGCCCCGCTCATTGGATCACCCACCGAACGAACTTCAAATCCGAAAAAGCACACTAGAAACACTACCTTGCTAGTGTCCTGATCGATTCCGAAGTTCGTCGGCCCCTGCCATAAAGCGTTTGCGAACTTCGGAATCGGGACACTAGGCCCGCGAGTTTTAACCCGCCGTTGAGCATAGTCTGGTGAGTGTGGCCGGATGTCAGCCGTCGATCTCTCCCCTGACGAAGCCCGCGCCATTCTCGGTCTGGCCACCGACGCCAGTCCGCACGACGTGATCGGCGCCTTCCGCGCCGCGGCCAAGCAGTCCCACCCCGACCTGCCAGGCGGCGATGCGGTCCGCTTCCGCGAGATCCTGTCGGCCTACCACCTGCTGCAGTCGTTGCCGCGGACGCCGCCGCCGGCCCCGCCGCCGCAAGCGGTCGCGCGCACGTTCAGCGCTTTCGCCGAGATCGGCCCGATGACGGCGCTGCTGGGCGGCGAAGCCGAGGCCCTGCTCGCCGACGGCCGGCGCATCGGCATCGTCGTTCCCGCCGGCGCGCGGCATGGCGAGGTGATCGAGGCGGCCGGCGAGAGGATCAAGCTGCGCATCCGCGCCGAGACCGCGATCCAGGTCCGCGGCGCCGATCTTTGGGTCAGCGTCGAGGCGCCGGCTCGGTTGCTCGAAGACGGCGGCCGCGCCACGGTCGAGACGCCGCTCGGGCCGAAGGCGCTGTGGATCACCGGCAAGATCGCCGAGCGCCGCCTGGTGCGGCTGGAGGGCCAGGGCCTGCCCGCCCGCGGCGACTACCCCGCCGGCAGCTTGTTCATCCGTCTGATCCCCGACAGCGGCGCCCCCGAGAGCCCCGCCCGCGCCCAGCTGAAGAAGTTCGCGGCCGCCTGGGCGGCTTAGGGGTTAGCGCCCTTCTCCCCTTGCGGGAGAAGGTGTCGGCGAAGCCGACGGATGAGGGGTCGGCGGGACTTCAGGTGCAATCTCAAGAGCGCGCCGGAAGTGGTGGCGAGACCCCTCATCCGACCCTTCGGGGCCACCTTCTCCCGCAAGGGGAGAAGGGCGCGTGCTTGGCTGGGGCCTGGGAAGCTGGTGAGCGCTTTGTGTTCGACCGCAGGCATGCGCTAGAACCGCCGCGCCATG
>DATNIH010000216.1:0-10511 GCA_035604515.1 Caulobacteraceae bacterium | reverse complement strand
CTCGGCTTGCGCGAGACGCCGCTGCCGGCGCCGGAATCAATCTCAACGCCGGTGCTCGCGCACCCGGCCGCCGCGCCCGCCGGCGCCGCGGCCGCGCCTGAAAAGAAGGGTTGATCGGCCGATGCTGCGCAAGCTTCTCGTCCCGGCCGGTCTTCTCCTCATAGCCGGCCTCTTCGCCCTCGCGAGCGCCCCGGCGCTGGCCGAGACCACCCAGGCGCCGCTGAAGTCGCCCTCCTGGTCATTCAGCGGCCCGTTCGGCATGTACGACCAGGGCCAGCTCCAGCGCGGGTTCAAGGTCTACACCGAGGTCTGCGCGCAGTGTCACTCGCTGAACCTGGTCGCGTTCCACAACCTCGGCGACCCGGGCGGCCCGTTCTTTAATCCGAAGTACCCGAACCCGAACGAGAACCCGGTGGTTAAGGCAATCGCCGCCGCCTGGCCGCGCCAGGTGCCGGACATCGATTCTGACACCGGCGATCCGATCCACCGTCCGGCCACCACGGCCGACGTGCCAACCCCGCCGTTCCCGAACGAGCCGGCGGCCCGCGCCAGCAACGGCGGCGCGCTGCCGCCCGATATGTCGCTGCTGGTCGCGGCGCGCGAAGGCGGGCCGGACTACGTGTATTCGCTGGTCGCCTACGGTTACAAGCCGACGCCGGCCGGGATCACCAGCGCGCCGCCCGGCAAGTACTACAACGAGATTTTCCCGGGCGACCTCAGCTCCACCTGGTCGGGCAAGGGCGACGTGCCGCCGGGCGGCTTCATCTCGATGCCGCCGCCGCTGACCAACTGCAAGGTCACCTTCGACGACGGCACGCCGTGCACGGTCGACCAGGAAGCCAAGGACGTCGCCGCGTTCCTGACCTGGGCTTCCGACCCGCACATGGACGAGCGCAAGCAAACCGGCCTGGCGGTGATGATCTACCTGCTGATCTTCACCGGACTTCTCTACGTCAGCTACCGCCAGATCTGGCGCGGCGTCGCGCACTGACGGCCGCCGGCGGCGCGATCAGCGACAGCCGGCCGCGCCGCCGGTCCAGCCGAAGGACATAGCGGGACCACACGTCCGTGCCGACTCCGCCGAGCACGCCGTCCGGCGCGCCGATCTCCAGCGCCGCGCGCTGGTTGGGTAACACCGCGCCGCCCATCGAGAGCGCCGCCAGCCGCGCCGGCGGGCGGTCGCGCGACAAGGGATCGACCCGGGCCGACAGGCGACTGAACCGCGCGACGTCGGACGAGAGCCGCAACCCCGCGGCGCCGGTGTCGATGGCGAGATGACCCGTGCGCATCTTCCTGCCGTCAAAGATCGATGCGCTGACCGTCGGGATGCCCGCGATCGTGGTCAGCGGGAGGCTCGACAGGACCGTCGCGGCCGGAGCGCGGCGTCGCAGCGTCAAGCGGCACGGCGCGAAGCCGAGATCGACGACGTAGCCGGCCAGCACGTCGGCGCCGAGCACGCCGTCGATATTGGTCGCAAAACCCCATCCGCGATCGTCGAGGTCGGCGATGGCAAGCCGCGCTGGGATGCGCTCGCTGGCCAAGATCAGGGGCCCCTCCGTCTCGGCGGCGTCATCCAGGCCATGGCTCTGCGCGGTGGTCAGGTGCAGCTGACTGTGCGGCGCGGAGAGGTCGAGGATGAAATCCCCCGCGATGTCGCCCAGCAGCGCCGGGACCACCACCGCGCCGTTGTCGACCCAGCACCGGGTTTCACCGGCGATCGCCGGCAAGGCGGCGGCGCTGATCACGGCGAGGGCGAGGGCAGCGGCGACTCGGTGCATCTGCGCGCGACCATAGCCAAGCCCCGGAGCGTCGGCGATAAGCTCGCGGTCATGGACCTCGCCCAGATCATCCGCACCATCCCCGACTATCCCAAGCCCGGGATCATGTTCCGCGACATCACCACGCTGCTGGGCGACGCCCGCGCATTTCGCCGGGCGGTGGACGAGCTGGTGCAGCCGTTCGCCGGCATGAAGATCGACAAGGTGGCCGGCATCGAGGCGCGGGGCTTCATCCTGGGCGGCGCCGTGGCGCACCAGCTTTCCGCCGGCTTCGTGCCGCTGCGCAAGAAGGGCAAGCTGCCGCATCAGACCCGCGCGGTCGAATACGCGCTCGAGTACGGCTCCGACTCGATGGAGATGCACCTCGATGCGGTGGCGTCGGGCGAGAAGGTGATGCTGGTCGACGATCTGATCGCCACCGGTGGCACCGCGCTGGCCGCCGTCGAGCTGCTGAGGCAGGCCGGGGCGCAGCTGATGGCCGCGGCGTTCGTGGTCGATCTGCCCGAACTGGGCGGCGCGGCCAAGCTGCGCGCGGCCGGCGTGCCGGTCTCCACGCTGGTCGCTTTTGCCGGCCATTAGCTCGGTTCGGCTCTTCCCTCTCCGCGCGGAGGCGCCACATTGGGCGGATGGGTGTGAGCGCTTCCTGGCGGATGTTCCGCCGCATGCAGTACTCGGCTTTCGCCGTTGGCGCGCTGATCTACGCCGCAGGCGCGGTGCATGCCTGGCGGGTCCTGCCCGGCGCGCCGAAGCTGAAGCTGGAGGGGATGGCGCTGTGGCCGGCGCTCTATTTCCTGGCGACGGCGGCGATCCCGCTGCTGGCCCCGCCGGTGCGCCACATCCTGAAGACCCATATCTGGATCAGCTTCCGCACCGGCTTCGGCCAGAGCGTGGTCTCGGTGCTGGCGGTGGTGTTCGTGCTCGCGACCGCGGCGATCTTCATCTACGCCGACACCGCCCGCGCGGCGCTCAGCGGCCGGTTTCCGGAGGCCTCGTTCTCGGCCTACGCCGCCGGCCTTGGCGTCCTGCTGGCGCAGGCGCTGCTGGTGCGCCGCATCGAGCGCGACCCGACGCTGCGGACCCGGATCGAGGGCGCCGCGTAGCCAGCGGCCGCCGTATGTGCAACCGTCGCCAGATCGCGCTGGCGGTTCTGCGGCGCCAAGATCGGAGGCGCCCGTGACCTTGCGTTCCGCCCTGTTGGCCATGCTGACGTCGAGCGCCCTGCTCGCGGGCGTCGCCGCGGCTGGGCCGGCCTCGAACCAGGGGGCAGGTCATCCGGTGCAGTATGCGCCACCCGGCCCTTGCGGCGTCGGGCGCGTGCAGAAGACCTCATGCGAGCAGCGCCGCCATCCGCCGGCGCCGCCGATCACCGTCTGCAAACGGGTCTGCGTCCCGCTCTGATCGCCGCGCCGCGGCCCCGGCTGCCAGGCGGCGGCACGGTCGCTCACCGCAAGAAGCCCCCGCGTCACCATTGAGGGCGCGCCGCCTATTCCTTGCAGACCCAATTCGGATAGCCGTAGATGTCCTTTCCCTGCCGCGCCGGAAGGCGTGGCGGCGGGCAGAAGACGCAGACCCACCGCAGCCTGCCCCCGGCCGCCGGCTGCAGCGTGGGAATCTCCCTCTGAGAGCGGCAGCGCGGCGGCGGCGGCGGCCGTGGCGGCGGCGGCGGGTGGATGTGCTGGACGCCGTTGCCCGTGGACAGCTGGTCAGCGTTCGCCGGCGACCCGGGTGCGAGCAGGCAGGTCGTCAAGGCGACGAGGGCGATCGCTCTCATGGGTTCCATCCTGCCGGCCGCGGGCGCGTCGCCGCAGATTGCCACGCTGCGCTCCAGGCGCAATCATTGAACGGCACATCGGGAGGCTCGCCATGCGACCCCAGTCCGCCCTTCGCCTCGCCGCCGCCATAGCGCTCGCGGCCACCCTTAGCGCCGCCGACGCGGCGCTGGCCGGGGCTGCTTCATGCAGGTGCGACGCCCCCTACTCGCCCCACCGGGTGCGGAGCTGCTGTTTCAACAACGGACAATGGCGGATGATCTGGATGTGCACCCGGCCGCGCGATCCGCACCATCCCCGCCTCATCCCCAGGCCGTTGCCGTGCAACGGCCGGCGCTTTTGAGCCTGGCAAGCATCAGATATCGCCGCGGCCGCCGCCGTTGACGGCGAACAGCTGCAGCGTTCGCAGCCTGGCCAGGCGCGCGGCGTCGGGATTGTAGTCGGCGCGGCGGTCGGAGAAGAAGCCGTGGCCGGCGTCGTAGAGGTGGATCGGGATGTCGGGATGCCGCTCGGCGATCGCCTCCACCGTGGCCGGCGGAATGGTCGGGTCGGTGCGGCCGAAGTGCAGGATGATCGGGCAGCGCGGCGTCTCGTCCACCAGCTCCGGAATGCGGCGGCCGTAGAAGGCCGAGGCCGCCGCGACGCCCTCGCAGCGGCAGGCGGCGAGCCAGGTCGCGCTCCCGCCCCAGCAGTAGCCGGCGACGAACACCGGCGGCGCCAGCGCGGCGACGGCGGCCGCGAGGTCCGAGGTCACCTCGTCCCACGGCGCGGCCTCGGAATAACGCCGGCCGAGCCCCACCGCCTCGGCGTCGTAGCCTGCCTCGAAGCCGCGCTGCTGGCGGTCATAGAACGAGGGGGCGATCGTCTCATAGCCATCGGCCGCGAAGCCGTCCGCCAGTTCGCGGATGTGGGCGGTGACGCCGAAGATCTCCTGGATCAGCACGAGGCCGCCGCGGCGGGCGTCTTCCGGCGGCGCGTGATAGGCGCCGAGGACGAAGCCGTCCTTGGCGCTGGTCAGCGAGATCGCCTCGCCCATGGCGCTAGGCTTTCTCGAACAGCTCCAAGGTTCGCTTGCGCGCCAGATCCGCGCTTTCGGCGGAATGGCGGGCCGGATCCTCGTTGTTGAAGCCGTGGCCGGCGTCTTCGTAGATGTAGACCGGCACGTCCGAGTTGGCCCCCTGGACCGCCGCCTTCACCGCATCGGCCGGGATGCCCGCGTCGAGCCGGCCCAGGTGGACGATGGTCGGGCACAGCGGCTTCAGTGCGGCGTTGGCCTGGACCATGCTGCCGTAGTAGCTCGACGCCGCCGCCAGGCCGCCGACCTCGCAGGCAGAAAGCCAGGCGAACGAGCCGCCGTAGCAGTAGCCGACGACGCAGACCTTGCCGCGCGCGCCGAGATAGTCGCGGCAGGCGGCGATGTCGGCCAGCACCTGCTCGCGCGGGCTGCCCATCGCATGCGCCACCCCGGCCTTGATGCCCGCCTCGTCGTGATGGACGACGAAGCCTGGCTCGCGCCGCTCGTAGAGACCCGGCGCCACCGCCTCGAAGCCGAGCGAGGCCCAGCGGTCGACGTCGCGGCGCACGTGCTCGTCGATGCCGAAGATCTCCTGGATCACGATCACCCCGCCTTTGCGCTCGCCGATTGGCGCGGCGTGGTAGGCGGGAAACTCGAAGTGGTCGGCCGCCACCGACCTGATCTTGATCATCTCGCCCATGGCGCTCGCTCCCATTGCGGTTTGGGAGCTTCCCTAGGCCAGTCGCCGGCCAGGCTGCAACGGCCTTTGCTCAGCCTTGCCAGCGCCAGGTGACCAGCAGGGTGACGATCGTCGCCGTCACGCCGAGCGAGCCCAGCGCCAGCAACGCCGTGACTGCTGTTTGCTTCGCCGCGGTGGTGGTGATGCCTCCGCCGGCGATCGGCAGGCCCCGGCCGGCGCCGAAGACCGCCGCCAGCAGCAGCGACAGCCAGACCATGTAGAGGCTGGCCCAGGTCCCGTTAGCCAGGACGGCGCTCCAGATCGGCGCGAGCGCCAGCCTGGGCCACAGCAGGCCCAGCGCCAGCAGGAACGTGCCGCTCTGCACGCCGGTGAGGTGCGCCGAGAGGCCCAGGCGCGGGCTGCGGCAGCGCGGGATGGCGAATCCGGTCAGCAGCCCGAGCAGGAACAGCAGTACGCCGGTGAAGCACAGCAGGTCCGTGGCGACGATCATGGCGGCTCCAACTTACTGACTGAGCGTCGGTAAATACCGACCTCAAGTCGGTTCGTCAACCGTGCTATAGCGGCGCCATGGCCAGCCAAGCCGAACGCCGCGCCACCACCGTGGCCTTGATCCTCAGCCAGGCGCGCCGCCTGTTCACCGAGCGCGGCTTCGAGGCGACCAGCATCGATGACATCGCCGAGGGCGCCGGCGTGGCGAAGGGCGCCGTCTATCATCACTTCGCCGCCAAGGAGGCGGTGTTCGAGCGGGTGCTCGAGGACGTGCAGGCGGAGATCGCCGCCGCGCCAGTTCCAGCCGAGGCGCTGGCGCCGCGCGATCCAGCCGCACAGATCGCCGCCGCGACCCTGCGCTATCTGAGTGCGGCGAGCGAACCCGCAGTCAGACGGATCCTGCTGATCGACGGCCCGACGGTGATCGGCTGGCGGCGCTGGCGCGAGATCGACGACCGGTTCTTCGGCGCGGGCGCGCGCCTGGCGATGAAGTGGCTGCTCGGCCCCGACGCGTCCGACCCGGAGGTCGACGCGATGACCCACTTGATGATGGGCGCGGTGATGGAAGCCGCGCTCGTCTGCGCGACGGCGGACGACCCGCGGCAGAAAGCCGAGGAACTCTCGTCCGCCCTCGGACGGATGCTGGGAGGACTGGCCGGCGACGCGCGGCGCTAGACGTTGAAGCGGAAGTGCATCACGTCGCCGTCCTTGACGATGTACTCCTTGCCTTCGGCCCGCAGCTTGCCGGCGTCGCGGGCGCCGGCCTCGCCGCCCAGCCGCACATAGTCGTCATAGGCGATAGTCTCGGCGCGGATGAAGCCCTTCTCGAAGTCGGTGTGGATCACGCCGGCCGCCTGCGGCGCCGTTGCGCCGATCGGGACGGTCCAGGCGCGCGACTCCTTCGGCCCGGCAGTGAAGTAGGTCTGCAGGCCCAGCAGGGCGTAGGCTTCGCGGATCAGCCGGTTGAGGCCGGGCTCGGTGAGACCGAGCGTCTCCAGGAACTCGGCCCGCTCGTCCGGATCGAGCAGGGCGATCTCGCTCTCGATCTTGGCCGAGATGACCACGGACTTGGCGTGATCGCGTCTGGCCCGTTCGGCGACGAGCGCCGAAAGCGCATTGCCGTGTTCGGCCGAGTCCTCGTCGACGTTGCAGACATAGAGCGCCGGCTTCGAGGTGAGCAGCTGCAGCATGCGCCAGGTCTTCTCGTCGTCGGCGGGGACCTTGGCGGTGCGCGCCGGGCGCCCGGCGTTCAGCTCGGCGAGCGCGAGGTTGACCAGCCGCAGCGTGGTCGAGCTCTCCTTGTCGCCGCCCTTGGCGCGCTTCTCCAGGTTGGAGACCCGCTTCTCCAGGCTCTCCAGGTCGGCGAGCATCAGCTCGGTCTCGATGATCTCGAGGTCGTCGATCGGATCGACCCGCCCCTCGACGTGCGTCACTTCGCTGTCCTCGAAACAACGGGCGACGAAGGCGACAGCGTCGCAGTCGCGGATGTTGGCCAGGAACTGGTTGCCGAGCCCCTCGCCTTTCGACGCGCCGCGCACCAGGCCGGCGACGTCGACGAAGTTGATCCGCGCCGGGATGATCTCTTTGGACTTGGCGATGCGCGCCAGCTCGTCCAGCCTGGGCTCGGGCACCGCCACGTCGCCGACGTTGGGCTCGATGGTGCAGAACGGATAGTTCGCCGCCTGCGCCGCCGCGGTCTGGGTCAGCGCGTTGAACAGGGTCGACTTGCCCACGTTGGGCAGGCCGACGATGGCGACTTTGAGAGCCATAAGGTCCTTTCTAGGGCGTGCTAGGCGCGCGCCAGGGCTTGCGCGGCCAGATCGCGCCAGGCGCGGCCTTCGCGGCGGAATTGGGGGTTGGCGCGCTCGATGCGGCGATCGATCTCGGCGAGATTGTCGGCCGCTTCCGCCTTGCGGCCGACGCGGGCGAGGAAGGCGGCGTAGCGGCCAAGGGCCTCGAGGCCGGGCAGCCGTCCCGCCGCCCATTGGTACGCCGCGTCGGCTTCGGCGATGCGTCCCAGCGCCTCATAGATCCGGGCCTGGGCCAACGCGGTCGCCGGGTTGCGGGTGGCCTGGGCTTCGGTGAGCTGTTCGATCAGCGGCAGGGCCTCGTTCGCCCGGTCCAGCTCGATCAGCGCGTTGGCGCGCCCCAGCAGCAGGGCCGGATCGTCGGCGTAGATGCCCTGCATGGCCTCGCCGTAGAGCTGTTCGGCCTCGGCGTGGCGGCCGAGCGATGCGGCGGCGGCGGCCAGTCGCATGCGGTTGTGCACGGTCGGGGTGTCGTCGACGGCCGCCTTGGCCTGGCGGTATTCGCGCGTGGGATCGAGCGCGTCGCGCGCCGCCATGCCCATGCGCTTGGCCCGCGTCCCGCCGGCCATCTCCGGGACCACGATCGCGATCAGGTAGACCAGCGCCCCCAGCATCGGCACGAACAGGATCAGGAAGATCCAGTAGAGCGGCTGATTGGTCCGCACGACGTGGACGCAGAGCGCGATCACGATCAGCAGCGGCGCGACCGCGATCAGCAGCGAGGGGACCCCGAACTGGGACATTCCAAGGCTACCCACGTTGTTTCAGAACCGCCGGGCTATCCCACGCCCGCTCGCGGCGGGTCAATCGCCGCCCTCGCCCCGCGCCGCGGCTCTCGGGTCCAGTTTCGGCGCCGGCGCCAGGCGCAGCACCTCGGCCTGGTAGCGCTCGTCCTCGCCGGCGGCGAGCAGCGGCAGCGCCTCGGCGCAGGCTTCCAGCAGCGGGCGAACCCACTCGGTCACCTCCGCCTTGCTGAAGTCGGAGAGCACGTGACCCATCACCAGGTCCTTGTGGCCCGGATGGCCGGCGCCAAGCCGGGCGCGGCGGAAATCCTGGCCGATGTGCGCGGCGATCGAGCGCACGCCATTGTTGCCCGCCGCCCCGCCGCCGGTCTTCATGCGAAAGCGGCCGGGCGCCAGGTCGATCTCGTCGTAGAACACCACCACGTCGGCGGGGTCGGCCTTGTAGAACCGCATGGCCGCCGCCACGGCCTTGCCGCTGTCGTTGTAGTAGGTCTGTGGACGCAGGGTCAGCGCCTTCACCGGGCCTGCGGGCGTGGCGATCTGGCCCTCGCTGGCCAGACCCGAGAAGCGAGCGCGCTCAGGGCCGAACCCCCAGCGCAACTGGATCACCTGGCACGCGGCAAAGCCGATGTTGTGCCGGTTCTTGGCGTACTTCGGCTCGGGATTGCCGAGGCCGGCGAGGATCAGCATGGCGGCCTCGTCGAACCCCAAAAAGGCTCAGCCCTCGGTGGCGGGTTCGGCCTCGGGCGCTTCGCCGGCGCCGACATCGGCTTCCTCGGACTGCATCGCCGAGGAGGTGGCGATCGAGGCGACCGTCGCGTCTCGGACGTGGAGCTCCAGTTCGGCGCCTTCCGGCAGGACGATGTCCGCCGCACGGACGGCGTCGCCGATGTCGAGGCCGGTGAGGTCGACCACCAGTTCCTCCGGGATGCGGTCGGCCGGGACCATCAGCTCCAGCTCGTGGAGATTGACGTTCAGCGTGCCGCCACGCTTGATGCCGGGCGAGGCCTCGTGGTTGCGGAAGTGCACGGCCACGGCGATGCGGACCAGCTGGTGCGTATCGACGCGGTAGAGATCGAAGTGGGTCGGCTCGTCGGTGACCGGATGGAACTGCACGTCCTTGGCGATGACCGGCTGGGTTTCCTTGCCATAGCGCAGGGTCACCAGGTGGCCGAGCAGCTTGCCGGTGTAGAGCGCCTTGCGGAACTCGCTCTGCTTGATCGCGATCGCCACCGGCGCGTCCTTGCCGCCGTAGAGCACGCCCGGCACCTTGCCTTCGCGCCGCACCGCGCGGGACGCACCCGAGCCGGCGCGGTCGCGCACTTCAACGTTCAGAACGATCTCGGCCATCGCCTCGCCTCAAAATGCGAACCGCCGCGCAGGGACTCCCCGCACGGCGCCAACGGCCCCCGGGGAGGGGCCTGAAAAAGGGTGGGGCTAGATACACGCCCCAAGGCCGTGATGCAACGGGGCGTGCGGCGTCCGGTTCGCCGGGTCAGGTTCGGCGGCGTTTTCGCACCGGCCCCTTGTGGACGTGGGCGGTGGGGATCGTCATCGCCTTGGTGAAGACGTCGATCGGCACTGTGGACCAGGCCGACTTCACCACGCAGCCGCCGGTGTCCTTCAGCGCGTGCTGGCCGAGGCAGAACACGTCCTCGTAGTTCGGCTTGGCGACCGCGATGCATTCGTAGAGCGACAGCTTGGCCTCGGAGAGGCAGTGGTCGAGGAAGTAGTCGTCGGTGAGCCAGCCAAGGTGGCTGATGTCGTCGTCGCCCGCCTGGCCGATCGCCGCCAGCGCCGCCAGGGCGACGGCGCGGATGACCAGCGGGGAATAGGGCGGCGCCGCAGCCATGGGCGGCTGGGCGGGCTCGCCGCCGATCATGCGGTCGACGTCGGTGTGCGCACCGGCGCTGGGCCGGCGAAAGGCGCTGGAGAGCTGCTTCACCGCGGCGGCGCGGCCGTCGCGGTTGGCGACGTCGGTCAGCGACCAGGGCTGGTGCTGGATCGAGTAGGCGGCCAGCCGCACCCGATCGCCGGTGTCGAACACCTTCATGCCGCTCTGGGCCAGCGCGGCCTTGGCCAGCGCGGCCGCGCCGCGGGCGTCGGCGAAGGCGAGCACGTTCTTCGGGTCGGCGAAGATGCGACTGACGATGGCGTAGCGCTTCTCGGGCGTGTCGCCAGCGGCGCGCACGTCGGCGACGAAGGTGGA
>DATNIH010000215.1:0-8134 GCA_035604515.1 Caulobacteraceae bacterium | reverse complement strand
GAGCACGTCTCGCTGGTGATGGACCTCGACCGCGAGAGCGGCGAGAACTCGGTGCAGATCATGACGCTGCACTCGGCCAAGGGCCTGGAGTTCCCGCTGGTGTTCCTGCCCGGCTGGGAGGAAGGCGTGTTCCCCAGCCAGCGCAGCATGGACGAGACCGGCGAAAAGGGGCTCGAGGAGGAGCGCCGCCTCGCCTACGTCGGCATCACCCGGGCCCGGGAGGAGGCGCGCATCTCCTTCGCCGCCAACCGCCAGGTCTACGGCCGCTGGACCAGCCAGCTGCCCAGCCGCTTCGTCGACGAGATGCCGCCCGCCAGCGTCGAGGCGGCCTCGGAGACCGGCTACTACGGCGGCGGCCCCGGCATGCGCGAGGCCAACTCGCGCTGGGACGAAGGCGGCGCGTTCGGCACCGGCTACTCGTCGCCCGGCTGGCGCCGCGCCCAGGAGCGCAACTACCGCGGCGGCCCGGCGGGCGTGACCCAGGTGATCGAGGGCGAGGGCCGCCTGGTCGCCGTCTCCGAGCCCTCCGCCACCGGCGCCTACGCCCTCGGCGACCGCGTGTTCCACATCAAGTTCGGCTACGGCGCCGTGCGCCACATCGAGGGCAACAAGCTCACCGTGATGTTCGAACAGGCCGGCGAAAAGAAGGTGATCGACTCGTTCGTGGAGCGGGCCTGAGCTTGGGAGGCCCTGTGAGCACAACCGCCTTCCGCGAAGCCCGCGACCTGCTGCTGGCGCTGCGCGAGGATTACGACGGCGCCCGCGGAAGCTTCCGGTGGCCGCGGCTCGACCGGTTCAACTGGGCGCTGGACTGGTTCGACGCCGAGCTGGCGCAGGGCCCGTCGGCCGGTCGGACGGCGCTAACGATCGTTGGCGAGGACGCCGCGAGCCTGACCTTCGCCGAGCTGTCCGAGCGGTCGGACCGGGTGGCGAACGGGCTGCGGGCGCTGGGCGTCCGCCGCGGCGATCGCATCCTGCTGATGCTCGGCAATTGCGCCGCGCTCTGGGAGACCATGCTGGCGGCGATGAAGCTGGGCGCGGTGACCATCCCCGCGACCATCCTGCTCACCGCCGACGACATCGCCGAGCGCGTGGCGCAGGCGAACGTGCGGTTCTGGATCACCGACGCCGCCCTGGCGCAAAAATTCGGCGAGCTCGATCTCGGCGTCACCCGCATCGCGGTCGGCGACCCGCCCTCGGGCTGGACCCGTTACGGCGACCTGCTCGCCGCCCCGCCCGGCTTCACGCCCGACGGTCCGACCGGCGCGGACGATCCGATCCTGCTCTATTTCACCTCCGGCACCACGGCGAAGCCGAAGCTGGTGATGCACAGCCACCGCAGCTACGGCGCCGGCAGCCTCTCGACCGTGTACTGGCTCGGCCTGCGCCCCGGCGATGTCCACCTCAACGTCTCCTCGCCGGGCTGGGCCAAGCACGCCTGGAGTTGCTTCTTCGCGCCGTGGAACGCGGGGGCGACCGTCTTCATCCCCAACCTCGGCCGCTTCAACGCCCCCGCCCTGCTGGACGCGGTCGCCGCCAGCGGCGTCACCTCCCTCTGCGCGCCGCCCACGGTGTGGCGGATGCTGATCCAGGAAGATCTGACGCGGTGGCGCACCGGCCTCGACAACGTCTGCAGCGCCGGCGAGCCGCTGAACCCCGAGGTGATCGAGGCGGTGCGGCGCGCGTGGGGGCTGACCATCCGCGACGGCTACGGCCAGACCGAGACCACGGCCCAGCTCGCCAACTCGCCCGGCCAGGCCGTGAAACCCGGCTCGGTCGGCCGGCCGCTGCCGGGCTATGACCTGGCGCTGCTCGGTCCCGACGACGAGGAGACCGACGAGGGCGAGATCGCCGTGCGGCTCGACCCGCGTCCGGCCGGCCTGATGAGCGGCTACCAGGATGACGGCGGCGCGCTGGCGCCGACCCTCGGCGCGTTCTACCGCACCGGCGATGTCGCGCGGCGCGACGGCGATGGCTGGTACACCTACGTCGGCCGCGCCGACGACGTGTTCAAGGCGTCCGACTACCGCATCAGCCCGTTCGAGCTTGAGAGCGCCCTGATCGAGCACCCGGCCGTGGCCGAGGCCGCCGTCGTGCCCGCGCCCGACCCGCTGCGGCTGGCCGTGCCGAAGGCCTACATCGCCCTGGCCCCCGGCCACGCGCCGACCCGCGAGACCGCGCTGGCGGTGTTCCGCCACATCCGCGCCAGCCTGGCGCCTTACAAGCGCGTCCGGCGCATCGAGTTCGCCGAGCTGCCGAAGACCATCTCCGGCAAGATCCGCCGGGTCGAGCTGCGCCTGATCGAGGAAGCGCGGGCGCACGCCGCCGCCCGGACGCACGGCGAACACCGCGAGGAGGACTTCCCCGAACTGCGCGAGTAGCCGGGGCGCGCCGCAGGCGCCCTAAAGTTTGAACGCGGAGATCGCAGAGGTGACGCAGAGAACGCGGAGCCGCCGGATGCCTCTGTGGCCTCCGCGCCTACTCCGCGTTCTCTGCGTCAAGTCTTCCTGCCTGCGGCGGGATCGGCCCCGGAGAGTCCTTCTCAGGGCGCCGGCGGGATGCGCACCTTCAGCGTGAACGGCCCGAACGCGCCCTCGGCCATCAGGTCGGGGCTTAGCGTGAGAACGTAGCGGCCGTCCTGCGGCAGATCGGCCGGGTTCGGCAGGCCGGGATTGATGCCGTCGCCGTCAGGATAGGCGATGCCCACCCGCGCCACGGCGCCGGTCTCGCTCCAGTGCAGCTGTTGCCCGGCGTGGGCTTTGAACGTGTAGGCGCAGCAGTCGACGTTCTGGC
Organism: Caulobacteraceae bacterium; assembly: GCA_035604515.1. Classification (GTDB taxonomy): domain Bacteria; phylum Pseudomonadota; class Alphaproteobacteria; order Caulobacterales; family Caulobacteraceae; genus Acaudatibacter. The sequence continues at coordinate 5,341 of DATNIH010000215.1, read as the reverse complement.
GCAGCACGCCGTGCACGACGATGCTGTCGGTCCCGCGCTTCATCTTCAGCGCGATCGGATGGTCCGCATCGCCAGGCCGCGCCGCAGCGGCGCATGCCACCGAAGCAAACGCTGCGGCCACCAGCAGAGTGTTGCGCATTGCTCCCCCAATTTCCGCTCATCCCGGCGAAGGCCGGGACCCAGGAAAAAGCAGGATGACGGTCGCGACGCCCGCGGGCAATGCGCTGCATCGAGTCTTGCCTGGGTCCCGGCCTTCGCCGGGATGGATCACATCGAGGCGAAGAACCGCTCTTCGGCGATCTTGCCGTCCTTCAGGCGGTAGAGCGCCGTCTCGTCCATCGAAGCCTTCTCACCACTCTGCTTGTTCGTGGTGCTCATCTTGAAGCGCACGATGAACGCGTCGCCGTTCACATACGGGCCCTCGACCGCCACGTCGTTGATCTCGAACGTGCCGTTCCACCACTCGCCCTTGGCGCGGGCGGCTTCCCTGCCATGGCTCTCGGCGTTGTCGCCCCCCGCCTCAAGGCTGACCACGTCGTCGGCCCAATACTTCTCGCCGGCTTCGTCGAACTTGCCCTGCTGGCACAGCGCCACAAGGTCGTTGGCGATTTCCTGGGTGTTCATGTGCGGCTCCTTCGGCTGTCGCGACGCCGTGCTACCCAAGAGCTGTGACAGGTCTTGGCAGCAGCTTGTCACTATGCCGTGAACGTTGCGTCAGGGCGCGTAGAGGTCCGCCTCGCGCAGCCAGCCGGAGCTGGTGCGGGTCTCGCCGACAAAGTCGGCCTGCACCCATCCCGCCTGGCCCCCGCGGACCCCGACGCCGTCGCCCTTGACGATGTAGGCCTTGCCGTGCGGCGCGCCGGGCGCCGGCGAGAAATAGGCCTTGGCCGCCTTCACCACGCGCACCGACGTCCACGGCCTGGCGCCCTGCAGCGCGAAATCGGCCGGCTGGGTCTGGTCGGCGAACTGCCAGACGTTGCCGCAGCCGCCGTGCTCGGTCGGCAGGGCGAGGCGGACCTTGCCCGGGCCCTGCGCGCTCAGCGAGCCGCGGATCAGGTCGCCTTTCGGATCGTCCGGGAAGAAGGTGTCGATCGCCGCCGAGCGCCCGGCGAGCCACCCCTTCAGGTAGAAGATGCAGCTGATGCTAGGCTGTCCGCCCTGGCTCATGTCGAAATAGCCGCTGACCGCGCCGGTGGCGGGATCGACCCCGAGGATCAGGCTGTTGTCGTAGACGCCGCCGCCGATCGCCGGCGCGGCGTGGGCGGCCCCGGCCGCCGCCAGAGCCGCAGTCACGACAGCAAACAGCATCCCGCGCATCCCTCGTCCCCTCAGCTCTTGGCGTCTATGAACCTGGCCGGGCGCCCAGCCATGTGCGCCTTGTAGGCCTCGACCTGGTTCGGCGCGCCGAACAGGGCGACCTGCTCGGCGGTCTCGCGCATCAGCAGATGCTCGGCGTCGGCGTCGCGGGCGATGTTGAGCAGGCGCTTGGCGGCGCGGACGGCGTCCGGGCTCTTGGCGGCGATCTCCGCCGCCAGCTTCAGCGCTTCGCGGCGCGGATCGACGGCGGTGCGGCTGGCGAGACCCATGTTGACGGCTTCCTCTCCGGTGAAGGTTCGGCCGGTGAACAGCAGCTCGCGCATCGCCTCGTCGGCGGCGAGCCGGGTCATCAGGTGGGTGCCGCACATGTCGGGAACCATGCCCCAGTCGAGCTCGATGATCGCCATGCGCGTGTCCGGCGCGACGATGCGGATGTCGGCGCCAAGCGCCAGCTCGAAGCCGCTGCCGATCGCCGCCCCGTGCACCGCGGCGATCACCGGAACCGGCATGATATGCCAGACCCAGACCGCGTACTGCACCCGGTTGGCGATGCCATAGGGGCGCTGTTCGTGGGCGGTGGCGAAGGGTGAGTGCAGCGGGCCGCCCTCGCCTGGATTGGGGCCCATCAGCATCTGCAGGGTGTGACCGTCGAGCCCGGCGCAGAACGCCTCGCCCTCGCCCGACAGCACCACCGCCCGCACAGCGCGGTCTTGCTTCAGCCGATCCCCGGCTTCGATCAGCGCCTCGTACATGGCGCCGTCGAGGGCGTTCATCTTGTCGGGGCGGCTGAGGCGCACGTCGGCGACGCCGCCGTCCATGCTCACCTTGACCCGGTCCGCCATGCGGCCTCTCCGCCAAAGCCCAGCCGCGGCGAACCTAGCGGAGCCGCAGGACGGGCGCTACCGGCGAGGCTTCAGACGCTCGCGCGCCGCGGCGCGTGCTGCTCGCCCCACTGGCGCAGCGCCCGCAGCACCGGGCGCAGGGCTTCGCCCTTCGCGGTCAGGACATATTCCGCCCGGGGCGGATGCTGGTCGTAGAAGCGCCGCTCGATCACCCCGGATTCCTCGAGCGTCTTCAGCCGCGCCGACAGCGTGTTGGGGCTGATGCCGGCAAGATTGCGCTGGAAGTCCTGGAACCGCCGCGGGCCGTGCAGGATCAGATCGCGCAGGATCAGCATGGTCCAGCGCTCGCCGATGATTTCGAGCGCGCGGGCCACGGGGCAATAGGGGTCGGACGGCCGGGACATGGCGACCGGACGTTCGCCGATTTCGCTGTTAGATGCAATAACAATAGTCCCTATTGCATATGAAGCGACTATCTGTCACACAGCCCCGGCTGCTCAACCGGAGGGAACCGCCATGAGCCTGTTCGTGAAGTTGGCCGCTGGCGTCGCCGCCGCAGCCGTGGCGGCGGTCGCCGTCGCCGCAACCGGCATTCCCGCCTACGTCACCGCCGCCGTCGCCGACGCCAACCGGCCCGCCGCCGACAAGGCGCGCGACGACGGCCGCAAGCCGTCCGAAACCATCGCCTTCTCCGGCATGAAGCCAGGCTGGGTGATCGCCGACTACATCCCGGGGCAGGGCTACTACGACCGCATCTTCTCGGGCGTCGTCGGCCCCAAGGGTCACGTCTATGCGTTCTATCCGGCCGAGGTGAAGAACTTCATCAAGACCCCGCTGCCGCCGGACGGAACCAAGCCGTTCGCCAACTATGACAACGTCACCAGCCTCTCGACGCCCGCCAACGACTTCGCTGCGCCCGCGCCGCTGGACCTGGTCTGGATCTCCGACAACTACCACGACCTGCACGACCCGTTCTTCGCGCCGGCGGACCTGGCCAAGGTCAACGCGGCGGTGTTCAAGGCGCTGAAGCCGGGCGGCATCTATCTGGTGCTCGACCACGCCGCGCCGGCGGGCTCCGGCCTGGCCGACACCAACACCCTGCACCGTATCGACGAGGCGTCGGTGAAGAGCGAGGTCGAGGCGGCCGGCTTCAAGCTGATCGGCGAGAGCGACGCCCTGCACAACCCCGCCGACGATCACACCAAGGCCATCTTCGACCCCGCGCTGCGCGGCCATACCGACCAGTTCATCCTGAAGTTCCGCAAACCGAAGGCCTGAACCGGCCGAGCTTTGGGAGAGTCATCATGCAGACCGTAACCTTGCCGGTGATCTCGGCCATCAGCGCCGGCGTACTGATCATCGGCCAGATGGGGCTGATGCTGGCGATCGCAGCGCGCCGACGCGCCACCCGCCAGGCCCTTGGCGAGGGCGATGCGGCCCTGCAGCGGCTGGTCCGCCGGCACGGCAACTACGCCGAGAACGCCGCCATCTTCGTCGCGAGCCTTGCCCTCCTAGAGATGATGGGGGCGGCACGCCCCTTCGTCATTGGGCTCGCGGCGCTTTTTATCCTCGGCCGATTGCTGCACGCGATCGGCCTATCGCGCCAGAACACTGTCAACGTCTGGCGCATCGCCGGCATCTTCGCCACCGTCGGCGTCGGCGTCACGCTGGGCGTGCGGCTGGTGATACTCGGTATCGGCCACCTTGGCTGACGGCGGCCGCGGGCCACGCTAGGCTGCTGCAAGCGCAGGAGGCGGCGATGCGGCGTTGGGCGACGGCTGGATTGTTGGCGATCGGTCCGTTGGCGGCCAGCCTGGGCGGATGCGTCGCCTACCATCAGGAAGTCGCGGCGCTGCGCATGCCGCGCCCGAACGCCGAAGCGCCGGGCCTGGCCGGCTACGCCGCCGCCGATCGGCGCTACCCCTCCGTCGGCGGCGATATCCTGCGAGGCGCCGGCCCGTCCTCGGCCGCCGTCTACGACGCCACCAGCGGCGATCGCGTCCCACCGCCAACCGCCGCGCCGTAAGCGCGTCAGGCGCCGATCTCGCCACAGGGCGGCCGAGCGGCTAGACGGGCGCCGATGTCCGACGTGAACCTGCAGATCACCGCCCGCGGCCCGAGAGCCGAGGCCGAAGCGGCCGCCGCCACCATCGACGCCGATCCGCGGCTGGAAGCCAGCGCCTATTCGATCCTGGAGGAGGACGAGGCCAAGAACATCTGGCGGCTCGATATCTATCCGACGTCAGACGACGAGGCCGAGGCGTTCGTCGGTCTTTTGACGGCGAAAGGCGCGCTGCAGGTCGTCTCGCAGCCGCTGGCCGACGCCGACTGGCTGGCGATGGCGCTCTCCGGCCTGCCGCCGGTGCGGGCCGGGCGCTTCTTCGTGTTCGGCGCCCACGACCGCGGCCGCATCCCGGCCAATGCCGTGGGTCTGCGGATCGAGGCCGGCGCGGCCTTCGGCACCGGCCACCACGGCACCACAACCGGCTGCCTCCTCGCCTTCGATGCGCTGCTGAAGGCGCGCCGCTTCAACCGGGTGCTGGACGTCGGAACCGGCACCGGCGTCCTCGCCATCGCCGCCGCGCGCACCGGCGCCCGCCGCGCGGTGGGCACCGACATCGACGCCGTCTCGGTGCGCATCGCCCGCGAGAACGCCCGCCTCAACCAGGCCCGCGCCCGCTTCGTGAGCGCCGACGGCTTGGCGCACCGGGTGGTGGCGAGCGCTGCGCCCTACGACCTGGCGTTCGCCAACATCCTGGCCCGACCGCTGGTCCGCCTTGCGCCGCACATCCGCGATGCGCTGAAGCCCGGCGGAACGGCGATCCTCTCGGGCCTGCTGCGCAGCCAGCAACGCTTCGTCCTCGCCGCCTATCTCTCGCTCGGCTTCCGGCTGAGACGCCGCGTCCTGCGCGACGCCTGGGCGACCCTGGTGCTGGAGCGAAGATAGGCGCCAACATGCCAGACGCTTTGCCTCCTGGCCCCCGAAGTCCTACATCCCCGCCATGCGTCAGACCTTCGATGAAACCACCGACCCTTCGTTTGGGCGCGAGCATGCGCCGCTGATCCGCGCCGCCATGGCCAAGCAGGGCCTGGACGGCTTCGTGATCCCGCACGAGGACGAGCACCAGAACGAATACCTGCCTGCCGCCAACGACCGCCTTGCCTGGGCCACCGGCTTCACC
>DATNIH010000214.1:0-3792 GCA_035604515.1 Caulobacteraceae bacterium | reverse complement strand
CGAAAAGAAACCCGTCGCGCCCTCGCGGCGCGTTCCGTCTAGCCGCCGCGACACAGGATATGCGTCAATTGCAGCGTCCCGTCGGCCTGATTGCAACGGTATGTCCAGGTCGCGGGCGCCTGGCGGAGCGTTTCGGCGCGCGGGCGAGCATCACCCAAGGTGTGTCGATCGGGCCGCGCGTGCAGGGTATCGGAAGCAGCGATGATGGGACCGCGCGAAGACCTGACCTTGCGACTGGCGCTGGAGGCGGACCTGCCGGCGCTGGACGCGCTGATGCACGCATCCATCGCCGAGTTGCAGACGCCATTCCTCTCGCCGGATGAGGTGGCCGCCTCGTTCTCGATCATGGGGCTCGACAGCCAGCTGGTGGCCGACCGCACCTACTTCGTGGTCGAGATGGGCGGCCGCATCGCCGGCTGTGGCGGCTGGAGCCGGCGCGCGACGCTGTTTGGCGGCGACCACTCGGCAAACCGGGACGCCGCTCTGCTGGACCCGGCCGCGGACGCCGCACGGGTCCGCGCCATGTACACCCATCCACTGTTCGCCCGGCGCGGGATCGGCCGGATGATCCTGGACGCCTGCGAAGCAGCCGCAGCGGCCGAGGGCTTCGCCAGCTGCGAGCTGGCCGCGACCCTGGCGGGCGAACCCCTCTACCGAGCCTGCGGCTACCGGCAGATCGAGCGGTTCAGCGCCGAGACGCCCGGAGGCGTCTCCGTGCCGCTGGTGCGCATGGGCAAGCCGCTGAGCTAGTTCTGCACCGCTGCGGTCGCAACGCCCGCCGCGATCAACACGCCCCCGCCGGCGCGCTTCGACCACAGCATCGCCTTGGGCCGGCGCAGGAGATGGGCGGCCTGAGAGGCGATCAGGGCGTAGGCGGTGTCGGTGCAGCCGACGATCACGCCGAAGGTGGCGACCAGGATCGCGGCTTGCACCAGATAGTCGCCCTTGGGGCTGATGAACTGCGGCGCGAAGGCGACGAAGAACACGATGGTCTTCGGGTGGAACGAGCCGAGCAGCAGGTTGCTGAGGAACGCGGTGCGCGGCCGGATCGCGGTTGGCGGCGGCGCATCGGCCGGCGCCTGGCCACGGCTCTGGATCAGGGTGAAGAGGCCAAGGCCGATCAGGTAGGCGGCGCCCGCCCACTTCAGCAGCATGAAGGCGGTGGACGACGCGCGCAGGATCGCGCCGACGCCGGCCAGCGACAGGGTCATGGCGATCAGGCTGCCGACCGACATGCCGGCCACCGACGCCAGCGCGGTCTTGCGCCCCGAGCCTAGCGCATAGCCGACGATGCTGGTGACGGCCGGCCCGGGAATCACCCCGATCACGAAGGCGGCGGCGACGAAGCCCAGCCAGAGGTTCCAATGCATCGCCTGCCCCTTTCGCCACGGCCCAGCCGATATCGCGATTTTCAAGACACGCTTCAAGCCGGAGCGTGCGGCCGCCTTCAGCCCAACTCGGCGCGGCGCAGGGTCTCGAGCTGGGCAAAGACGCCGGCCACTCGCCGCTCGATTGCCGCATCGATCGCCGGCGTGGTCGCCAGACGCTTCGCCTCCGCGTCGGGTGTGAAGCGGACGTCGGGGGACTTCGCGTCGAACCGCGCCGCGGCGCTCATGGCCGCCAGTTCGCCGGCCGCAGGCGCCACGCCGAAGTGGGGCAGGATGCGGGTCACGAGCGCCTGCGGCAGCTCGTCGTAGTTCACCAGCAGACCACCACCCTCGGCGTAGCCGCGCGCGGCCGCCCCGCAGATCGCGCCGAGCACTTGTGCGTGGTAGTCCTCGCCCCAGGTCTGGCCGCCGGCGTCGAGGCCTAGGAAGGCTGGCCGCACCAGGTCCGCCACCATCTGCATGCCGACCCGACGGGCATGGGAGACCATCACCGCCGAAGGCTCGCGATAGAGAAACACCCAAGGCGTCGCCGGAAAGGCCGCACGGAACAGCGGCAGCGCGCAGGCGTGCCAGCTGTCCAGCTTGATGAAATAGCGCGTCTCGCCGGCGTTCCTGACCTGGCCGAGGGCGAGGACCATCGCTCGCAGCAAGGCCAGGCGCTCGGCCTGGGGCAGCCCGGCGCGCACCACGCCATCGATCGGCGGCGCCTCTGAGACCACGATGTTGGCGCTCGAGGCCGCCAGCATCTGGCTGACCAGGGTCGAGCCGCAGCGGGACATGTGGAAGATCAGCCCGCTTGGCGCCAGTCCGCCCGATGGCCGCGCCACCGCCGCCAACGGCGTCGAGAGTCGCGGGCGCGGGCCGCCGGAGGCCCGGGCGATCGACTCCTCGTAGAACGGCTCGGTCAGCCGCGCCTGGCCGAGCCAGACCCAGTCGAGCAACAGCTCGGCGTCCCGCCGCCACACCCGCGCCGGCATCCAGCCCGGCCCGGGCGGGCCATCCGCCGCCGGACCGCTGTCCTTGCTCCGTCCTTCGCCGTCCATTAGTCGAGCGCGATGACCTTTGCGGACCGGTTGCGGCTGCCGTTGTCGTTCGATCCGGACCGGCTGGTCCGCGACCTCGCCGCGCTCTCGTCCGTCGACTGGATCGCGCATTTCGTCAAACAGAACTACGAGGGCGACTGGAGCGTCATCCCCCTGCGCGGCGTCGCCGGCGCCAAGCATCCGGTGATGATGATCTATTCCGACCCCACCGCGACGGCGTTCGAGGACACGCCGATGCTGGCGGCCTGTCCCTACTTCCGAGAGGTACTAGCGGCGTTCAAGTGCGAGGTGCAGTGCGTGCGGCTGATGCGGCTGACGCCGGGCTCGGTGATCAAGGAGCACGACGACAACGACCTCGACGTCGAAGCCGGCATGGCGCGCGTGCACATCCCGATCACCACCAACGCTGCGGTCGAGTTCGAACTCAATCGCCGCCGGATCGTGATGGCGCCTGGGAGCGCCTGGTACCTGCGCCTGTCGGACCCCCACCGCGTCGCCAACAAGGGGACCAGCGACCGCGTGCACCTGGTCGCCGACTTGGTGGCCAACGACTGGCTGATCGAGCTGCTCGGCCGGGCCGAGACCGCCTGACGTTCAGCCCTTGATGAACGCCAGCAGGTCGGCGTTGATCACGTCGGCATGGACGGTCGGCATGCCGTGCGGAAAGCCGGGATAGGATTTCAGCGTCCCATTGATCAGCAGCTTGGCCGACAGCGGCGCGGAGTCGGCGAACGGCACGATCTGGTCGTCCTCGCCGTGCATCACCAGCGTCGGGACCTCAATGCGCTGCAGATCCTCGGTGAAGTCGGTCTCCGAGAACGCCTTGATGCAGTCGTAGTGGGCCTTGGCGCCGCCCATCATGCCTTGCCGCCACCAGTTATCGGCCACCGCCTGGGAGACCTCGGCGCCAGACCGGTTGAAGCCGTAGAACGGGCCCGAGGCGACGTCGCGGTAGAACTGGGCGCGGTTCGCCATCGCGGCGCGAAAGCCATCGAACACCTCGATCGGCGTACCGCCGGGGTTCTTGTCGCTCTTGACCATGACCGGCGGCACGGCGTTGAGCAGCGCGGCCTTGGCGACCCGGCCGCGGCCGTACCGGGCGACATAGCGCGCCACCTCGCCGCCGCCGGTGGAGTGGCCGACGTGGACGGCGTCGCGCAGATCGAGATGGGCGGCCAGCTCGGCCACGTCGGCGGCATAGGTATCCATGTCGTTGCCGCTGTCGGTCTGGGTCGAACGGCCATGGCCGCGGCGGTCATGGGCGATGACGCGGAAGCCGTGCTGGAGGAAGAACAGCATCTGCCCATCCCAGTCGTCCGCGCTGAGCGGCCAGCCGTGGTGAAACACGATCGGCTGCCCCT
>DATNIH010000213.1:0-4106 GCA_035604515.1 Caulobacteraceae bacterium | reverse complement strand
ACGAGAAGCTTGCGCAGCATCGGCCGATCAACCCTTCTTTTCAGGCGCGGCCGCGGCGCCGGCGGGCGCGGCGGCCGGGTGCGCGAGCACCGGCGTTGAGATTGATTCCGGCGCCGGCAGCGGCGTCTCGCGCAAGCCGAGGATCGGAGTGATGAGCAGGAAGTAGGCGAAATAGTACAGCGAGGCGATGCGGCTTACCCAGAGGTAGCTGGTGATGTCGCCGTCGAGCAGCTGGAAGCCGGTCAGGCCGCGAATGAACGGCTCGTCGGGCTCATGCGCGCCGCAGAGGCCGAGCAGCAGGCAGTCAAACACGAAGATGATGAAATACAGCCTGGCCTGAGGCCGGTAGCGCATCGAGCGCACCCGCGAAGTGTCGAGCCAGGGCAGGGCGAAGATGCAGACGACGGCGGCGGCCAGCGCCATGACGCCCATCAGCTTGTCCGGCACCGCGCGCAGGATGGCGTAGTAGGGCAGCAGGTACCATTCGGGCACGATGTGCGCGGGCGTCGCCAACGGGTTGGCCGGGATGTTGTTGTCCACGTGCCCCATCGCCTCGGGCATGTAGAACACGAACACCGCGAACAGGATCATGAAGACCGAGACCGCGAAGCCGTCCTTCACCGTGTAGTAGGGGTGGAACGGCAGCGTGTCGGACTTGCTCTTCACGTTGACGCCGGTCGGGTTGTTGTTGCCCGGCACGTGCAGCGCCCAGATGTGCAGGACCACCAGTGCGGCGATCACGAACGGCGCCAAATAGTGTAGCGAGTAGAAGCGGTTGAGCGTCGGCGCGTCGACGGTGAACCCGCCCCAGATCCAGGTCGCCAGCGACGGCCCGATGACCGGGATGGCGCCGAACAGGTTGGTGATCACCTTGGCGGCCCAGAAGCTCATCTGGCCCCACACCAACACGTAGCCGAAGAAGGCCGTGGCCATCATCACCACGTAGATCGCCGCTCCGATCAGCCACAGCACCTCCCGCGGCGCCTTGAAAGATCCGTAGTAGATGCCGCGGAAGATGTGGATGTAGACCGCCAGGAAGAACATCGCCGCGCCGTTGGCGTGGATGTAGCGGATCAGCCAGCCGTAGTTCACGTCGCGCATGATGTGCTGGACGGAGTTGAACGCGCCGGCGCCCGACGGATCGTAGTGCATCGCCAGGATGACGCCGGTGACGAGCTGAGTCCCCAGGCAGAAGGCCAGGATGCCGCCGAAGGTCCACCAGTAGTTCAGGTTCTTCGGCGTCGGGAAGTCCATCAGATCTGCGCCGAAACGCACGATCGGCAGGCGCGAGTCGAGCCAGCGCTCGATGGCCGTCTTCGGTTCGTAGGACGAGGGACCGCTCATGATCTTTCTCAGCCCACCTTGATCTTGGTGTCGGTCTCGAACGCGTAGTCCGGCACCGCCAGGTTCTTCGGCGCCGGACCTTTGCGGATGCGCCCGGAGGTGTCGTACTGCGAGCCGTGGCAGGGGCAGAACCAGCCGCCCCATTCGCCGCCGCCGAAGGTGGGCGTGCAGCCCAGATGGGTGCAGACTCCGATCAGGATCAGCCACTGGTCCTTGCCCGGCTTCACCCGCGACTCGTCCGTGGCCGGATCGCGCAGATCGGCGTGGTCGTCGGCGCGCGCCTTGGAAATCTCGGCCGGGGTGCGGTGGCGCACGAACAGCGGCTGCTTGCGGAACAGCACCGTCACCTGCTGGCCGAGCGGCACCTTGGAGACGTCGTATTCGATCGAGGAAAGCGCCAGGGTGTCGGAGGACGGATTCATCTGGTCGACGAATGGCCAGGCGATCGCCGCAACGCCGCCCGCCGCCGCCGCGACGACCGCGATGTGGATGAAATCGCGCCGGCTCGGATCCGGGCTGTGATCGGCGCTGCCGCCCGCTACGCTTTCGGCCACCTTCGGCTCACCTCGCTTGCGGCCTGGCGACCCCGAGGGGTCCGGCCGCGCTCAAATTGACGCCCGCTCCGCATCGGCCGGAACGGCGCGCGTCGCAAGAACAAGCTGACGCGGACGAAAAGATCGATCCTGCGGCAGAGCGCCGCAACGCAGCGTTCGAAAGCCGCCGCCCCCGGTCCCAGCAAGCTCTTGTGGCGGTTCCCTAGAATGCGTCATTGGCTTTTTCAACCAGCCAATCGGCAAAACCCGGAAGCCGCCCGACCGATGACCGCATTCGCATCTGCTCTGGCGCCAGAAATCCTGGACCGCCGCGCCCGGACCAAAGCCTGGTTCGAGGCCCTGCAGCAGCGCATCTGCGCGGAGCTCGAGCGGCTGGAAGACGAGGCGCCGGCCGAGCTTTACCCGGAGGCGTCGGGCCGAGTCGATTTCCGGCCCTGGACGCGCGAGACCGGGGAGGGCGGCGGGCTCGGCGCCTTTCTGAGCGGGCGGTTGTTCGAAAAGGCGGCGGTGCACACCTCGGCCGCCCTCGCGCGGTTCTCGCCCGAAATGGCCAAGACCATGCCGGGCGCCGACGTCGACCCGACCTACGTTTCCGCCAGCATCAGCCTGATCGTCCACCCGCGCTCGCCGCGCGTGCCGACCGTGCACATGAACACCCGGTTCCTCTCGACCGCGCAGTGTTGGTTCGGCGGCGGCGCCGACCTGACGCCGCTGCTCGCCGAACAGCGCAGCCAGGACGCCGACGACGCGGTGCTGTTCCACGCGGCGATGCGCAGCGCTTGCGATCCGTTCGATCAGGACTGGTATCCAAGGTTCAAGGCCGAGTGCGACGCCTACTTCTTCCTGCCGCACCGGGGCGAGCCGCGCGGCGTCGGGGGGATCTTTTACGACCGGCACAACAGTGGCGACTTCGAACGCGACTTCGCCTTCACCCGCGCCGTCGGCGAGGCGTTCCTCGACGTCTATCCCAAGATTGTCCGCCACCGAATGGACGAGCCCTGGACCGAGGCCGACCGCGCCGAGCAGCTGATGCGCCGTGGCCGCTACGTCGAGTTCAACCTGCTCTACGACCGCGGCACCATGTTCGGCCTCAGGCAAGGCGGCAACATCGAAACCATCCTGTCCTCGATGCCCCCGCTGGTGAGCTGGCCTTAGCTCCCCTCGCTCCACACTCGCCGGTCATCGCCGGGCGGCAGTCCCGGCAATCCAAGTACGCAGGCTGACGGGTGGCCGCGCGTGGCGCGGCCAGGGCGCGGGCGGTGTGCTTGGATGGCCGGGACTTACGCCCGGCCAAGACCGAGGGAATGGGAGGGGTGGTTAGACTCGACAGTCGCCAATCGGGGGCAGAGTGTCGCCAAAACGCCGGAGGAAACCCATGCCCCACGTGAACGCCAATGGCCTCGACCTCTACTACGAGAGCCACGGTCCCGAGAGCGGCGAGCCGATCCTGCTGATCATGGGCCTCGGCGCGCAGATGAGCCGCTGGTCGCCGGAGCTGATCGGCAAGCTCACCGCCGCGGGCCACCGGGTGATCGCGTTCGACAACCGAGACGTCGGCCTGTCGGAAAAGCTGGATGACGCCGGCGCCCCGGACATGCATGCGGTCGCGATCGCCATGCGCGATGGAACGCGGCCGCCTGTCAGCTACACCCTCGAGCACATGGCCGCCGACTCGGCCGGGCTGCTCGATGCTCTAGGCGTCGAGCGGGCGCACATTGTCGGCGCCTCGATGGGTGGAATGATCGCCCAGCTGGTCGCCGCCGACTATCCGCAGAAGGCGCTGTCGCTGACCTCGATCATGTCCACCACCGGCAACCCCAACCTGCCGCGGGCGACGCCGGAAGCGCTGTCGCGGCTCAACACCCCGGCGCCTGACCCGAACAAGGACCTCGAGGGCTTCCTGGCCAGTGCGGTCGAAGGCGCGAAGGTGATGGCCTCACGCTATCCGCCGGACGAGGCGAAAGTGCGGGAGCAGTCGCTGAACGACTTCCGCCGCTGCTACTACCCGGTCGGGTTCCAGCGGCAGTACGCCGGCGTTGTCGCCTCGCCGGACCGGCGCCCGAAGCTGAAGACCATCACCGCGCCCACAGTGGTGATCCATGGCGACGCCGATCCGCTGGTGCCCCTCGCCGGCGGCGTCGACACCGCCGAGAACATTCCGGGCGCCGAGCTGATCGTCGTCCCCGGCGTCGGCCACGAGATGCCGCC
>DATNIH010000212.1:0-6188 GCA_035604515.1 Caulobacteraceae bacterium | reverse complement strand
GCCCGCATCGCCGAGACCTGGGGCGCGCCGGACATCGCCCAGCTGCCCTACGTCTCCGCCTCGCTGTTCCCGATGGCGATGGACGACTATGACGATGCCCGCAAACACGCGGCGATGACCCACCTGCGCGCCCGCACCGCCGCCAACTTCCGCGAACTGACCCGGGCCTTGGCGCCCAAGTGCGTGATCCCGGCCGGCGGCGAATATGTGCTCGGCGGCCCGGCCGCGCCGCTCTCGCGCTTCCTGCCGCAGCCGCTGGCGGCGGAGCTAGCGGCCGAACTGACGTCGATCGGCATGGGCGGGGCGATGGCCAAGCTCTACGCCGGCGACGAACTCGACAGCGCGACGCTCGCGGTTTCCGAAGATGCGGATGCCGAGTTCCGCGATTTCGCCGACGCCGACCGCGCCGCCTACGCCATGAGCCTGGCGGACAGGGCGCCCAGCTTCACCGAGGTCGCCCTCCCCGCCGACACCGCGTTCGACTGGGGCCGGGCGCTGAAGAAGTGCGCGGCCAACTATGCGGCCCGGCGGGCGCGGATGGATTTCTCGCCGGCGATGGACGTCTACCTGGATGTTCTGCGCCCCGATGGCGGGCGGCGCTTCCTGTTCCGCGCGGCGCTGGACAGCGGCGACGCCGGCTTCTGCGACGACATCGGCGCGCGCCATCGCCTGACCTACCGCCTCGACGAGCGCCTGCTGTTCTGCCTCATCACCGGCCTCGTCTCATGGAACGCCATGGAGGCCAGCGCCCTGATCGGCATCAGCCGCGACCCGGACATCTACGTGCACGACCTGCACCGCTCCATGGTGCATTTCACGCTGCTGTCGTGACCGTCGCCGCGCCCCGGCGTCTGGCCTGGCGGGCTACTTCTTCAGCTGCACGAAGAGCGCGGCGCCGGCGTTGAAGTGGCAGGCGATGCGATGCTCATTGTCCGCGACGAAGATGTCGGCGACGTGCTTCACCCCGTCGCCGAAGGCCCACTCGTAGTCCTCGAAGATGATCCAACCGCCGGGAACGACCAGTGGCGTCCAGGTGTCGGCGTCGGCGGCGACGAACGGCTCGGCGTGGTTGCCGTCGATGTGCAGCACCGAGATCGCGCCCGTGTAGTCGGTCTTGCCGAACGCCTCGGTCACGACGCTCCGGTCGGCCCTATAGGCGGCGGCGCCTTCGACGGAGGTGGCGCGCAAATAGTTCAGCGAGCCCTGGGCCAGGGGCGCGAGATTGATCTCGAAGATGCGCAGGGCTTCCTCGGTGTCGCGTTCGGCGTTGGCGGCGTCCAGCATCGGCTCGCCCTGCATCAGATTGTCCGGCAACCAGGGATCGACGCAGAGCACCTTGCCGACGCCGTAGTGGCGCGCGAGCCAGACGAACAGCGCCGCTGACCGACCCCACCACGAGCCGATCTCGACCACATCGCCGGCCGGCGCGTGGCGCATCGCCTCCATCAGCGCGACCATCATTTCCTCGCCGCACATGCCGGGAATGGCGTCGACCAGGCGCATCAGGCCGACCTGCTGCAGCGGCGTGAGCCGCAGCTTGCCGGGCAAGGCTGGCCAGAAGCAGGGCGCCTTCAGCATGGCGACGCGGTTGCGCAGGGAGCGGTAGGCGCGCTCGTTGTCCTGGGGGATCTGGCCGGTGGTCAGCCGGGCGCCGGGCGCGATCTGGCCCAGGCGCTCGCTCAGGTGCTTCCAGACGATGTAGTGCGGCGCATGGACGGCGCTGACGTCGTGGCGGCGGACCACCTCGGCCAGGGCGTCGTCGAAACCGGGATCGTTGACGTAGGGCAGGCGCTCCCAGGCCTCGTAGACCTTCTCCGCCGGATCGCGCTCCAAGGACGAGGCGCCGACCACCCGCAGGCCTCTGGCCCTGGCCCGGTCGCGGAACGCAAGGCCCTCCGGCATGCCGGCGGGAAACACCAGAACGGCTTCACCCATGCGCCACCTTTTGAATTACGGGTTGAGCCTCGACGATTCGCACGCAGGCGTCTGCCTTCCGATTGCTGCGACAGCAGAGACCAAGCGTCGCGGGGCGGTGCAGTGTGGCCATGGGGCCTTCCAAGTCGAAGCGCCCACACCATCACGCCATGGTTAAGGGCGCGATAAGACCTGCCCTCGCGCCGCCTTGACCACCCGCGCGCCGCGGCCGAAGACATGGTCCCAACAAGCGTTTGAACAGGAGACTGCCGATGGGCCGGCTTGAGGGACGATCGACGGTGGTGACCGGAGCGGCGAGCGGCATCGGCAGGGCGACCTCGCTGCTGTTCGCCAAGGAAGGCGCGGCGGTGGTCTGCGTCGACCGCGCCGGCGAGGTGGAAGCCACGGCGGCGGCGATCCGCGAAGCGGGCGGCAAGGCGGTCGCGGTGCTGGGCGACGCCGGCAAGGAAGACGACGTCAAGGCCTACATCGACAAGGCCGTCAGCGCGCACGGCGGCCTCGACGCGGTCTACGCCAACGCCGGCATCGGCTCGGCGGCCGGCGGCTATGGCCCGCTCGAGCAGATCACGCCGGAAGGCTGGATGGAGGTGCTGCGGATCAACCTGATCGGGCCGTTCCTGGCCATCAAGCACGCCAGCGCGGTGATGAAGGAGAAGGGCAAGGGCTCGATCATCTGCACCGCCTCGGTCGCCGGCATCCGCTCGGGCGCCGGCGGCGTGCCCTACTCGGCCTCCAAGGCCGGGGTGATCAACCTGGTGCAGACCACCGCCAACCTGCTCTACGGCACCGGCGTGCGGGTCAACGCGATCTGCCCTGGCCTGATCGAGACCGGCATGACCCGCGGCGTCTATGTGCGGGCCCGCGAGCGCGGCACCGAGGACCGCATCGGCCAGCTCAATCCGCTGAAGCGCGGCGGCGAGCCGCTCGAGATCGCCGGCGCGGCGCTGTTCCTCGCCTCCGACGACAGTTCCTACGTCAACGGCCACGCGCTGGTGGTCGACGGCGGACTCTCGTCTTCGCACCCGGTCGGCCAGCGGCGCGGACCGAGCTGAATCTCCCCTCCCCGCAGGGGGCGGAATCCAATGCCTTGCGGCGCCGTTCTCTGGCGTCGATAACGAAAGCAACCACAAGAGCTGCATTGATCCAGCGGCCGGGCGGCAGATGGAAATGGTCTTAATGACGGGACATAGCTGATGAGCATCAAGGGCAAGGCCTATGTGGCGGGGGTCTGGGAGCATCCGCTCCGCGACATCCCCCACCTCTCGACGGCGCAGGTCCACGCCGAGTGCGCCAAGGGCGCGCTGGAGGACGCGGGGCTCTCCTGGGGCGACATCGACGCCTACTTCTGCGCCGGCGACGCGCCCGGCTTCGGCGCGATGTCGATGGCCGACTACATGGGCCTGAAACTCAAGCACATGGACTCCACCGAGACCGGCGGCTCGTCCTACATCGTCCACGCCGGCCACGCCGCCGAGGCGATCGCGGCGGGCAAGTGCAAGGTGGCGCTGATCACCCTGGCCGGACGCCCGCTGGGCTCGCGCACCGGCTTCGGCGATCCGCAGACCCGCGGCGAGCGCTTCCGCATGGCCCCGCAGGGCGGCGCCGGCGGGGGCGTCAACGAGGTGCCGGAGGCTGGCTTCGAGAACATCTGGGGCGGCACCACCCACAACACCTACGGCATGTGCGCGATGCGCCACATGCACGACTATGGCACCACCTCCGAGCAGCTGGCCTGGATCAAGGTCGCCGCCTCGCACCATGCGCAATGGAACGAGCACGCGATGCTGCGCGAGGTGGTCACGGTCGAGGAGGTGCTGGCGTCGCCGATGATCGCCGATCCGTTGCACCGACTGGACTGCTGCGTGATCTCCGACGGCGGCGGCGCGGTGATCATGACCACGCCGGAGATCGCCAAGAGCCTGAAGCGCCCGCTGGTCAAGGTGATCGGCCACGGCGAGGCCAACAAGGGCCCGCGCGGCGGCAAGGACCTCGACCTCACCTTCTCCGGCGCCGCCTGGTCAGGCCCGCCGGCGTGGGCCGAAGCCGGGATCACGCCCGCCGACATCAAGTACGCCTCGATCTACGACAGCTTCACCATCACGGTGCTTATGCAGCTGGAGGACCTCGGCTTCTGCAAGAAGGGCGAGGGCGGCAAGTTCGTCGCCGACGGCAACCTGATCTCAGGCGTCGGCAAGCTGCCGTTCAACACCGACGGCGGCGGGCTCTGTAACAACCACCCGACCAACCGCGGCGGCATCACCAAGATCATCGAGGCGGTGCGCCAAGCTCGGGGCGAGGCGCACCCGAAGGTGCAGGTTCCGAACTGCGATCTGGTCATCGCCCACGGCACCGGCGGGTCACTCGGCACGCGCCACGGCTCGGGCACGCTCATCATGGAGAGGGAATAGCCATGTCAGACGTTCAAGACCGCGAGCGCCCGACTACGCGGCGCATTCCCGCCCCGGGTCGGAACCTGGAGAGCAAGCCGTTCTGGGACGCAGCGCAGGAAGGCAAGTTCCTGATCAAGCGCTGCACCGCCTGCGGCGAGCCGCACTGGTATCCGCGGACGATCTGCCCGTTCTGCCACTCCAGCGACACCAAGTGGGAGGAGAGCAAGGGCGAGGGTGAGATCTACACCTTCAGCGTCATGCGCCGGAACACCCCAGTCCCCTACGCCATCGGCTACGTGACGCTCGACGAAGGCGTCTCACTGCTGACCAACTTCATCGACTGCGACTTCGATGCGCTGAAGATCGGCCAGCGGGTGAAGCTGAAGTGGTCGCCCACCGGCGAAGGCACGCCGCCGGTCTTCACTTTCACGACGGCCTGAGGGGCGGGAATGACACGCGCGGCGCTGATCGAGCAAAGCCTGGAACTGGCGGCCGAGCGCAGCCCGGACCTGACCCCGCTGGTCTACGAGCGGCTGTTCCGCGAGCAGCCGCAGATGGAGGCGCTGTTCTGGCGCGACAAGAACAGTGCGATCAGAGGTGAGATGCTGGCGCGGGTGTTCGAGGCGATCCTCGATTTCATCGGCGAGCGGCTCTACGCCCACCACCTGATCCAGTGCGAGGTGGTCACCCACGCCGGCTACGACGTGCCGCCGGACGTGTTCCAGACCTTCTTCCCGGTGGTCGCCGCCACCCTGCGCGAGGTGCTGGCCGAGGCCTGGACCAGGGAGATCGACCTGGCCTGGGAGGGCCTGCTGGCCGACCTCGACTTCTACGTCCAGCACCCGGACCAGAGCGTGACGGCGTGAATCGGCGGCGCTTCGGCGCCGGCCTCGCGCTCCTGGCGGTTCCCAGCGCGGCGATCGCCGCCGACGAAGCCAGCTTCGAGGGGACCTGGGGCGGTGCGGAAGGCGAGCTCAGCGCCCAGGTCATCGTCGCCGGAGGGGCCGTGATCGGCTTCTTCTGGCGCACGGACTACGTCGAGACGCAGAACGCAAAGCTCTCGGGCGATGGCCGCGCGCTTTCCTTCGACTTCGCTGGCGGCCACGCTGTGCTGAGCCGGGTTGACGTGGCGGCGGCGACGCTCGACGTAACAGAAAAAGGCAAGGTCACCCGGCTGAAACTGACCCGCGACTGAGCCTCAGGCGTTGGCGGAGGCCGTCTTCGGGGAGGCTGCCTGCGCCGTGGCGGGGCCGCGGTAGTTCAGCTCGATGTTCACGCCGTTGGGGTCGCGCACGTTGATCTGGCGGATCGGCGTGTCGGGGATATCCACCGCGCGGTAACGGATGCCGGCCGCGTCCAGTCGCGCGATCGCGGCGTCGTAGTCGTCGATGCGCAAGGCGAAATGGTCGAGCGCGGCCTGGCTCGAGGGCAGCTTGGCCTCGGCCAGGTCGACCAGATGGACCACCGCGGTGTCGCCGGCGTAGAGCCAGGCGCCGCCGACCGGGAAATCAGGCCGGTAGCCCTCGGCGAGGCCGATCGCGTCGCGAAAGAAGGCGCGCGTCGCCTCGAGTTGGTGCGTGCCGATGTTGATGTGATCGACGCCGAGAACGGCCATGGCGGGCTCCCAGACTTCAGGACTGGCAGCGATGCTATCACCGCGGGGCCAGAGGCCAAAACACCGAGATCAGCAGCGTGCCGACGACGATCACCAGCACGCAAACGTGCGCTAGCCGGTGATGCGGACCGTCGCGCCCTTCATGTAGCTCATGCAGACCACGCCCCGGATCTGCTGGCCGGACAGGTTGCGGGCGGTGAACTTGTAGAAGATGTGGTCGCTCTTGCTGCAGCTCAGCCCCATCATGG
>DATNIH010000211.1:0-20034 GCA_035604515.1 Caulobacteraceae bacterium | reverse complement strand
CCGATCTCGCCCATCGGCACGCGTCCACCGCCAGGGTCGTCGACGTCTTCACTAGTCTGCCTCAGCTGACCCCGAGCTTTCAGGCGGGCGCGACGCCTAGGATCTGGGAGATGCGGATCGAAGACCAGATTTCCGCGCGCGGGGCGATTGCTGCGCTGGTGCGCCAGGAGGCGGAACGGCTCAGCGGCGGCGCCGGGGACAATGCGGCGCCGGCGGTCGAGTTGGCGCCATCCGACGACACCGCCTGGGCCGCGCTGAAGCGGGAGCTGCCGCTCATCGACCTCGTAGTCGTCGCCCCTTCGCTGGCCGCCGGCGTCAGCGTCCTAGCCGGCCCGCTCGGCGAGGCGATGATGGACGCCCGGGCCCCGATCCTCGTCGCGCATGCCGAGACGCTTGCGCCCGGACGGCCCGCGGCGGTGGCGTGGGACGGCAGCTTCGAAGCGGGGCGCGCCGTGCGGGCGGCCCTGCCGCTGCTGAAGGAAGCCTCGCGCATCGCGATCGTTCAGCAGGTCGAGGAGATCGACGCCAGCGCTGGCGCGGCGGCTGATCCCGAGCGGCTGAAGCGCTATCTCGCCGGCCACAACGTAGCGGTGGAAACCACGATCGAGACCCGCGAGCGGAACGTCGGTTCGGCGCTGCTTCGGGCCGCCGAGCGATACGGCGCCGAGCTGCTTGTGGCCGGGGCCTATGGCCACAGCCGCGTTGGCGAGGCGCTGGTCGGTGGGGCGACGCGCGCGTTCCTCGCGGCCCGGAGCGGCCCGCACCTGTTGCTCGCACACTGAGCCACCCCGTTGGCGGATTGGCCGCGGCGCGAACGGCGGCAATGGGCCGATCCTCGCCGTTGGCGTCATACCCGGAACCGGACATGCCACGCCTCCCACAGGCTAGGCTAGATCACCAGCCTGAGCTTCGGAATCGGCGGCGGCGAGATGTCGGCGGAGGACCCGGGGGCGGTGGCCACGGGGGGAAACGGGCGACGTGCCGCAGACCCTGCCACACATCGATTTCGTGCGGATGATCTGAGCGCCCGACGTAATCAATCGCCTCGTCATCATGAGCGCACTCGATCACGCGCTCTTCGTGAACTGTACCGTCTTTTGCGAGCCAAGCGATCCGGTAGGGGGCCATGGCTTGCGCTCCATGGAAGTCGATCCAACCCAGACCCTCGCGCGGCCGGCCCTGCGCGTCGATGATCTAAGTCAAAGATGGCGCGGCAGCGTGCTGAAGGATGCTTCGACTGGCTGGCTGTCACACGCAACCGATGACTTCAGCCTCCGCCTCTGGAGCCTAGGCCGCGAACGATCTAGGCTCGGCCGGGTGAGATCGGTGGAGGTCGTCATGCGTCCCGAGCTTGCTGGCGCGCTCGCCGTCACGGCGGCCCTCGTCGTGTTCAGCCCGTCCGACGCAGGCGTTCCAGCCAACGGCGCTCCCAGTAACGGCGCGGGGCCTAACGGCCTGTCTGTCAACGGCGCTCCCGCCAGCGCCCGCAGACCCCCGCGCTGGGTCCACTGCAAGCCGCCGTTCCGCCCGCGCTGGATCAGCCTGCCGACGGGCAAGCCGGGCTGGAAGTGCGTGGCCGTGATAAAACCCCTGCGCTGATTGCAAGGCGGCAGCGTCTCTGGGTCTTCGTTCGTCGCGTGCGGGGTTCGCACCAATACGGCGGCGGCCCTGGCGCGGACGGCGCTCCGCCAAGGACCGCTATGGGTCGAGCCCGACCGTCACGATCTTGCCGGCAACCGGATCTTGGAAGCGCCCCTACGAAACGCGCCGGGCGTCGTCTCAGAGGGACGTGCGCCGCACAACATCAAGCAGCGCCTGATGGAAATGGTCCGGCTCCTCCAGGAACGGGAAGTGCGCGCTCCGTTCGAACCAGGTCCAGGACTTCAGGGGCGCCGCCAAAGCGCTGAGCAGGCGCGCCGCGCAGTCGGTGGGTGTGACCATATCGCGGCGTCCCTCAAACATGAACACAGGCGCCTCAAGCGCCTTCACGCTGTCGTAGAGCGGCAAGCTTGGACCGTCGTAGACGTAGGAGCGGTGCGTGAACGCGACGCCCTTGGGAACGTTCAGCGCATCGCCGAAGGTGTATTCCGGCGCCGCCAAGCCGGTGAGGATCATCGGCGTGAAGCTATGCCACTTCACCACCTCAGCGCCGTACTTGAACAGGGCGGATTCCCGATCCCACCCTGGCTGCCCCATCTGCGAGAGGGTTGAGCTGTCCCCAGCCGCTGCGGCTTGGGCGCGCAGCCAGCGATCCTGGATCGCCGCATCGCCAGCCGGATCGCAAGCCAGTTGCCCGACACCGACATAGGCCCGCACGAGTTCGGGGTGCCGTTGCGCAAGCGTGATCCCAAGGTACGAACCGTAGGAGTGGCCGACCAGAATCACCTTGGAGGCGCCGTAGCGTTGCCGCAGCAACTGAATGAGCGCCACGGCGTCGGCGACTTCCTGACTTGTGCGGATCCGAGATGGATCGGTTGTCGCGGGCAGGCTCTTGCCAGCGCCGCGGCGGTCCCACTGCACCACCAAGAAGTCGCGTTCGAGGGGGCGCTGAAAGGCATGCGCGAGATACATGGCGGGCATCCCCGGACCGCCATGAAGGAAGAGCACGATTGGCTTGTCGCGCTGGCCACGGATCAGCACCCACTGCCGCGCGCCGTTAAGGTCGACCTCTTCCAGCGAAGCGACTGAGTTCTGCCGAAAGATCGGGAAGGTGAACCCTGGGCGCAGCACGACAACGAGCACAACCCCGACCACGAGGCCTACTGCGATCAGCACGCGCCTGAGAATCTTCATCGCAGACGGACCCGCCTGTTAACGACCTGTAGTTAGCACCCCCCGACACAGTCCAGCGCCGTTAAAGATCGGCGCGCTCGCCTGAGTCGGGATTGGGTCGAAAATCCCCGTTCGCGTCATGCCCAACAGCGGCCGTTCTCAACGGCAGAGAATGAGCCAATCCGGCCGTTCGGTGGTTGCCGGCCAGGGTCGGACCTTCCGCGCCTGAACTACGATATCGGATCGCGAGTCGTGCAGAAGAAACGAGCGGTCAACCTCGGCTAAGCTGGACCGGCGCTTTCACGCAGCTTCGGTCGGAAGCCGCGGCGCTTGGTCGCCTTTGCCCTGAACCGGGCCATGCTGCGGATCAGCTCGCCGAC
The DNA here is from genome assembly GCA_035604515.1 of Caulobacteraceae bacterium. GTDB lineage: Bacteria > Pseudomonadota > Alphaproteobacteria > Caulobacterales > Caulobacteraceae > Acaudatibacter. Next base: position 16,882 of record DATNIH010000211.1, on the reverse strand, counting down.
GTTGATCGGCTTGGTGATGTGGCCATTCATGCCGACCTGGTGGCAGCGCTCGATGTGTTCCGGAAGCGCGTTGGCCGAGACCGCAAGGATCGGGGTGTCGCAGTTGCGACCGTCGCCCGCCCGTATGGCTTGCGTGGCTCTGAGGCCGTCCATCCGGGGCATCTGAAGGTCCATCAGGATGATGTCGAAAGGGTTCGTCAGCGCCTGGTCGACCGCTTCAAGCCCGTCCCGCGCCGTGGCGACGTCATAGCCAACCGCGCGCAACAATGTCGTCAGCAGCTCGCGATTGGCCGCGACATCGTCGACAACGAGCACCCGGTTGGCGCCAGGCGGAGCAGCCAGGTCGAGGGGAGCGCTGGGGCTTCCCAGCGGCACTGCCTCCGCGGGCGCCGGCACACGGAACCAGAAGGTCGAGCCCGCGCCCATCTGGCTTTCGTAGCCAATGGTTCCGCCCATCAGGTTGACCAGAATCTTGCACAGCGCGAGGCCGAGGCCTGCGCCGCCGAAGCGCCTTGTGAGCGAGGCGTCAGTTTGGCTGAACCGCTCGAAGATGCGCTCGCCCCAGTCTGCGCGCACGCCGACACCTGTGTCTTTCACACTGAACTCGAGACTTGCGGCGTTGCCCGGATCATAGTCGACGGTTACGTTGACGCTGCCCGTGTCGGTGAATTTCACGCCGTTGCTGAGCAGATTCAGCAGCACCTGACGGACCCGTCCGACGTCGCCGACGACACTCGAGGGAACCCGCTCCGTGACGGTGGCGGCGAGCGACAGCGTTTTGTGGTCCGGGACTGAGATCAGTCCCATCACCTCTTCCAGTAATTGCCGCGGATCGAACGGCAGCGAGTGAAGCTCGACTTCGCCGGCTTCGATCTGGGCGAAGTCAAGGATATCGTTGATGACTATCTCTAGCGCCTGCCCGGCTAAGCCAATCCGCTTGACATACTTCTGGGCGTCAGGGGGAAGCCCTTCAACGCGCTCGAGCAGACCGGAAAACCCGAGTATCGCCGTGAGAGGCGTGCGAATTTCGTGGCTCATGTTGGCCAAGAAATCGCTTTTGGCCTGAGACGCTGCTTCAGCCTCTCGGCGCTTCTGGCGCAGCTCCCGCACCAGCGCGCGCCTTTGGGTGACGCTGCGCAGGAGCGTGACAAGCCCGACGACCTCGCCATCAGCCGCAAGCAGGGGTTGCGGATTGCCCTCGAACCACACCCACTCGCCCGTGGCGGAACGGATTCGCCCGTCCCGGTCTTCTGACTCGTCAATCGGGATCCCTGCGAACATCTCGCGGTGCAGACGCGAAATGCGCTCGCGGTCATCCGGGTGCACCAGGTCCAAGGCCGTGCGGCCAACGAGGTCTGCGGGGCGGTAGCCAATCTTGCTACAGGATGGTGAAGCATAGCGGATGCGGCCGTCGCGGCCGACGTGGACTACGAGGTCGGCCATGTTGTCGGCGAGGAGCTGGTAGTCCCTTAACGCGGATGACAGGGCCGACTCAGCCTGCCGCCGGGCCTCTTCCGCCTGCCTGAGCTGTGCGCGGGTGGCCTCGAGGGTCAGGGTAATGGACAACGAACGGCGCCGCGCAAGGCGGCCGCGGCCCGAAAGGGCGCCGGCGAGTCGGCGCCTGACCGTTGCGGGGGATATGCCGAGGTGACGCGCGATCTGGACGTTGCTGTCACCCGCAAGCTTGCACAATACGACTTCCAACGTCGCCGTCTGGAGCGCAGTCAGGTCGAGGCGGCGGCAGGCCGTCCGCATCGCAACGCAACGACCGACCGGCCGCCCCGACGCGCCTTGCGCCTGCGGGCCCCTCGCGGGCGTGGTCCCGTCTCGACCGGGTTCGGTCCATCCTGTCACTGCGACATCTCCATTGGTCGTGAACAGGACGACGCCCAGCGCCATCTCCGCGGCGCGGGCATTCTCCTGAGTTGAGCCACGGCGTGGCCCGGCTAGGCAACTAAGGCGCGGCAGAGTCCGCCGCTTGACATTTGACGACAGATGCTTGTCGTCTGACGACAAGGAGCGGAAGGGAAGATCGTGGTCGCCTACGTGCGCGCGGGCGCCTTGACCAACTTCGCCGAGGTGGCGCGTGAGTTCGGGCTCGACCCAGCCGCCCTCGCGCGCGCCGCGGGCCTGGATCCTCGCGTGCTATCGGAGCCGGGTGCGCGCGTGCCCACCGCCAAGGTGGCCAGTCTCCTGGAGCGGTCCGCCAAAGAAGCCGGTTGCCCGACTTTCGCCCTGCGCATGGCGCGTACGCGCCGCCTGGCCGATCTCGGCGCGGTTGGCCTCATGATCGCGCACCAGCCAACCCTCGGGGACGCACTGGCGACCACGATCCGCTATCGCAACCTGGTCAACGAGTCGCTGGCGATGTCGCTGGAGGAGGACGGCGATCTGGCGATCCTGCGCGCGGAACTGCTGGTGGAACCCGGCGTCGCCATGCGGCAGACCGACGAACTGGCGATCGGAACGCTCTTCCGCCTGTTCCGCGCCGTGTTGGGCGCTCGCTGGCAGCCTTACAGCGTCAACTTCGCCCACCTGGCGCCGCCGGACTCCAGCTTCCACCGCAGTGTCTTCGGCGAGCGCGTGGAGTTCGGGTGCGAGTTCAACGGCGTGGTGTTCGCAGCGGCCGACCTGAACCGGCCCAATCCGGCTGCCGATCCTGCGCTTGCGGAACATGCCAGGTCGTTCGTCGACACACTGCCCAAGGCGCAGATGGAGTCGATGACCGGGGAGGTGGCGAAAGCGGTCTACCTGTTGCTTCCGATCGGGGGCGCCTCGATCTCGCAGGTGGCCCAGTGGCTCGGGATCAACGTCCGAACCCTGCAACGGCGGCTGAGCGCCGAAAGCGAGGCGTTCTCGGACGTTGTCGCCCGCATCCGACGGGAGCTTGCGACCCGCTATCTGGCCAACCCGGCACATTCGCTCGCCGAGATCGCGCGAATGCTCGACTTCGCCCAGCACAGCTCCTTCACGCGCTGGTTCACCGCCGAGTTCGGCATGCCGCCGGCGCAATGGCGCCTCGAAGCGCGTTCCCGCGCCGTCGCCGCTCGCGGACGTCGGCGCCGCCGATCCTGACGGAGTCAGGATCTTCGACGGCGTCTGCGCCCACGTTCGCGGAGTAGCTCCATTCGCGGAATAGTCGCCCGTCATCTTGAAGCCGCCAGTGCGAAATCAGCCGAACCCTGGCCTCAAACGGCGAGGGGTTGTCGGCCGCAACGGCAACTGACGGCCCACACGCCTTCGCCCGACCGCCGCCTCCGGCGCCTCGCAGCGTTCCGAGACGCGCCGCCAGGGACTCGTCGCGGGTCCCGGCGGTTTCGTCGCCGTCCGGGAACTCGCGTCTACTGCGGCGCACGCTTCTGCAGGATCCGTTGCAGGGTGCGGCGGTGCATCCTGAGGCGTCGGGCGGTCTCCGAAACGTTGTGGCCGCACAGCTCGTAGACACGGTGGATATGTTCCCAGCGCACGCGCGCTGCGCTCATCGGGCTCTCCGGCGGCGGCGGCGCCTCGTCGTCTGCGGCCACCAACGCCCTCGTCACGTCGTCGGCATCCGCCGGCTTGGTCAGATAGTCGACCACCCCTGCTTTGACGGCGGCGACGGCTGCAGCGATGCTGCCATGGCTCGTCAATACGACGACTCGCGAATCGGGCCTCGCTCGCCGGAGCGCCTCAACGACCGCCAAGCCCGTTCCGTCGGACAGGCGTGGTTCAATGACAGCGAACGCAGGCGCTGAGCTACGCAAGGCGGTCATCGCGCAGGTCACGCTCCCTGCCAGGATCGGTTCGAAGCCGCGCAACGCCAGGCCGCGCCCAACGCGACGCTGCGCGAGCGGATCATCGTCGACCACCAGCACGGTTCTGTCCGCGAGCGCGCCCACCATCAGGGCCGGGCTCTTTGACCGTTCCGACGGCCGTTCTGTCTGCGCGGCTAGGCCGATCATCTTCTCTTCTCCGGCGGCCAGTTGAGGCCGCTACATCTGTTGGTTGGACTGTCGGACTGTGGGATCCGCCACGCCCGTCTCTTTGACGGGCCTGCGCGATCCATGTCTTGAAGAGCTTAGCCGTGTTGGCGTCGCAATGTTTGATCGAGCGGGTCAGACTCTATACCCGCGGAGACTCAGGGCGCCTCAGCCGTGTGAGGACCAGCTGTCGGCCGCTGCGGTTGCCCCTTCCGCCCTCGCCGAATTTCGGGTTCTAAACGGTGCCCAGTGAGTCGAATGGGTCGGGTCGGGAGTTGCAGGCATGATCGATCGGTTGGCGCGTCTGATCGGGCCCGATCCAACTGGCGAGTTCGTGTTCGAAGTGCCCGAATACCTCGTTCAGGCGCTGCAACGCATTGTACGAACACGGGACGCCGAATTCGAAGCTATCCTGAAACCGATGGGCTTGGGCGTCACGCGTTATCGAATCCTGACCGCCGTCGTGGTCGCCGGTGGGTGCACCATGTCGGACCTGGCCGTCCTGATCGGCTATGATCGCACCACCATGGTGCGTGCGGTGGACCAGCTGGTGCAGGCTGACTTGGTTCGTCGCACAGTGGTCGAGGGCGACCGCCGCTCCATCAAGCTGCGGGCGACCACCCAAGGCGAAGCTGCGTTCGCCAGAACCATCGAGGTCATTGAGCGCCAGAACGCGAAGCTGCTGGCTGGCCTCACTGAGGATCAACTGCGCGCCGTGATGCGAGGCCTCGAGCAGATGCTCGCGAACCTCAATCTCGCTCCGGCTGACATCGCCGGAAAGCTCGGACCGCACTGGGAGTGAACGCGCTTCCGGGCGCGTTGAGGCCGGCGCCGTCAGGCGGCTTTGCGGTACTCCCGCGCGCTTGTCCCGTGGGATCGGTGGAACCAGCGTGAGAAGCTGCTGATACTCGAGAACCCAAGCAGGTCGGCGACCTCGGTAACCTGTCGCCCTCCCCGCCTGAGCAGTTCGACGGCCATGTCCCGGCGCATCTGATCGAGCAGGGACGTGAACGTCACCCCCTCCATGGCAAGGCGGCGATGGAGCGTGCGCCGGTCGACGCCCAGCATCTGGGCGACACGTCTGGCCGAGCAATCGCCGCTGGGCAACAGACGCTCGATCAGGCTGGACACACGCTCAACCATGCTCTCGGCCGGCACTGAGCCCTGACTCTCCACAACACGCACGAGGGTTCGCGCCGCATCGGCGTCCGCCGTCGAGAGCGAGCGAGCCAGATCCGACTTCGAGATGAGCAGGCCGCTGCATTCGTGGTCGAACTCCACCGATCCAAAGCGTTGGCGATGGGGGGCTGTATCTGCCGGAGCGGGATAGGCGAAGCACGTAAGCTCCGGACGCCCCCCGGGCGCCAGGGACCGCAGAAACTGGAGCGTCTGGCCCATCACCGTATCGATGCTCGCGCGAGGCGTCGCTCGCGGTGGGCCGGCAATGACAGGTATGACGAACACGTGGTCGCCGAGATCCTTCAGATGAATGGTCACCGTGTCGTTGAGGTGGCCGATGTATCGCGCGTAGACCTCGAACGCCGCTTGGACCGTGGGCTGTGCACGCATCAGGAGGCTCAGCGCACCGAGCATCGAGAGCTTGATATGGTCGCCGACCAACAGCCCGAAGTCCTCGCGCCCGCTCAACAGGGCTGATGTGGACAGCAGAGCGCGGACGGAACCGAAGGAAAGCCGCAACTCAGGATCGGAAGCCGCGGCGGGCGGAATACCTGCGCGCCGCATCATCGCTTCAGGGTCCAGACCGACGGAACGTGCGGCCTCGATGTAGGCGACGAGGAGGGCGCTACGGACGATCCGGGGCGGCCGTAAGCTGGCATCCGGCCCCCGTGTTGGCGCCCTCTCAACAGCCGCGGCGGCGTTGGCGCCGGCATAAACCGGCCGGAAAATCGATACCTCGCGCACCCAAGAAACCCCCATCCATTGCAGCCGCGGCAGGCTCATACAGAGGGTTAACTATGTGTTCAAGCATAATGTGTAAATGCACGTGTCAAAAACATGACAGGCGGCGGGCGCGGCCTACTCGCCGCCGGCGGGGCGGCGGAATCCCAACATTCGTTCGATGGCCCGCGGTTCGATTGCGAGGTTGGCGAACATGCGCTGCTCCGCGCGGATGACCGTGCGCTGGACCTGATCAGGCACGCCCTCGAGAACCCGCTTGTTCAGTTCGAAGACGATCGGCCTGGCCTGGGAAACCGTCAGTTTGCCCGCTTCGGTCGTCGACAGTTCCACTTGGCGCCGATCCGACGCCGGCGTGCGACGTTCAACCATCTCGGCGGCGACCAGCTGATCTACCGTACGGGTTATGGTCGTGCGGTCGACGCCGATAAACTCAGCCAGTTCACCCATCAGGCACGGCTCGAAGATGACGATGGCGTTGAGGGCGCGGTAGCGGGCGACCGTCAGATTGATCGGCGCCAGAGCCAGGTCGAGTTCGACGTCGCGATAGCGGCTGATCGCCGCAAGAAGATGCAGAAGATAGTTGGGCGCGTCGAAAGGCGGTTGGTCCGGAAAGTCGAACGACTTGGCGCTCTTGGGCCGTGATGACGCCATTCCCGGATCAACCCCTTCATCGAACAACTAGGTGCGTTACCACCTATTTGGTCACACAGTTCGCGAGGCGCCGCCAGCCCAAAGTGGGCGCGCGGTGCAGGCTTGGACGCGGCGAACGATGGCCCAAGGCCGGCGGGTGGTTCTTGGAACCGGGCGGCGCACGGAGTCTCCACGGGCAAAAAACGTGACCCACCGGGCTAAGCATCTGGGCGCCGCCTCAGCTAGCCTCGGCTCTTCCGGGCGACATGTGCAATGTGATAAGTTGCAGTTCAATTATATGCATTTGCACTTTCTTCGTGATTTTGAGCCAGTTTGGGTGGGAACCGCCACCGAAGCACAGACGACAGGAACCTCGAAGTGAGCGACACCAGCGCGGCGACCGAGTCCGATATCCACCAGATGCTCAAAGTGATTAATCAGGATCTGCGCGGCGCCAACGCCCTGGCCCGCGCATGCCTCGCGGGTCTGGCGGCGACATCTGCCGAAGCGCGTCAGGCGATCGCTCAGGCGCTGGCCTCCAAAGACGCGATGGCGGCTGACGAACTGTCCGGCGGTTGGGACTCAGAGGCGTTCGTGGCGCGGACGAGCCAGCAGCTGGACTTGGCCACGCCGGCTCACGAGCGGCTCTGTGAGGCTATGGAGCGAGCGTTGGTGCAGAAGGCCGCCCTGATCGAGGACGATGAAGACCTGATCAGGCGTCGGGCCTAAGCCGACCCTGGCTTTTCGCTTACGCGCCACCGCCCAAGGCAGCACACGCAAGGGCGTCACTGTGACTTCAACGACGACTGCGCAGGCCCGTTCGGCTAGGCCTCGGGTGTCCAGCCGGTCAGCCTGGCCACGCATTCCAGCAAATCGGCCGCCGCCACCGGCTTGGTCAGGTGGGCCTGAGCGCCCGACCTGAACGCGGCATCCTCGTGCTCGGGCATAGCGTGCGCGGTAAGTGTGCAGATCGGCGTCAGCGCGCCGCCGCGCTCGGCCTGCAACCGCCTGATCTGGCCGATCGCCGTGAGGCCATCCATCACCGGCATCTGCATGTCCATAAGCACGATGTCGAAGTCCGCCTGGCGCACAGCCTCGACCGCCAGCGCGCCGTTTTCGACGAACTGCGCCTCGACGCCGGCAGCGCCCAGGATCAGTTCCAGGATCCGCCGATTGGTTGGATGATCCTCGGCGACGAGGACACGCGGCGTTCGCGCGCCGCAGCCGGCGGCGGGCAAGGTCGCAGGTTTCGCGTCGGGCTCGGCTGGCGCGGGCGTCAGCCGGACCGTGAAGCGAAAGACCGAGCCTTTGCCCGGCGTTGAAGCGACCTCCAGCCGGCCGCCCAGACGCTGAATCAGCGCGTGCGCGATCGCGAGGCCGGCCCCCAGACCGCCGTGGCGGCGCGTCAAAGAACCGTCGCCTGTTTCGAATGGCTCAAACAGACGGGCCTGAACCTCCGGCCCAAAACCAATTCCAGTGTCCTCGACGGTGAACGATACCGCTCTGCGCTTGCCCGCAGGTCGGACCTCGCCTCGCAGCGAGACGCGACCGGAGCTGGTGAACTTTACGCCGTTCGAAACCAGCGCCCTTAGGATCTGGCGCAGGCTGGCCGGCTGGCCGATGAACCGACGATCGACCTTGTCCAGGTCGACGATCACTTCCAGCCCCTTGGCCCGCGCCGCGCCTTCGTAGAAGCCGAGCGCCTGCCGCGCGACCTCGGCCGCATTGAACGGCGCCAGCGGACACTGGGCGCCCTCGGCGGCGTGGCTCGACAGCTGCAGGACATCATCGAGCACGGCGCAGAGGTTCTGAGCCGAGCCGGAGACGATATCGACCAGCTCATTCTGTTCACGGGTCAACGGGCCTGTGCGAAGCATGTCGGCGGCGGCGATCACGCCGTTCATCGGCGTGCGCAGTTCGTGGTTCATGTTGGTGAGGAACGCGCTTTTGACCTGCCGTGCGTCTTCCGCTTCCGCGCGGGCCTTGCTCAGCTCCCGCAGCGAGGCGCGCAGCGTGCACTCATCGCCGGCCAGATCGGCCAGACCCCGCAGTTGCCGCGCAAGCGCCGCCTCGAACCTCCGCGGCTTGTCCGCGATGACCGAGACCGAGCCGATCGCCTCACCGGTTTCCAGCCGGATCGGCGCGCCCGCATAGAACCGGATCCAGGGCCGCCCGCAAACCAAGGGGTTGTCGTAGAACCGTTCGTCCTGACTCGCGTCTTCGACCCAGAGCACTTCGGCCTCGCGAAGCACGTGCAGGGCGAAAGCAGAACGGTGCATGCGGTTCTTCCGCAGCGACATGCCGACCTTCGCCTTGAACCACTGATTATCGTCGCCGACGAACGAGACCATGGCCACCGGCACGCCGGCGGCGGCTTGCGCCAGGAGTGCGATCTGGTCGAAGCAGCGTTCGGGCGGCGTGCCCAGAAGGTTAAGCGCCCGTAGCGCTTCGACACGCGCGGCTTCGCTGTCTGCCGCCATGAACACAGGTCTGAGCTCGGTCGGCGACATCTGTTCGAGTCTGTCAGATTCCAGGTTTCGCCGGCTTGCTCGGGATCGCGGGACGGCTACGCCCTTGCCCCGCCGGCCAGGTCAGACCATGCCGCGAGAGCCTTAAGGTTCTGCTAAAAGTGGGAATTAACGCGCCGCTCTCGGCGCCTCATGCAGGAATCGGCTGCGAACGCGCCGCAGGCCGGCCTGAATTGCGACGCCGGCGTCGGAGTCAGTCGGCTCGGCCAGGAGCAGTCTCAGACCGTCGACATAGACGTCGATGGCCGGCCAGACCACATCCCCGGTCTCGCGGAAATGGTCGGCGAGGTCGCACAGCTCGTAGGCCGCCTCGGCCACGTGTTTCAGCTCGAAAGCGGCGGCGATGGAGAAGACCCCGTTGGCCGCGGCGTAGAGGTCATCTAGGGCGCTCGGCTCCTGTCCCCGGCGCGCGGCCGCGGAGAGTCCGCGCATACGTTCGACCTGGCGCCCTAACGAAATCACGCAGGTTTCACGCAAGGCCGACACGCGCTGCTCGGCGTTGCGCAGGAGATCGGCGATCGACCGGCCCCCCGGCCGCCGCATTGCGACCGCCAGACGGTTTTCGACCTGAAACAGTTTTGCCTGGGCCATCAGCCTGCCTTCCTGGCGCCGAATAGCGCGTCGATGTCGCTCTGATCGAGATTAGGTTCCGTCGCCTTGCCGACCTCCGGGGGAAGGTCGCCGCTGCGACGCCCCTTCTCGCCCACCGGCGGCCCCAGGGCCCGAAAGCGGCGATCGGGGCCGCAATAGCCAGGCGATTCAACGAAGGCGCGGTTCTCCTTCGTGGTCCAGATGATCCGCTGCAGCATGACCAAAGGCGTGATGGGCTTGCTGACCACGAAGTTCGCGCCGCAGTCGCGCGCCTTCAGCACTTGGGACCGCTTGGTGTGACCGATCAACAGCAGCGCCGGTGCGAAGCAGTTCGGGGTTACGCCCGAACGCCGCAACCAGCGAATGAACTGATAGCCGTCGGTGTCGCCTAGGGCGCTATCGACCACGAAGAGATTGATCTCGCGGTCGCGCGTCAAGGTCTTGGCCTCCTCAGCGGTGCTGGCGGCTCTCGGCGTATGGACACCAAAGCCGGCGAACATCTCGATGAGGAGGTCGAGCCCTTCCTTTTGGCCGTCGAGCAGCAGCACCTCGGCGTTCGCCAAGTTGACACGTTCCCCAGGGCGTAGACTCGAAGGGCTCATGCTTCGTCGGCGAAGAACAGAGTTGCGCCGACTTCGCTCGGCGGTTCAGCCTGGGCCGACGGCCCGGCAAAACGCCGCGCCTGCTCGCCAAGGGTCAGCAGCGTCATTGCGCGGGTGAGGTCCACACACACGTCTTGAGGCGTGCTGGCGGCCAGGCCGCCGAAGAAGCCGGAGACGCCGGCCAAGCGCTGGGCCAGAAGGTCGGCGACCTGGCAGTCGGCGATGGCCTGAGGGTCGCTGGCGCAGACGCGCCGCGCCAAGCTGGCGATCGCCATCTCCAGCTGGTCCGCCAGGCGCACCAGATCGGCCAGCTCCATAGCCACCAGCCCCAACGCCTCGGTGAGAGGACGATGCGCGTGCGACGGCGGCATCAGAAAAGCTCCACCCCGCCCGAGACCTCGGTCGGCGGCAAAGTCTGTTCGCGCTCTCTGGTGAAGACGCCGCCATCGGCGCGGGCGATCAGGACCTGGCGTGCGCGGCCGCTGACCGGCCAGTACTGCACGCGCCGGGCGTGATCGCCTCGCAGGCTCGCGCCGACAACGCGAACCCCCTCCGCCCGCATGAACCGCTCGGCGAATGCGGCGTTCTGCTGGCCGACATCGGTCAGGCCATCCAACAGCCGTCCGCCGCCGAACAGTTTGGCTTCCAGCCGATCGCGCCGGGCCCCGTATTTCAGCAGGCCGTTGATCAACAGCTCCATCGACTGCACGCCATAGCGCAGGCCATCGCCCGCGCCGCCGTGGCCTTCGGGCAGAAGGAAGTGGTTCATGCCGCCGACGCCGGCCACCGGGTCGCGCAGGCAGCCGGCCACGCACGAGCCAAGGATGGTCGTCAACACCACTGCGGGGTCGGTGGTGACGACGAACTCGCCTTGCGTCACATGAACCTTCCGCGGCTCGGCGCCGACCGCCGCGAGGACGCCGGCCGCACTCATGTGAGCGTTCCGAAGACCGCCTCGATCTTCTCTTTCAGCGTGCCGACCGTGAACGGCTTGACCAGGTAGTTGTTGACCCCAAACTGGACGGCGCGTTGCACCAGCTCGCGGTCGGCGCGACCCGTCAGCATGATGAAGGCGACCTGGCTGATCGGCGGATGAGCGCGAACGGCGCGCAGCAGCCCCAGGCCATCGAGCTTCGGCATGTTGAAGTCGGAAATGACCAGCTGGGCCGGCTTTGTCAGCATGGTGCGCAGGCCCTCTTCGCCGTCCGGGGCCTCCAGCAGGTTCGAGAAACCGAGCTGCTGCAGGCCCGTGCGGACCAGGGAGCGGATCGTCTGCTGATCGTCGACGATCAGGACTGAAATGGAGGCGGCGGCGGGCATTAATGCTCCCCCCTTCGATGGGCGTTGGTGAGATTGAGGATTTCGCCGCCGATCTTCTCGAGCGACAGTTGGCGCTGGACGGCGTTCAGTTCGAACGCCGCCTTGGGCATGCCGTAGACCACGCTGGTGGCCTCGTCCTGGCCGAGCGTGCGGCCGCCGGCGTTGCGGATGGCGAGCAGTCCCTGGGCGCCGTCACGGCCCATGCCGGTGAGGATGACGCCGAGCGAATGGGCCCCCGCTGTCCGCGCCACCGAGTGGAACAGAACGTCGACGGACGGGCAGTGGCCGTTGACAAGATCGCCGGACGCGATGCGGCAACGCCCACCGCCGATGGTCATGTGCGTGTCGCCGCCCGGGGCCAGATAGACTTTGCCGGCTGCCAGTGGAGCGCCATCAACAGCTTCGGAGACCTCGGCGCGACTGGCGCGATTCAGCCGCTCGGCGAAGCTGCGCGTGAAGGTGGCGGGCATGTGCTGGGTGACCACCACCGGCGGGCAGTTAGCCGGCAGATTGCCGACGACGTCCATCAGCGCCTCGACGCCGCCGGTTGAGGAGCCGATGGCCACCACTGACGCATCCGGCGCGTAGGCCGCATCGTCCATGGCGCGCGGCTGCGCTGGCGCCGATCGCAGCGGGCGCACACGGGCGCCGGCCGCGGCCTTGACCTTGTCGGCCAAGGTGTCGAACGCGCCGGCGCCGGCCGTGCTCGGCTTGCCCACGCAGTCGACCGCGCCGAGCTCCAGCGCCGTCAGGCTCGCCTCCGCGCCTCGCAGCGTGAGGGTCGAAACCATCACCACCGGCATCGGCCGCAGCCGCATGAGTTTCTCCAGAAACTCCAGACCGTTCATGTTCGGCATTTCGACATCGAGGGTGATGACGTCGGGATTGAGCGTCTTGATGGCGGCGCGCGCTTCGAGCGGGTCGGCGGCCTGCCCCACCACTTCGATCTCTGGGTCGCGCGCGAGGATGCTCGCGATCAGCGAGCGCATCGTGGCGGAATCGTCGACAATCAGTGCACGGATCATGACGACGCTCCGGGCCTCGGCCGGTAAGTCGTGATGCCGTCAGGGGTGAGTTGGCCCGCGGCCGGACCGGTGACCCGCTCCGAATGGCCGATGTAGAGCGCACCGTTCGGCGCCAGCATCGGCGCGAAGCGGTTCCAGACTCGGGCCTGGGTATCCTCCTCGAAGTAGATCACCACGTTGCGGCAGAAGATCGCATCGAACCGGCCCTTCATCGGCCAGGGGCCGATGAGGTTGAGTTCGCGGAAGGCGACGAGCGCACGCACCTCGTCGGCGACGCAGACTTGATCGCGCCCAGGTCCCTGCGCTTTGAACCACCGATGACGAAATGGGGCCGGCGCTTCTTGCGTCGCCCGTCCCGGATAGACGCCCTGACGCCCTTGCTCGACCATATTCGGGTCGATGTCGGTGGCCAGGATCTTGATATCGAGCTCGGCCGCGTCCGGGGCCAGATCGAGGATGGTCATCGCCGCGGAGAACGGCTCCTGGCCGCTCGAGCAGCCCGCCGACCACAGCCGCACCGCGGCGCCATGCCGCGCCGCCGCCAACAGCGGCGGCAGAACGCGCTCGCGCAGGTGTTCGAAATGGTGCGGTTCGCGAAAGAAGCGGGTCACGTTGGTGGTCAGCGCAGCCACCATCTTCTGCCGCTCGCTGACGCCGGTGGCGCTGGCGACGAGCGCGCAATAGTCCTTGAAACTCGCAAGGCCCAGCGCGCGCAGCCGCTTGGCCAGCCGCGAGTAAGCCAGCGTCGCCTTGCTCTCCGGCAAGGCGATGCCGGCCTCGCCATGCAGCATGGCGGCGATGCGGCTGAAGTCATCGTCGGTGAAAGGAAACTCTCCCTCGACAATGCTGCGTTCGGCCGGCTTGGGTCGGCGGGCGAGCGCGGTCATGCCGCTTCGAGCTCGTCGTCGGGCAAGACATGGTCGAGCCCGATCAGGCTGATCATCCGCCCTTCGAGGGCGATGAGACCGCGCACAAACGCCTTGGCCGTGTCGGACGCCACTTCCGGCGTGGGTTGCACCATCGCGTCGGTGACCGTCAGGATATCGGACACGGCGTCGACGAGCAGGCCGACCTGCTGGGCGCCGATCTGCGCCACGATGATCACGTGGCGGGCGGTGGTCTCGGCGCTGGCGAAGCCAAGGCGCGCCGCCAGGTCGACGATCGGAAGCACCGCGCCACGCAGATTGATCACGCCGCGCACGTAAGACGGTGACTGCGGCAGCGCGGTCGCCGCCGTCCAACCGCGGATTTCGCGCACGGCCATGATGTCGACGCAGAATTCCTGCGCGCCGACGCGAAAGGAGATCAGCTCGCGGGCCGCGCCGCCGTTGTGGAGTTCGCTCATGGGTCTTATCCTGCCGCTGTGGCTCTGCGCCGTTCCGAGCGCGCCAAGTCCGCGCCGCGGGAGACCGCGACGATGGTGTCGATGTCGAGGATCAGGGCGACGCGGCCGTCGCCAAGGATGGTGGCGGCCGCCACGCCCGGCACCTGCCGGTAGTTGGCCTCCAGGCTCTTGATCACCACCTGGCGCTGCCCCTGGATCTCATCGGCGAGCAGGGCGGCCCGCGCCCCCCCCTCGCTCTCGATCAGCAGGGCGACGCCGCAGGCTGCGTCGAGCGGCGCGGCGCGATAGCCGAGCGCCTGGCCCACGTCGATCAGCGGCACGTAGCTGTCGCGCACCGCGATCACGCGCGCATCGCCACCCAGGCTGTGCACGTCGGCGGCTTTGGGCTGAAGGGTCTCGACGATCGCCGTCAGCGGCGCGACCAGGGTCTGGCCGGCGACGGTCACCACCATGCCGTCGAGCACCGCGAGGGTCAGGGGCAGGCTCATGGTGAAGGTCGAGCCCTTGCCAGGGCGCGACGCGATCGAGATACGCCCGCCGAGCGCCTGGATCGAGCGACGGACGACGTCCATGCCGACCCCGCGGCCGGAGATGTCGGAGACCTCGCTGGCGGTCGAGAAGCCGGCCATGAAGATCAGGTTGTCGGTTTCCTCGTCGCTGAGGACCGCGTCCGCCGCAATCAACCCGCGCTCGGCGGCGATCTGCTTGACCCGTTCACGGTTGATGCCGGCGCCGTCGTCGGCGACTTCGATGACGATGCGGCCGGAGCGGTGGGCGGCGCTCAGGCGCACGACGCCTTCCGCCGGCTTGCCGGCCGCCTCCCGCCGTTCCGGGCTCTCGAGCCCGTGGTCGATCGCGTTGCGGATCATGTGCGTCAGCGGGTCCGTAAGCCGCTCGATGACGGTCTTGTCGACCTCGGTGGCCTCGCCCTCGGTGACCAGCCGCACCTGCTTGCCGGTGAGGGCGGCGACTTCGCGCGCCAGGCGCGGCATCCGTTGAAACACCGACTTCACCGGCTGGGCGCGGATGGCCATCACGCTATCCTGGATCTCGCGGGTGAGCTGCTCGAGCTCGTCGAGACCCACGGCCACGCCGGAGGCGCGGGCGATGCCGGCCTCGAGCACCCGCTGGGACAGCATGGCCTGGTTGATGACCAACTCGCCGACCAGGTCGATCAGACGATCGACCCGCTCCAGGTCGACGCGGATGGTCGCCCCCGCGGCGGCGTGGGTCATCGGCTCCGGAGCGCGCGCCGCGGGCGCGTCTCGAGTGGGCGGCGCCTCCGGCCCAGGGTCCGGCGCGGCCGACTGCGCCTTGGCGATCAGCGCGGCAATGTCCAGGTCGCCGACATCGGTCGGCGCGATAGGCGACTCGGCGTGGTCTTCGGCAATCTCCTCAATCGAAAGGTCGCAGTCGCCATCGACGAAGTCGAACACCTCCACGATGGCCGACTGCTCGCGTTCGGTGGTGAGAATGACGGTCCACGCCAGATAGGCGGCCTCGGGATCGAGCTCGGCCAGGGAAGGCAGGTTCGACGCGTCGAGGCTGACTTCGATCTCGCCAAGCCGGCGCAGCTCGCGCAGCAACAGGGCGCTCTCGTTGGCCTTCGCGTAGAGGTCGGCGCGGGGGCGGAACGTCACGCGCCAGGCCTTGGCGGAGGGCGCCGCGGCCGTCTGGCCGGCGCCCAGGGGCTGGAACTCGAAGTCGCCCCAGTCATCCTCCGCAGCCGCGTCGCCGGCTTCGCCGCCCAGGAGCTGGCTCAGCTCGGCCGCGGAGGTCTCGGTCTCGACGGAACCACCGCCGTCGCGCGCCGAGCACACCAGATCGGCCAGCACGTCGGCGGCGCGCAGCAACACCTTCAGCGCGTCCGGCGTCGGCTCCAGCCGCCCGGCTCTGACCTCGTCGAGCACGGTTTCGAACCCGTGCGCGAACCGCACCAGCTCGTCGAGGCCGAAGGCGCCCGCCCCGCCCTTGATCGAGTGCACCGCCCGGAACACGGCGTTGATGGTCTCGGAGTCGGTCGCCCCGGCCTCCATGGCCAGGAGCCCGGATTCCAGCTCGGCAAGCTGCTCTTCGCACTCCTGGAAGAAGGTTTCGCGGATGGCGGCCAGTTGGTCCACGGTGCGCGGTCCTTGTGTCGGTCGGATCAAGCGGCGACGCGGCGGATCGCATCCACCAGCGTCACCGGATTGAAGGGCTTGACGATCCAGCCAGTGGCGCCGGCCATGCGCGCCCGGTTCTTCTTGGCCCCGTCGCTCTCGGTCGTGAGCACGAGGATCGGCGTCACCCGGTGGCGCGGGTCGCCCCGCACCTCCTCGATGAAGCCGAACCCGTCCATGCGTGGCATGTTGATGTCGGTGACGATTACATCCGGCGCCGACGACTCGAGCACTTCGAGCCCGTGAACGCCGTCCTCGGCCTGCAGCACGCGGAAGCCGGCGTCGGCAAGCGCCAGGCGCAGCATCTCGCGGATGGTGCGGGAGTCGTCGACTGTGAGAATGGTCAAGCTCATGGCTGGCGTCCTCAGTGCGAAGCGGCGTCGACGAGGTCGGACGCGCCCATCAGCGCGAGGCACTCAGCGAACTCCGCCGTTGAATTGGCGATGGCGAACGACTGGCCGTCGGAGGCCCAGGTTTCTCTGGCGGCCAGTAGCACTTGAAGGCACTGCCCTCCGAGGCGGCGGACCTCACCGGCGTCCAGGCGCAGGGATTGGCCGCGCAGGCCCAGCAGCTGGATCGCCAGGGGAGATGCCGCCGCAAGGTCGAGGCTGGCGGGCAGCTGCAGCAGCGCGGGTTGAGGGGAGCCGATGTCGGTCATGCGCTCGGCCTAGAACTCGTCCCAGTTTTGCTCGTCGTGTGCGGGCTGGGGCCTGGGGGCTGCGCCGCCGCGTCCGATGGTCTTGAGGGCCGGTCGGGTCTTGGCGGCGCGGCGCGGCGCCAGGGCCTGGACCTTGGCTTCCTCG
>DATNIH010000210.1:0-5986 GCA_035604515.1 Caulobacteraceae bacterium | reverse complement strand
CTCGGTAATGGCCACCTTGTCCGGCTCGCACACGAACCGATAGCTGACGCCACCCTGTCCAAAGCTGTAGCCCAACTGAAACGGGGGCGCGTCCGGACGTCCATCAACGTGCCAAGCGGAGACTCCGGCCATCGCCGGCTCGGCAGTGAGCAGCGTCGCGGCAAGCAGTCCCGCGCACCGAAGAAGCATTTCGGGCCCCCAAGCCTGATGGGAGACTGCCAATCTACGAACTCGTGGAAAGCTCGTCCAGCGCGTCGGGAACCCTCGAGAACACGGCTGGATCGAGCGTCGACACCGCTCGCAGGCGGACTGGCAGTCCCGCGCGGACCCGCCCTCACTTTGGTAGGCCGTGGTTCGAACTCTCGCAACGGCCGCTTGGGTCGCGGACGCTGGCTTCCGGCCGGAAAGGGACATCCGGGACGGGGCCGCGCTCATCGCCCTGGAGACCATGTCCGCGGTCCGGGTGGCCGCGGCAGCCGCACCGTTTCGGCCCGGGAGCCACGGGCAATGTTCGCCCCATTGCGGACGTTGCTGACGTCGTCGAACAAGCTGCCTAGCTGCTCACAGAAAGCCGACATTCGCGGCTCCCGAACGGACGAGACGGACCAAGCTCAGCAGACGCGATCAAGCGTAAACGCTGACTTTGCGCTCGGTCAAAGCGGCTTCGCGCGATCCGGCTATGGCTAGATCCCAACCGAGCAAGGTGATGGTGCCTTGGACGGTCGGCAAAGGATCGAATCCATGACCACCCGCACCTGGGACGGGTCCCTGCATCCCGTGGCGCTGTTTGCCGTGGTCGCCCTTGGGCTCGCTTTGGGCGGGCCGGCCGCTTTGGCTCAATCCATCCAAGCATCGGGCGCGGCCACAAAGCAAAGCGGCTCTGCAGAAGTTCTCGTCCAAGCGCCCCGCCATCAGACGCGCTCCTATGGCATCCCACCTTTTGCCGCCGAAGCAGCCAAAGAGGAGGCGTGGCGCAAGTATCGCGACAGCGCGCCCCCGCCAGGCCCTTGTCTGGGCCGACCCGGCGCGGCGCAGCCGGCCGACTGCGGGACGTTCGAGGGATTGAAAGACTATCCAGGTCTGCAGAGCCTCCTCGCACCATAGGTCCGTCGAGCGCAAATTCTCGGGCGCGCGGCCCTCAGTCAGCGGGCCGGCCGTTGATCTCTTGGCGGCTTGTCCAGGAACGCCCTGAAACCGAGCGCGATTGTCTCCTTTGGGTCGTTAGCTGACATCGGCGACCTGCCGAAGAGTGGACATTCGCGGCGACTGCGGACCAGCGGACCATCCGAAGGTCCGCCGGGAGGGCAAGCGAACATTGCCCAAGCGCTCGCCCATGGATTGCTGTCGCAGCGGAAGGTTCGCCGAAGGCGCCTATTGTTCAAAAGTGTTCAGACCGGCTGTGCGTGCGTCGCCTGGAGAGTCGACCGTCGAACCGGAGGCAAATCGCTGGTCGGAGCAAAGCAATTTGACTTGGGTTAAGGCGCGATCGCGCGACTACTAATTGACTGCCTTGCCATGCACACCTTCAGGGTCATCAAGGACTCGTTCGGTTGGACCATCATGCTTGGCCCGGGCGTGACATCGTCGTTCCGCACACGAGCCCAGGCGATCCGGCAAGCAAACCGCCTTTGCGACGCACTCCGGAGCCACGGCGAAGACGTCGAAGTCATCGTGGAAGACGCCGGCGCAACGGGGGTTTCACCGGGGCGCGACTCCGATTGCGCCGAGGCCGACGAGACGATGAGACGGCAGGCGGCGGGGACCATGTGACCTCGGGCGGATCGCGCGGGTATGATCGCAACGGCTTCATGCCTTGAGTCACGAGTAGAGCGACCCGGAGGGGCCAATTGGCTGCGCCGATCGAAACGATCACGGCCGACCCGCCCGCGGAGCCGGATGAAGCCCTGCTGGACCGGTTCCAGCGGGCCGCGTTCGGCTATTTCCTCGAGACCTTCAATCCCGCCAACGGCCTGACCGCCGACACAACGCGGCCGGGTGCGCCAGCCAGCATCGCTGTCGTTGGATTCGCCCTAGCGGCCTATCCGGTCGGCGTCGAGCGCGGATGGATCGCTCGGGACGAGGCCGTGGCCCGCGCACTCACGACCCTGAGGTTTTTCTGGAACGCCCGCCAAGACGGCGGCCCGGGCGCAACGGGCCACAAGGGCTTCTTCTACCATTTTCTGGACATGGACACGGGTGCCCGCACGTGGCGCTGCGAGCTGTCGCCGATCGACACCGCCCTTCTCGTCGCCGGCATGCTGACCGCTGCGGCCTACTTCGCCCTCGAAACGCCCGAGGAACGCGAGATCCGCACACTCGCCGACGCCATCTACCGCCGCGTCGACTGGGGCTGGGCCCAAGCCGGCAAGGCGACCGTGCGGCAAGGCTGGAAACCTGAGAGCGGCTTTCTGCACTATGGCTGGGAGGGCTATAGCGAGGCGATACTGCTTTACGCGCTAGGTCTGGCGTCGCCGACGCACCCCCTGTCCGACTCGAGCTACGTCGCCTGGACCGAGACCTACCAGTGGGAGAACATCTACGAGCGGGACCTGCTATACGCTGGGCCGTTCTTCATCCACCTCTTCTCGCACGCCTGGATCGATTTCGCGGGTTTGCGCGACCGGTTCATGCGTGAACGACGCACCGACTATTTCGAAAACACCAGCCAGGCCGTCTGGGTGCAACGCGAGTACGCCCGGCGCAATCCGCATGGCTACCTGGGCTATGACCAGGACAGCTGGGGGCTTACGGCCAATGATGGCCCAGGCTCCAAAGCCCTTTGGGTCGAAGGCCGCAAGCGGCGCTTCTTCAGCTACGCCGCGCGCGGGGTTCCCTACGGGCCCGACGACGGTACGCTTGCGCCCTGGGGACCCCTGGCCGCGCTGCCTTTCGCGCCTGACTCGGCTCTCCTCGCCCTGCGCCAGCTCTGCGACCGCTATCCGCATGTGGTCGAGGGCTCGAGACTGCCCAGCGGCTTCAATCCGACGCTCAGGGACGCAGGCCCCGATGGCTGGATCTCGGAGGGCTATTTTGGCCTCGACCAGGGGATAGTGGTGCTGATGGTCGAGAACCATCGGTCCGGCCTGATCTGGCGACTAATGCGGAGTTGTCCGTGGATCGGCAACGGCCTGCGCCGCGCAGACTTTCGGGGTGGGTGGCTGTAGATGGCCGCCGCGGCGGCTCAACCCTTCGGAGAGGCCTGGCGAAATCCTTCGCCGGCGGGCGTCTATGACCTCGCGATCATAGGCGCCGGGCCAGCGGGTCTGACCGCCGCGCGGTTTGCCGCGGCCCTCGGCGCCAAGGTTGCGCTGATCGAGCGCGACCGGCTGGGCGGCGCCTCCCTAAACGTTGGCTCCGTGCCCTCCAAGGCGATGCTTCGCACGGCGCGGCTCTATGCCGAAATGGCCGCCGCCGAGGACTATGGCGCTCATACACCGAACGACATCTCCATCGATTTCCAGGCGGTCATGCAACGGATGCGGAGCCTGCGGCGGCGCATCGGCGATCAGGTCTCCGCCGACCGGCTCACGGCAGCCGGAAGCGATATTTTCTTCGGCCAGGCGCGCTTCGTCGGGCGCCGCGCGATCGAGGTGGGCGACGTTGCTCTGCGCTTTGACAATGCGCTGATCGCCACCGGATCAAGCTCACTTACGCCTGCCATCTCAGGCCTCTCGGAAACCGGATATCTGACGAACGAGACGGTCTTCGATCTTGCCGAACGCCCGCGCCGGTTGCTGGTCGTGGGCGGCGGGCCGCTGGGCTGCGAGCTCGCGCAGGCCTTTTGCCGTCTCGGATCGCAGGTCATCATCGCCCAGGACGACCCGACCTTCTTGCCGAAGGAGGAGCGAGACGCCGCTCAGATCCTGGCCGACGCGTTGGCGCGCGATGGCGTCGAGGTGCACCTCAACACGAGCGTCGCGGCCGCACACGCCGAGGGCGACCAAAAGGTTGTCGATCTGGTCAGCGAGGACAGCCGCATCCAGGTCCGTGTCGACCAGATTCTGGTCGGCATCGGCCGCGCCCCCAATGTCGAGGACCTGGGCCTTGAAGCCGCCGGCGTGCGCTACGATCGGACGGCCGGCGTCCAAGTCGACGACTTCCTGCGAACCACCAATCGGCGGATCTACGCCGCCGGCGACGTCTGCCTCGAACACAAGTTCGCTCACTCGGCCGAGGCATCGGCGCGCGCAGTCATCTTCAATGCGCTCGGATTGCGGCGTGAGCGGCTGAGCGACCTGACGATTCCTTGGTGCACCTATACCGAACCGGAAATCGCCCATGTAGGCCTCTATGTCCGCGATGCCTGGGCCCTTTCGATCCCGGTCGAGACCTATGTGATGCTTATGCACGATGTCGACCGGGCGGTCATCGACGGGGCGCACGAGGGTTTCGTGAAGATCCACATGCGCCAGGGCACCGACCGGATCCTCGGCGCCACCATCGTTGCCCGCGACGCCGGCGAAATGATCGGCGAGGTTTCGCTCGCGATTCGGCTGGGGCTCGGCATGCGGGATTTGGCCGAGGCCATTCACGCCTATCCGACCCAGGCCTCGGCCGTCAGGATGGCCGCGATCGCCTATGTGCGCGGTCATCTGACGCCTTCACTGAAGGCGTTGCGCTGGTTTCGGTCGATCCGGCGAGCGATCCGCGCGGGTGCTGATCTCTGGACCTAGGTAATCGCGGAGGGGCGCGCCCTTCCGGTTTTGCGTTCCACCTCGGCGATCTCGACTGCCAACGTCGCCAGGTCGGAGAGCACTTCCCTTGGCGCAAGGGCTTGGCGGGAGGCCTCGGGCTCGTAACGCTCCAGGTAGAGGCGAAGCGTCGCGCCCTCCGTCCCGGTGCCCGATAGGCGAAAGACGACCCGCGCAACGTCCGAAAAGACGAGGCGCACGCCTTGATGGTCCGCTCGGCTGTGATCCACCGGGTCGGTGTATGAGAAGTCGTCGCACTGGCTGACCTTCAGGCCGCCAAGACTGGCGTTCGCGAGCTCAGGCAAGCGCCGCCTCAGTGACTCCATCAGCTCTTCCGCCGCTGCTTGGTCGAGACCCTCGTAGTCGTAGCGCGAATAGTAGTGACGCCCGTATGTCCCCCAGTGCGACGTCACGAGCTGGTCGACCGTTCCGCCGCGCGCCGCCAGCACATTCAGCCAGAACAGCACGGCCCACAGCCCGTCCTTCTCGCGGATATGATTCGAGCCCGCACCAAAACTCTCCTCGCCGCACAGGGTGATGCGCTCGGCGTCGAGCAGATTTCCAAAGTACTTCCACCCTGTCGGCGTCTCGTAGCAGGTCAGGCCAAGTGCAGCCGCGACCCGGTCAACCGCCCGGCTGGTGGGCATGGAGCGGGCCACGCCCGCGAGGCCGTTCGCATAACCCGGCACTAGACGGGCGTTGGCGGCAAGGATCGCAAGGCTGTCGCCCGGAGAGACAAAGAGACCGGGACCGAGGATCATGTTGCGATCGCCGTCGCCGTCCGAGGCCGCGCCAAGGTCGGGTACCTCGGTGCCGTTCATCGCTTGCACAAGATCGTGGGCGTTGGAGAGGTTCGGGTCTGGATGCAAGCCGCCGAAGTCTGGCAGCGGACGCCCGTGGACCGCCGTGCCGGCCGGTGCGCCCAGCTGGCGTTCCAGGATCTCGTGGGCGTAAGGGCCGGTGACCGCGTTCATCGCGTCGAAGCGCATGCGAAAGCGGCCCGAAGTAAGCAGCGCCGAAATGCGATCGAAGTCGAACAGGGATTGCATCAATTGCGCGTAGTCCGCCACCGGGTCGATGACCTCAACAGTCATGTCGCCGAGCGCGCGGACGCCGACCTTGTCGATGTCCACCGTCGCCGTCTCAAGGATCTTGTAGCGATTGATGCGCCGGCTCAGCGCGTAGATCGCCTCTGTCACGTGCTCCGGCGCCGGCCCCCCGTTCGCACCGTTGAACTTGACGCCGAAGTCGCCGTCACGTCCGCCGGGATTGTGGCTGGCGGACAAAATGACCCC
>DATNIH010000209.1:0-8352 GCA_035604515.1 Caulobacteraceae bacterium | reverse complement strand
CCATGGGTATTTGCTCTACCATTGGCGCTCTCTATGGCTGGCCGTTCTTGAAGCAGCATATCGGCAAAGCGACGAAGCCGTTTGGCCTTTGTTCGACACCGGGCGTGACCAGATACCACTTTGCTTCGAGGGGGGAGCCGGCGCCGGGGTGTGGCGGATATTGTGATCCGAACTCCACTCCGCGCCCAGATAATGGGCCGCGATAGGAGCGAACCGCCTGAATGTCGTTCGAGCGGGGCGCGGCCTTTCCCCAAATTTCCATCGAGGCCAACTGCCGAAGGGCGTCTTTTGGCGTTTGCAGGCCGGTCTCATCCCGATGGAAGGGACCGCAGTGGCTAGGATGGGGACAGGGAACGTCATAGCTCGCGCCGCCGCCGCTCGGCATATTGCCCGTGTCCCCGCCCCGACGACGAACTGCCGGAATCAACCGACAAGGCAATGTCTGAGGGATAAGGCACTTCTGTCAACTACGGCTTAATGTGGAATGCCACGATGGGTTGCTTGTCGATTCATGACGATTCGATGCTGAACCACGCCTGAATTTCGAACTGAGACACTACCGCGCCGCCGCCCGCTTGCCGCCGTCCCGCGCCGCTGCTAAATCAGCGCCCCTAGCGGCGATGAGCCGAACGCGCCGGCGGGCAGATAGCCTTCCGGCGCGTTGTTCATTGTCCGGCGTATCTAGGAGTGTAGCTCAGCTGGTAGAGCATCGGTCTCCAAAACCGAGGGCCGTGGGTTCGAGTCCCTCCACTCCTGCCACTATATCTACCGCCGAGGGACGGCCCGCCCGGGTCGGTCTTGGGTAAGAAAAGGCAAGCAAGCGTTCATGGCCAAAGATCAAGGCGC
The DNA here is from genome assembly GCA_035604515.1 of Caulobacteraceae bacterium. Taxonomy (GTDB): domain Bacteria; phylum Pseudomonadota; class Alphaproteobacteria; order Caulobacterales; family Caulobacteraceae; genus Acaudatibacter. The sequence continues at coordinate 7,506 of DATNIH010000209.1, read as the reverse complement.
CATACCAACCACGATAAGACCGCGCGGCGCGCCGAAGCCGAGCGCGCGCGCCGCCGTGGCGGCCGAACCGCCGAAGAAGCCGTTCAACCTCATCAAGTTCTATAACGAGGTCAGGGCGGAGGCGCGCAAGGTCACCTGGACCAGCTGGAAAGAGACCTGGATCACCTCGGTGATGGTCGGGATCATGGTGGTGGTGACCGCGCTGTTCTTCTTCAGCGTCGACGGGCTGTTCGGCACGGCCATGACCTGGACCCTCAAGGTGATATCGGGATCATGAGCGAAACGGCCACCCATACGTCCGCCCGCCACAAGTGGTACATCGTCCACGCCTACTCGAACTTCGAGAAGAAGGTGGCCGAGTCGATCCGCGAGCAGGCCCACACCCAGGGCCTCGACGACGCCTTCGCCGAGATCCTGGTGCCCACCGAGGACGTGGTGGAGATCCGCCGCGGCCGAAAGGTCAACGCCGAGCGCAAGTTCTTCCCCGGCTACGTGCTGGTGAAGATGGACATGACCGACGAGGCCTATCACCTGGTCAAGAACACCCCGAAGGTGACCGGCTTCCTCGGCAGCGGCCTCAAGCCGATGCCGGTGTCGGAGCGCGAGGTCGCCCGCATCATCGGCGCGATCGAGGAGGGGGTGGAGCGGCCCAAGCCGACCATCACCTTCGACATCGGCGAGACCGTGCGCGTCACCGACGGCCCCTTCGCCAGCTTCAACGGCTCGGTCGAGCAGGTCGACGAAGAGCGGGCGCGCCTTCGCGTCACCGTCTCCATCTTCGGCCGCGCCACGCCGGTGGAGCTGGAATACGCCCAGGTGGAAAAGGTCAGCTGAGGGGTTCCGGGGACAGTATACCGATCCCTGGGCCTTCCACCGTCATTGCATCGGGATCGGTATACTGTCCCCGGAACCCCCTCAGGCCTCGCTCCGCCACAGCCACCGCAGCGCGTCGGCGAACACCGCGCCGCCGTGGGCGAGGCTGTGGCCGCCTTCGCCGAAGACGAACTTCACGTCGTAGCCGGCGTACTCCAGCGAGGCGGCGACCGCCTGGTTCGCCTGCGGCCAGCTGCCCAGGATGATGTCGGCGTCGGCGCTGCCGCTCTGCATCCACACCCGGATCGGCTTTCGGTCGGTCGAGCGGATCAGGTAGGGGTAGTTGTGGCCGCCGCGGATGGCGGTGAACGAGCCGCAGTGGCTCAGCACCCGGCCGAACGCGTCGGGCCGATACCAGGCGGCGGTGAAGGCGCAGATGCCGCCGCTGGAGATGCCGCAGATGGTCCGCTGCGCCGGGTCGGTGGTCAGCGCGCAGCCGATCTCGCTCTCGACGAACGGCAGCACGTCCTCGAGCAGGAAGCGGACATAGGCGTCGGTCACACTGTCGTACTCGAGGCTGCGCTGCTGCGGGGAACCTTCGCGAGCGCCGGGCATCACGAACACGCCGACGGTCGGGGGCATTTCGCCGGCCGCGGTCATCGTATCGAACACCGCCGCGGCGCGGATCGGGCCGTCGCGGTTCAGGTACCCGCCGCCGTCCTGGAACACCATCAGCGCCGGGGCGGCGCCTGCCGGGTCGAAGCCGGCGGGCGTGTAGATCCACAGGTCGCGGGTCGTGCCCGGAAAGACCCTGGCGCCGTCCCAGGCTCGGTAGGACCTGACCGCCCCGCGCGGCGTGCCGTCGGCGACGAAGGCTTCCGGGTTCGGGTGATATTGGCGGTCACCGGGCGTGGCGAGCGCGTTCTGGATCTCGCGGTTGGCGCGGCCGTTGATCACCCGTCCCGGATCGACGTCGGTCATCGACCGGTGCAGGCCGAGGCTCTCGTAGGTCTTGGTATCCATCCGCTCGCTCCCATCCGGCCGCATTGCAGCGGGCCACATTGCAGGTTAGCGGCCGACCTGCTACAGGCCCGCCCCTCGCGTCGAAAGCACTAGTTGCGGCGCGAGACCAAATCCGTGGGAGGCGCGCCACGCCGCACCACGGCTCTTCAACCGCAGGGCCGCTCCGCCGGTCCGATGAGAGGATGACATGGCCAAGAAGATCCTGGGCTACATCAAGCTGCAGGTCCCCGCCGGCGCCGCCACGCCTTCGCCGCCCATCGGGCCGGCGCTGGGCCAGCGCGGCGTCAACATCATGGGGTTCTGCAAGGAGTTCAACGCCCGCACCGAGAACATGCCGAAGGGCACGCCGCTGCCGACGGTGATCACCGTCTACCAGGACAAGAGCTTCACCTTCGTCACCAAGACCCCGCCGGCGACGCACTATCTGAAGGAAGCCGTCGGCATCAAATCGGGCTCGGGCAAGACCGGCCGCGAGACCGTCGGCCAGGTGACGCGCCAGCAGCTGCGCGACATCGCCGAGAAGAAGATGAAGGACCTTAACGCCAACGACATCGAGGCCGCCTCGCGGATCATCGAAGGCTCGGCGCGCGCCATGGGCCTTCGCGTGGTGGAGAGCTAGACATGCCCAAGCAAGCCAAGCGCATCACCGCCTGGACCGGCGACCGCAACGCGGTGCACCCGCTTCCGGAAGCCATCAAGCTGGTCAAGGCCAACGCCACCGCCAAGTTCGATGAGTCGATCGAGATCGCCGTCAACCTGGGCGTCGATCCGCGCCATGCCGACCAGAACGTGCGCGGCGTCGTCGCCCTGCCGTCCGGCACCGGCCGCCACGTCCGCGTCGCCGTCATCGCCAAGGACGCCAAGGCCGAGGAGGCCAAGGCCGCCGGCGCCGAAGTTGTCGGCGCCGAGGACCTGGTCGAGCGTATCCAAGGCGGCTTCATGGAGTTCGACCGGGTGATTGCGACGCCAGACATGATGGCGCTGGTCGGGCGGCTCGGTAAGGTGCTGGGCCCGCGCGGCCTGATGCCGAACCCCCGCGTCGGCACGGTCACGCCCAACGTCGGCCAGGCCGTGAAGGACGCCAAGGGCGGCTCGATCGAGTTCCGGGTCGAGAAGGCCGGCATCGTCCACGCCGGCGTCGGCAAGGCGAGCTTCACCGAGGAAGCGCTGGCGGCCAACGTCCGCGCCTTGCTCGACGCGCTCAACCGCGCCAAGCCGTCCGGCGCCAAGGGCACCTACGTCCAGCGCGTCAGCCTGTCCTCGACCATGGGCCCTGGCTTCAAGGTCGAACCGGCCAGCATCGGGGGCTAGTCGCCCGCGCTTTGTGAACTGAAGGGAAGGCGGGCTCTCGCGGGCCCGCCTTTTCGCTTTTGCGGGTCAGCGCGATGCCGCCGTCCGCACCGCCTTGGCCATGAATAGCGCCGGGTTCTCCGGGTCCCAGAGCTGGGGGAACTCCTCCAGCGCGGCAAAGCCCATCGCCTGGTAGAAGCGCCGCGTGCGTTCGTAAGGTTCGTAGGGCTTGGAGGGGCCGCGGGTCTTCACGGAGAGGAATCGCGCGCCGCGTTGCGCGGCCAGGATTTCGGCGTGTTCCACCAGCGCCCGGCCGACGCCGCCGCGGTGGCGCTCGCGCCGCACCGCCAGGAAGTAGATCTCCAGCGTCTCGCCGAAGTGATCCTTCAGCAGCATCAGGCCAACCGGCTCGCCGTCCATGAGGGCGACGACCGCCGGGCCCGTCTGCGCCAGCTGCTCGTACTCGGCGTTGGAGTCGGGGAGGCCGAACCAGTCGCCGAGATCGGCGAGGATGGAGCGGCAGATCGCGCCCGACCCGGCGGGGCGCTGTTCGATGGCAATGGTCATGGGTGTCTCGTGACGGAGCGGCCGCAGACGCGGCGACGTCGCCGGGGCGAGCCGGCGAGACGGGCAGGGGATTGGTTGGCGCGAATGCTCTCTGTCGAACATCGGCGTACGGCCGGCGGCGGACGCGGTCAACCCATCGGCTGGCCGAACACCAGCACCCAGCCGTTGCAGTCGCGCACGGCCAGCTCCTTGCCGTTCCAGATCGGCCGATAGGTCGGGCCGTGGACGATGTCGGCGCCCTTGGCGCGGTACTCCTCGGCCAGCGCCTCGACGTCGTCGGCGTAGAGGAACACGTCCATGAACTCCGCGATCAGCGTCTCGTTGGACGCGCGGGGCGCCCCCTTCGGCGGCTGGCGGAACATCAGCCGCACGCCGTCGCGCTCGACGATCACGAAGCTCGGCGGCAGGCCGAAGATGCCGTCGAAGCTGAAGCCGAGCACGTCGCGATAGTACTCGGCGGTCTCGAACACGTCCTTGACCAGCAAGGCTGGCGCGGCGCTGGTGATCTGGACCACGGGCGACCCCATTGCTATCGTGAATGATACAAAAAGTATCTTTTGGCCGCGCGAGCGTCAAGCCGCCATGATCTCCAACCTGCAAATCCGCGCCGCCCGCGCCCTGCTCGGCTGGAGCCAGCAGCGGCTCGCCGACGCGGCCGGATTGTCCGCCATCACCATCAAGCGGCTGGAAGCGTCGGACGAGACCTTCCAGGCCCGCTTCGAGACGGTGATGAAGGTCAAGCAGGCGGTCGAGGCGGCCGGCGTGGTGTTCCGGACCTTCGAGGACGGCACGATCCACGGCGTCAGCCTGCGTCGGCCGGACGCGCAAGGGGAACGGCCGCCATGAACCTGGCGAGCGATCCGGTCGCGCCTGCCAGCTAGCGCGACAGCGCCTTGTCGAACGCGGCGCAGCCGCTGTTGGTCTCGTCCTGGTTCACCGATTTGATGACGTGGTCAGGTCCGGCGACGAACTCGAGGAAGCAGTGCGGATTGGTTTGGTGGCTGCCCTCGCGCCATAGGTAGACCGTATCGTCGCCGGTCCGCCGCTGCGACGTGGGATGACCGAGGCGGTCGATGACCACCTGGATGTCCTGGCCCGGCAGGGAGCATTGCCAGTCGCCGGGGTTGCAGCCAGGCGTGGCGGCGGCCGCCAGCGTCAGCGCCACCGCAAGCAAGGGGATCATCGGCACTCCACAGCCAGACCGAGGCAGGATTAGCGCCTAGCCGATAGGGCGAGAAGCTGCGGCGCTTGACACTGCGCCATTCGCCGACCATAAGCCGCGCCTTCCGTTCGGGACCCCTATGGTCTCGGGCGGCTCTGTCCGAGAACCGCGGGCCTTCCAGGCTTAAACGGCGACGCCGCGGGGAGACAGGATGCGAAGGCCACCGGCGACGCTCGAGCAGCGGCGCGGCCTTGCGTTCTCCTCATCGGACATTCTGGTTTGCGGCCGCCCGACCCCGTCGGCGGTCCTGGTTCGTAGGAGAGCGGCATGGACCGTGCGCAGAAGGCCGAGTCGATCGAGACCCTCAAGGGCGTCTTCGAAGCCGCCGGCGCGGTGGTCATCACCCACAACATGGGCCTGACCGTCGCCGAGCTTTCCGACCTGCGCGGCCGGCTGCGCAGGGAAGGCGCCGCCTACAAGGTGGTCAAGAACCGCCTGGCCCAGAAGGCGCTGAACGGCGGCGCGGGTGAAGCGGCTGGGGCGCTGTTCAAGGGCCCGGTCGGCATCGCCTATGCGCCCGACGCGGTCTCGGCCGCCAAGGTCGCCACCCAGTACGCCAAGGACAACGAGAAGTTCGTCGTCGTCGGCGGCATCATGGGCGAGACCGTGCTCGACGCCAAAGCCATCGACGCACTGGCCAAGCTGCCGTCGCTCGATCAGCTGCGCGCCAGACTGGTCGGCCTGATCCAGGCCCCCGCCACCCGCATCGCCGGCGTCGTCCAGGCGCCTGCCGCCAAACTCGCCCGCGTCTTCTCGGCCTACGCCGCCAAAGACGCCGCCTAACAACTCTCCGCCTTTCGACCTAAGGAACTAGACCCATGGCCAACCTCGAAAAGATCGTCGAAGACCTGTCTTCGCTCACCGTGCTGGAAGCCGCCGAGCTGTCCAAGCTGCTGGAAGAAAAGTGGGGCGTCAGCGCCGCCGCGCCGGTGGCCATGGCCGCCGCGCCCGGCGCCGCCGCCGCCGCGCCGGCCGAAGCGGTCGAAGAGCAGACCGAATTCACCGTCGTCCTCACCGGCGGCGGCGAGAAGAAGATCAACGTGATCAAGGAAGTCCGCAGCATCCGCCCGGACCTGGGCCTCAAGGAAGCCAAGGACCTGGTCGAAGGCGCGCCGCAGAACGTGAAGGAGAACATCTCCAAGCAGGAAGCGGCCGACGTCAAGGCCAAGCTCGAAGCCGCCGGCGCCTCCGTCACGGTGAAGTGAGCAAGCGGCCGGCTAGCCGGCCGCCGACTCATCCCGGAAGGCGGCGCCAGCCGCCTATCCGGGATCTCGATGAGGTAGGGCCGGAAGGCCGCGCGAGCGGGCCGATCCGGCACTCCAATCAACCGCGCATGAAGCCTGAACGGTGACGTTCGGGCTTTTTGCTTTCCCGTTCGTCGTCATGGACTTGCCAGCGCGCTTGAAGGGGTGTTCACATATGCCCCACAGGCGTTTTCAGCGATCGCGCGGATTCCCCCTTTTCTTCTCCGCGGCGAGCGCCTAAATACGCGTTTCTCTCAAACACAGAGACTCACAAGTCTGCAGGCGCGCCCTCACGACGAAGCGGCGCGTTTCGTCATTCCGCCCCGAGGCGCTGGTCATCACCCTCCGACCAGCACGAAGGGGCCCCCGGAGCCTTCCCAGCTCCGGCGTTTCCGGCGTCCGGCGGACGGCTGGGCCAATTTCGGGCCCGCCGACCGATCCGAGGGTGGACGCAACGGATGAAGACTGACCGACGCGCGGGGTCCCCGTGCGTTCTCAAGGGAGCCATGATGGCGCAATCGTTCACTGGTAAGAAGCGGATCCGTAAGTCTTTCGGCCGCATCCCCGAAGCCGTGCAAATGCCGAACCTGATCGAGGTTCAGCGCTCTTCCTACGAACAGTTCCTCCAGCGTGAAACCCGCTCCCACGAGCGCCGCATCGAAGGCGTCGAGGCGGTGTTCCGCTCGGTGTTTCCGATCAAGGATTTCAACGAGCGCGCCACGCTCGAATACGTCTCCTACGAGTTCGAAGACCCGAAATACGACGTCGAGGAGTGCATCCAGCGCGACATGACGTACGCCGCGCCGCTGAAGGTGAAGCTGCGGCTGATCGTGTTCGAGACCGACGAGGAAACCGGCGCCCGCTCGGTCAAGGATATCAAGGAGCAGGACGTCTACATGGGCGACATTCCGCTCATGACCGACAAGGGCACCTTCATCGTCAACGGCACCGAGCGCGTGATCGTCTCCCAGATGCACCGCTCGCCGGGCGTCTTCTTCGACCACGACAAGGGCAAGACGCACTCGTCCGGCAAGCTGCTGTTCGCCGCGCGGATCATTCCCTACCGCGGCTCCTGGCTCGACTTCGAGTTCGACGCCAAGGACATCGTCTATGTGCGCATCGACCGGCGCCGCAAGCTGCCGGCCACCACCTTCCTCTATGGCCTCGGCATGGACGGGGAAGAGATTCTCACCACCTTCTATGACGTCGTCCCGTTCGAGAAGCGGCCCGGCGGCTGGGCCACCCCCTACAAGCCCGAGCGCTGGCGCGGCGTGAAGCCGGAGTTCCCGCTGACGGACGCCGACACCGGCGAGGAAGTCGCCCCGGCCGGGGCCAAGATCTCCGCCC
>DATNIH010000208.1:0-17622 GCA_035604515.1 Caulobacteraceae bacterium | reverse complement strand
GCGGGTCGACGACCTACAACCTGAATCCGGCCAACAACCCGTTCCAGATCCTCAACGGCTCGACGATCGCCACCGTGACGGGCGATGGCGTGCATGGCTCCAACGCGACGCCGTGGACCCTGACCAATTACGGGGTCGTCTCGGGGGCCGTGAGCGGGGTCAACCTTCAGGCCTCCAGCACGGTCACCAACTACGGGCAGATCACCGGCGCCGGACTGCACGGCGTCTACGTGGCCAGCGGCACGGTCAACAACCAATACGGCGGGACGATCACCGGCTTGGTGGACGGTGTGAACGTCGCCGGGGCGGGCGCAGTCACCAATTCCGGCGCGATCTTCAGCACCACATCGGGCGCTGGCGCGGGCGTTTCAGTGTCCGGCGCCGGCACGGTGACCAACAATGGGGGCGCGGCGATCATCGCCAACGGCGGCGACGCCGTCTCGTTCGTTGGCGTGGCGGCTGGGAACGTAAACAACACCGGGACGCTGTCCACCAACAGCGGCGCCGACGTCGTCTCCCTGTCCGCCGGCGGGACCGTGAACAACTATGGCGGGGCCTTTATCAGCGGCGGGCACGACGGGATCGGTGCGGCAAGCGGCGCCCTGACGGTCACCAACGCGGGCCTGATTTCGGTGTCCGGCAACGGGATCACCACCCTCAATGCCGCGTCGGGCAATGTGACCAATCAGACTGGCGGCGTGATCAGCGCCGGCCAGAGTGGCATTCTGTTCCAGGGCGGCGGCGCGGTCACGAACCAGGCCGGCGCGTCGGTGAGCGGCGCCGTCTATGGGATCGAGATCAACGGCGGCGGCGCGGTGACCAACGCCGGGACGATCAGCGGGACCGCAGACTCCGTGAAGTTCACCGGCGTTGGCGCGAACACCCTGACCCTGCAGACCGGCTCGAGCCTCGGCGGTGACGTGGAGGGCAGCGCCGCGGGCGGCGCGACCAACGCGCTGATCCTGCAGGGCGCCGGCACGGCGAACAACAACTTCTTCAACTTCAATACCCTGACCATGCAGGGGCCGGGCTTGTGGACGCTGGGTGGGACCTCCACGATCGGCGCGACCGACGTGGCCGGCGGCGCGTTGCTGGTCACCGGGGCGTTGACCAGCACCTTCACCATCGACAGCGGCGCGACCCTGCAGGGAAGCTCGGCCAACCTCCTGGCCCAGGGCGGCGTCACCGACAACGGCGCCCTGATCTTCGATCAACCGACCAACGGGACGTTCGCCAGCGGGATCACCGGAACCGGATTGATCCTGAAGCAAAACAGCGGCGCCCTGACCCTGAGCGGGACCTCGAGTGTCGCCACGACAGAGGTGGCGGGCGGCGCGCTGATCGTCACCGGGTCTCTGACCAGCGCCCTTACCATCGACAGCGGCGCGATCCTGCAGGGCGGCTCAGCCAACCTGCTGGCCGTGGGCGGCGTCACCGATAACGGCTCGCTGGTGTTCGACCAAGCGACCAACGGGACGTTCGCCAGCAACATCACCGGGACCGGCGCGATCACCAAGCAGAACGCCGGCGACCTGACGCTGGGCGGGATTGTGAACGTGACCTCGACCACGGTCACCGCCGGCAACCTGTCGGTCACGGGCTCGCTTACAGGCGTCGGCGCCGGCGTCGAGTTCACCAATGCGGGCGGCGCGCTGACCAACTCCGGGACCATCTCGGGGACGAACGGACCGGGCGCGCAGTTCGATAACGGCGGCACGGTGAACAACCAGGTAGGCGGCTCGATCACAGGCGCCGCGAGGGGCGTCTACGTCGAGGGCGCGCCGGGCTACATCACCAACGCCGGGACGATCAGCAGCCTCAGCGCACTCGGCAGCGGCGTGGCCCTGCTCGCGGGCGGGACAGTGGCGAACAACGCGGGCGGGTTGATCACCGGCGGCGGGGCCGGCGTCTACAGCCGGGCAGGTCACGCGATGACGGTCACCAACGCGGGCACAATCAGCGGCACAGCCACGAGCGGCGAAGGCGTCGAGATGCTCGGCGGCGGTGTGATCACCAACCAGATCGGCGGGACAATCACCGGCGGATACGCGGGGATCTACATCAAAGGCCCCGGCGCGGTGGTGAACAACCAGAACGGCGGCTCGATCATGGGCGGCACGCGAGGCATTGACGCCGGCGGCTACCTCACCGTGAGCAACGCCGGCTCGATCAGCAGCTCGGCCGTCGGCGGCAGCGGGATATCACTGCTCGCCGGCGGGGCGGTCACCAACGCCAGCAGCGGATCGATCACCGCCGATGGCGCAGGCGTCTACAGCCGGTCCGGCGCCGCGGCGACCGTCACCAACGCCGGATCGATCGCGGGCACGGGTACGGGCGGCGAGGGCGTCGAACTGCTCGGCGGCGGATCGGTGACCAACCAGAGCAACGGGTCGATCAGCGGCGGCTACGCGGGCATCTACATCAAGGGCCCCGGGGCGATGGTGAACAACCAGCTGGGCGCGTCGATCACCGGCGGCCGGGGCATCGTGGCCGGCGGCTACCTGACCCTCAGCAACGCCGGCTCGATCACCGGCGTCAACGCCGGCGCCAGCGGCGTCTCCCTGCGCCAAGGCGGCGCGGTGAACAACCTGGCCGGCGGCTCGATCTCGGGCAGTCTCGACGGCCTCTATCTGACCGGCGGCGCCGCAACGGTGGTCAACGCCGGCTCGATCACCGCCAGTTCGAGCTCGCCGGCGTCGGCCGGCGTCTTCGTCGCCGGCCTGCATGGCGTCTCGATCACCAACTCCACGGGAGGATTCATAGGCGGAAACACCGGAATCTACCTGAAGGGAAGCTCCGGGACGCTCGCCAACGCCGGCTATATCAGCGGGCAGCTCAACGGCGTCTATCAGGACGCCAGCGCCCCCGGCGCGGTCAGCATAACCAACACCGGCACGATCCACGGCGCCGGCGCCGGGGTGTTCTTGAAATCCGGCGGATCGATCGACAACCAGGCCGGCGGGATCATCAGGGGTTCGGTCACCGGGGTCTATCTCGACAACCTCGGGGCCGGCGGAAGCATCACCAACGCGAGCTATATCATCGGCGGTGGGACCAATGGGGTCGGGGTCGAGGTGCGGGGCGCCGCGACCATCCTGAACCAGACAGGCGCAACCATCTACGGCAAGGGCCTGGGCGTCGATCTCGCCTCGGGGACCTCGCAGACCATCACCAACGCCGGGATGATCCTCGGCGTCGGCACGGCCGTCTCGATGTCCGGCGGCGGAACGGTCACGAACCTGGCGGGCGCTTCCATTGACGGCGTCAACGGCGGCACGGTCGGCATCCTGGCCACCGGCGGCGGCGTCAGCATCAGCAACGCCGGTCGCATCTCGGGCGCGACGACCGGCGTGAGCCTGCAGGCCGGCGGGTCGATCAACAACCTGGCCGGCGGCGACATCCAGGGCGCGCAGTTCGGCGTCGATGTCGTCGGCGGCGGCGTCGGCATCACCAACGCCGGCGCGATCATCGGGACAACCGGCGCGGGGGTGAGGCTGCAGAACGGCGGCGTTCTGACCAACCTGGCGGGCGGCCAGATATATGGATCCCAAGGGACAGGGGTCTCGACGGCCAGCGCCGCGGCCAGCATCCTCAACAGTGGGTTCATCGTCAGCCAGCAGGGCACAGCGGTGTCGCTGGGCGCCGGCGGCTCGGTCGCCAACTACGCCAACGCGACGATCACCGGCTACAACGGCGTGTCGCTCGCCCAGGGCGGCGCGGTCACCAACGCCGGCGCCATCCGCGGAGAAAACGGCGCCAACGGCGAAGGCGTGTTGGGGGGCGCCGGTACGACCGTCGTCAACGCGACGGGCGGCGCGATCGGCGGGGCCCAGTTCGGCGTCGACATCGCCGGCGGCGCCAGCAGCGTCACCAACGCCGGATCCATCTACGGGACGGCCACGGGGGTGCGGCTGCAGAACGGGGCCGCCCTCACCAACGCGGCAGGCGGCTACATCTATGGACGCCAGACCGGTGTTGCGGCGATCGGCGGCCCCGCGAGCGTCCTGAACTCGGGGACGATCCGCGGTGGACCGGGCTCAGCGTTGTCGCTCAGCGCCGGCGGCTCGGTCGTCAACTACGCCGGAGGCCGCATCTACGGCTCCAACGGGGTGTCCCTCGCCCAAGGCGGCACGGTCACCAACGCCGGCGCGATCCAAGGCGACCCCAACAGTGGCGTCGGCGTGGCGGGGAGCGCTGCAACGACCGTCGTCAACGCGAAAGGCGGCGTCGTCGGCGGGTACTACGGCGTCCACATCAGCTCAGGCGCGGTGACCAACTCCGGCGCCATCTTCGGGACCCATGCCGTCGCATTCGACCAGGGCGGAACGGTCGTCAACAACGCATCGTCCGGCATCTACGGCAACGTTTCCGGCGTGAGGATCGGCGGCGCCGCGGGCGTCGTGACCAACGCCGGCTACATCGGCGGCTACACGGGCGACGCCATCGCCCTGCAGGCGGGCGGCAGCGTCGTCAACCAGGCGGGCGGCTACATCTCCGGCGGGCACAACGGCGTCTACATTTCGGGCGCGGCCGGCTCGGTCACCAACGCGGACTCGATCGTCGGCGGGACGGACTCGGTGCTGTTCGCCGGCGGAGGGGCCAACACCCTGACGCTGCAATCCGGCTCGTACCTCAGAGACGCGGCGGTGGGCAGCACGGCCGCGGGCGCGACCAACGCGCTCATCCTGCAGGGCTCTGGCGCGGCGAACAACGACTTCCTCAACTTCACCACCCTCGATCAGCAGGGGGCCGGAACCTGGACGCTGGGCGGCGTCTCCGCGATCGGCTCGACCGTGATCGCCGGCGAGCTGATCGTCACCGGCCAACTCACCAGCGCCTTCACCATCGATCCGGGCGCCACGCTGCTGGGCGGCTCGGCCAACCTCGCCGGCGCGGTGACGGACAACGGCGCCCTCATCTTCGACCAGGCGTACGCCGGCGCGTTCTCCGGAAACATCGCCGGCTCTGGCGCGCTGCTCAAGCAGGGCTCAGGGGCGCTCACGCTGGGCGGGGTCTCGAACGTGCCTACGACCGAGGTCGCCGGCGGGTCGCTGATCGTCACCGGCACGCTGTCGAGCGCCTTCACCATCGACAGCGGCGCCACCCTGCAGGGCGGTTCGGCCAACCTGCTGGCCCAGGGGGCGGTTACCGACATCGGGACACTGATCTTCGACCAACCGAACAGCGGCGCGTTCGCCAACGCGATCAACGGCAGCGGCATGATCGACAAGACCGGGGTCGGCGCGCTGACCCTGAGCGGCGCCTCCGGCGTCAGCTCGACCGAGGTGGCCGCCGGGTCGCTGATCGTGACGGGCTCGTTGTCGAGCGCGTTCACCATCGACAACGGCGGGACATTGCAGGGCGGCGTCGCCAACCTGCTGGCGCAGGGCGCAGTCACCGACAATGGCGCGCTGATCTTCGCCCAGCCGACCGACGCGACCTTCGCGAACAGCATCGATGGCTCTGGGGTCCTGCTCAAGCAGGGCGGGGGTGCGCTCACGCTGAGCGGCGTCTCCAACGTCGGGTCGACCGAGGTGGCGGCCGGAACGCTGCTGGTCGCCGGGACCGTGACCAGCGCTTTCACCATCGACAGCGGCGCCACCCTGCAAGGCGCGCTCGGCAATTTGCTGCCGGTGGGTACACTCGTCGACAACGGGACCCTCGTTGTGGACCAGCCGAACAGCGTCGCCTTCGGTGGCGCGATCGACGGGACCGGGGCGCTGGTGAAGCAGGGCGCCGGCGAGCTGATCCTCAACGGCGTCTCCTCGCTCGGCTCGACCACGGTGCTGGCGGGCGAACTCGCCATCGGCGATGCGGCGGACCCCTCGGCCGTGCTCACCAGCGCGGTGACGGTGGACGTCGGCGCGACTCTCGCCGGACACGGGACCATCGTCGGCTCCGTGACCAACAACGGCGGCACGGTCGCGCCCGGCGGGTCGATCGGCGTGCTAACCATCAACGGCGACTACACTCAGAGCCCGTCGGGCGCGTTGGCCATCGGCGTGACCCCAACGGGGGGGTCAGGGCTCCACGTGACCGGGACCGCCAGTCTGGCCGGCGCCCTGGACGTCACTGAAACCGCCGGCTTCTACCGCAAGGGGACCGTGTTCGACCTGTTGAACGCCGGCTCGATCACCGGCGCGTTCTCGAGCACGGTCGTCACGGGCGCCGTCCCCCTCGACTTCACCACCCAAGGCGGGACCATCGCCGCCGTCGTGCAGCAGGGCAATCTCAATACGATCAGCGCTGGGCCGAACGTCACCGCCATCGCCACGGCGGTCAACAACTACGGCGCGGGCATCAACGCCGATTTCGACGAGGTCGCCAACGCGATCGTCGCCCTGCCGGCCGGTCCGATTCAGAACGCGGCGCTGGCGCAACTGGGGAACGAGGTCGGCGGCGACCTCGTCACCGCCAGCCGCGAGAGCGTGCGCGGGGTGTTCGGCACGGTCGGCGATCAGCTCGACAAGCGCGCGCTGGGCCAGGGTGGAGGCGCGGCCGGCGCCGGGGGCGATCCGATGTGGCTGAGCGCCTTCGGCCGGTTCGGCTCCGTCTCCGGCGAAAGCGACGCCCACGGCTTCTCCACCAGCACCGGCGGGATCAGCGGCGGGCTGCAACGCGACTGGGGCGATACGACCCTCGGCGCGGCGGTCAGCTATGACGACACGCACGTGAACATGAGCGGCCTGCCCCAGAGCGGCAGCCTCGCCGCGACGGCGGGGAGTGTCTATGCCGAGCAGCGCTGGGGCTCGGTGTTCGGCGACCTCAGCGGGGTGATCGGCTACAATCGCGGGACCATCGATCGGTCGATCCTGCTGCCCGGCGTGAGCCGCAAGGCCACAGCGAGCTTCAACGGCGGCTCGGGCGGGGTCGCGGTGACCTTCGGCGACCGCATCCTGACCGGCGCCGGCTGGCTGGTCGAGCCGACCGCGGGCGTATCCTTCACCCGCGTGGAGCACGACGGCTTCACGGAGACCGGGGCTGGCGGCGCCGACCTCGCCGTCGGGGCGATCCGATCGACCTTCGTCCAGAGCCAGCTTGGCGTGCGGGTCGCCAAGTCCTACGCGGTCTCTGGCGGTTCGCTCGGCTTCGACGCCAGCGCCAACTGGTCGCACGAGTTCCAGAGCGTGACCCCGCTGGCCGCCGAGAGCTTCGCCGGGGTCGCCGGGACCGACTTCACCTTGACCGACGCCAACCCGGGCCGCGACGCCGCCTTGATCAGGGCGGGTCTGACCTACACGCAGTCGCACGTCTCGTTCTTCGCCCGCTATGACGGCGGCTTCAGCGGCCAGGAGACCCAGAACGCCATCACCGGCGGCGTCAGGATCGCCTGGTAGGCGCGGGTCAGGCCAGCCAGACCATCCAGCGGCAGGCCACCGGCTCGCCGCGCGCCTTGCAGGGCAGCGCCTCGACGCGGCCGGTGTAGAGGAAGCCGGCGCGGATCAGCGCCGCGCCGGAGGCGGCGTTGTCCTGCTGATGGCAGGCGATCACGCAGCGCCTGCCCCAGTCGTCCCGCGCCCACGGCATCACCGCCGCCAGCATCTCGCGCGCGATGCCGCGGCCCCAGAACGGCCGGCCGAGCCAGAAGCCGAGCTCCGGCCCGGGCGTCGCGTGCGGATAGAACCCGACGCTGCCGACCGGACCTTCGCCGATGAGGTCGACGGCGAAGTGGACCTCACGCTCCGGATCGGCCTCGGTGGCGCGGCGGATGAAGCCCTCGGCGTTGGCGAGCGTGTAGGGAAACGGCATGCCGCCGGTCATCTTGACGACGTCGAAGTCGTTGGCGAGCTCAGCCAGGCGTGGCGCGTCGGCCAGCGCAAGGGGCCGCAACGTCAGTCGTTCGGTCTGCAGCGCGGAACGCGCCCGGTGGTCCAACATCGGCGCCTCCCTAACAGCGCGCAGGAAAAAGGCGGGGGCCCGGCGCTCCGGACATCCCCGCCTCTATCGACGCGTCCGGATCGCTGATTTGCGCGATCCGGCGGTGGGTCGGATCGCCTTAGTCCGCCGCCTCGGCCGGGGCCACGCCCACGTAGGTGCGGTCATTCTTCTTGGTGACGTACTTCACGTGGCCGGTCTTCTTGGCGAACAGGGTGTGGTCGCGCCCCATGCCGACGTTGTCGCCCGGCCAGAACTTCGCGCCGCGCTGGCGCACCAGGATGTTGCCGGCGAGCACCGGCTCGCCGCCGAACTTCTTCACGCCCAGGCGCTGGCCGGCCGAATCGCGCCCGTTGCGCGAGGAGCCGCCGGATTTCTTGTGTGCCATCTAATGCTCTCCTCGAACTTCGCCGGCTCAGCCCTTGCCGCTGCGCGGGGCGTTGCGGCGAACCGGCGCCTTGGCCTGGGCCCTCGACGGCTTCGGCGCGGCGGTCTTGGTCGAAAACTTCGCCTCGGCCGGCTTGCCGCCCTTCTTCGCCGCCTTGGCGGGCTTCGTCTTGGTTTCGGCGGCGGTGTCGGCAGCCAAATCGCCGGCGACGGCTTCGGCTTCCTCGACCACTTTGGCGCGGACCCGTGCGGCCTTGCCCTTGCCTTGCGGCTCGACCACGGTCTCGACCTCGACGTCCACCGGCGTGAGTTCACCGGCGGCGCGGCGGTCCAGGTTGCGGGCGCGCAGGTTGAGCACCGCGAGCGGCGTCAGGTTCACTTCGCCGTCCCAGGTCTCGGTCTTGCCGCCGCTGGCGATAGCGGTCACCCGCAGCACGCTCTCGTGCTGGCGGTGGCCGCGCGTGCGGCGATAGCCCTGACGGCGGATCTTCTTGAAAATCTTGATCTTCTCGGCCTTGCGAGTCTCGATCAGGGTCGCGGTGACGGCGGCGTCGGCCACCAGCGGCGCGCCGACGGTCACGGCCGCGCCCTCGCCGACCATCAGCACCTGGTCGAACGCGACCTTCTCGCCCGGCTCTCCGGCCAGCTTTTCGACGACCAGCACGTCGCCGGGCTGAACCCGGTACTGCTTGCCGCCGGTCTTGATCACCGCGTACATCGCGTTCGTCCTGGATGTGTAGACAAAAGAAGAGCGCCCGCGAGAGGGCGCCCGCGGGCGAGGGAGGCGCTTTATAGCGACCACCCCTCCGAAGTCAACGCGCGGCGGCGCCTTGCCGCGCTCATCGCAGATGCGCGGCTACCAGCGGCGCGAGCTCTGCCGCGTGGGTCCCTGCGAGATCGTGTTCGCCGCCTTGGACCACGTGCAGCCGCGCGTCCGCCGCCAGCGCCAGCAGCCGCTGGCCCACCGCCACCGGGCTGATCGGGTCAACGTCGCCCCACAGCAGCAGCATCGGACAGGCGATGGTCGGGATTTGCGCGGTTAGATCGATGCGCGTCTCGGTGATCCAGGCGGCGGCCTTCGGATATTCGAGGCGATAGTTGGCGCGCCAGTCGAACCGGGTAAGGTCGGTCACATCCACGCCGCCCGAGGTCGCGGTCAGCACCAGCCGCCGCACCGCGCCTGGATTACGTAGAGCGACGCTCAGCGCCACCACACCGCCCATCGACTGGGCGATGAGATCGACCGGCCCTGGCCACAGCTCGGCCTCGACCATCGCGACCAGATCGTCGATCGAACCCACCGACGGATCCGGCGGCTGGTCGCCGAGCCCCGGCCAGCCGAAATAGTGCTTGTCCCACTGCGCCGGCAGCAGGTCGCCGAGCGGCCGCCAGAACGCTGGATCGGCCCCGGCGCCGGGCAGAAACAGCAGCCGGCGCGCCTCGGCGTCGATGGTCTTGGCCATGTATACGACCGTGCCGCGCTCGTTGGTCTCTTCGCGGTCGATGCGGTAGCCCAGCCGGCGATAGATGCCGATATTCCGGGCCATCGCGCCGTTGGTGTAGAGCCGCATCGTCGCCAACCCCTGCTCGCGCGCCAGAGCCTCGGCATGGGCCAGCAGCCGCCGGCCGAGGCCGCCGCTCTGCCGCCCCGGCGCGACCGCCACGTTGACCACCAGCAGGTGGTCAGGCTCGGCTGTCGTCTCGATCAGACCGACCAATTCGCCCGCCTGGAACGCCAGGTCGAAGCGGTGATCGCACAGCGCCGCGTCGTAGTCAGCGGTCATCGGCAACGGCTCGCGCCCGATCAGCGCGACCCAGGGCCGGTAAGCTTCAAGCGTCAGGGCCCGGATGGCGGCGACGTCATCGGCGCGGCCAAGCCGCAGCTGTACGGAGATCGGAACCGAAGAAGGCATGGCGGTGTCTCGCAAGGACGGCGCCGCATCGCCCGCGGGCGATCAGCGGCGCGCGGGGTTCGAAGGATGGTTGGCGGAAGGACGAAGCTGGGCCGAGCCCTAGGTGCTTCGTCGCCGACTCCGCCGCGCGCCAGCGAACGCCGCGACTGCGCGTCGGCGTCGGCATGTCGGTGGCGCGGCGAGTGCGAGGGCCATGACCCGACTATCGTCAACGGGGCTGGAACGGTCAAGTTAACGCCCCACCACGCGGCGCTCTTGGAAGCTCGGCTCCGCATCCCTTAATAGGCGCCATGGCTCAGACACCCGTCACCGTCCTCACCGGCTACCTCGGCGCCGGCAAGACCACCCTGCTCAACCGCATCCTCTCGGAGGAGCACGGCAAGAAGTACGCCGTGATCGTCAACGAGTTCGGCGAGATCGGCATCGACAACGACCTCATCGTCGGCGCCGACGAGGAAGTGTTCGAGATGAACAACGGCTGCGTCTGCTGCACGGTACGCGGCGACCTGATCCGCGTGGTTCAGGGGCTGATGAAGCGCCAGACGCGCTCGGGGGGCAGCTTCGACGGCATCATCATCGAGACCACCGGCCTGGCCGATCCTGGCCCGGTCGCCCAGACCTTCTTCGTCGACGAGGAGGTGCGCGCCAAGGCCAAGCTCGACTCGGTGACCACGGTGGTCGACGCCAAGCACATCCTGCTGCGGCTATCCGACAGCCGCGAGGCGGCCGAGCAGATCGCCTTCGCCGATCAGATCGTGCTCAACAAGACCGACCTGGTGTCCGACGACGACCTCAAGATGATCGAAGCGCGGCTGCGCCGGCTGAATCCCCTGGCGCCGATCCACCGCGCCCAGCGCTCCAACGTGCCGTTGGAGGCGATCCTAGGCCGCGGGGGCTTCGACCTCGACCGCATCCTGGAGCTGGAGCCGGAGTTCCTGAACCCCGCGCACGGCGAGCCCGGCCATGTGCACGACGACGATTGCGACGATCATGATCACCACCATCACGATCACCACGACCACCAGCACGACGACGACATCAAGGGCGTCGCGCTGAGCACCGACCGGCCGGTCGATCCTCAAAAGGTGACCGCATGGCTCAACGACCTGCTGGCGCGCCAGGGGCCCGACATCCTGCGCGCCAAGGGCATCCTCAGCGTCAAGGGCGACGACCGGCGCCTGGTGTTCCAGGCGGTGCACATGATCCTGGAGGGCGACTTCCAGCGGCCCTGGCGCGAGGGCGAGGACCGCTCCAGCCGCATGGTCTTCATCGGCCGCAACCTCGACGAGGCGCTGCTGCGCGTGGGCTTTCTGAGCTGCGCGGCCTGATCCTGCGTCGCTCCTCCCCCGCTTCGGGACAGGCGCTAAGGAGCGTTGCTAGCTCTGCACTTCTTCCGAGATCAGGCCGATCTTGTAGTAGCCGTCGATCTGCAGGCGGTTCACCACCGACATGAAGATCCCGTACTTCACGTGCGGGTCGGCGCGGATGAACACCTGCTGGGTGGTCGGATTGGCGACGCCGAGCGACTGGGCGACGGAGACGGCCATGGTGTCGAGCGTGGTCGGGTGCATCTCGGTCGAGGTCGGGCCGGTCGCGAACGAGACGAACAGCTCGCCGTCGTTGGCGATCGAGATGTAGGTCGGCGGCTTGGACGGCGTGGTCGGGGCCTGGGCCGGCGGGATGTCGATCTTGATCGACACCGTGGCCAGCGGCGCGGTGACCATGAAGATGATCAGCAGCACCAGCATCACGTCGACGAACGGCGTGACGTTGATGTCCGCGTTCTGCCCGAGGGTGAACTTCCTCTTGCCGCCCCCGGAGAGCTTCGCCGCCATCAGTCACTCCCTTGCGCAGGCCGTGTCGGCCGCCCACTTGGCGCCACCCATTGCCCGGAACTTCGCGGAAGTAAAGTCTACGGAAACGAGAATCCGGGCCGCCGCCTGAAGCGGGCGCCTGGGCAAGCCGGCCGCGACTAGGCTATGGCGCGGCGATGGATTTGCAATTCAACGCCTACGTCACCGCCTGCCAGTTCGACGCCGATGGCCAGGCGGTGTTCGCGCTCGGCGACGGCCAGGTCTGCTGGGAAGGCGGCGCGCGGCAAGCGGCGCACGACGGCGCGGTGCTGGCGGCCGTGCGTCATCCGACGGCGCCCGGCATGCTGTCAGGCGGCGATGACGGACGGCTGGTCTGGTCGCGCCCGGAGGGCGTCGAGGTGCTGGCCGAGGCGAAGGGCCGCTGGGTCGAGAGCCTCGCGGCGCAGCCAGGCGCCAGCCTGGTCGCCTTTGGCGCCGGGCGCGAGGCGCGGGTGATCGACCTGACCGACCCCGCCTTCTCGCGCGTCTTCACTCACGAGCGCTCAGTCGCCGACGTCGCGCTGGACGCTAGGGCGCGCCGGCTGGCGGTGGCGACCTACGGCGGGGCGGCCCTTTGGTACGCGCGGATCGCCGAGCAGCAGCCGGTGATGCTGCGCTGGGCCGGCTCGCACATCGGCGTCCTGTTCAGTCCGGACGGCAAGTTCCTGATGTCGTCGATGCAGGAGAACGCGCTGCACGGCTGGCGGCTCACCGACGCCCGCGACATGCGCATGGGCGGCTACCCGGCCAAGGTCCGCAGCCTGGTGTTCCTGGGCGGCGGCAAGATGCTCGCCACCGCCGGCGCGCCGGGCGTGGTGATCTGGCCGTTCGCCGGGAACGATGGGCCGATGGGCAAGCAGGCGATGGAGATCGGCTTCGATGAGACCGCGCTGGTCATCCGCGTCGCCGCCGAGCCGGAGGGAACGCGGCTGGGCGTGGGCCTGAACGACGGCCGGGTCTGGGTCAGCGATGTGGCGAGCGGCCGCCGCGCCGAGATCCGCACCGAGACCGGCCCGCCGATCACCGCCCTGGCGCTGGCCGGCGATCGCATCGCCTGGGGCGACGAGGAGGGCGGCGCCGGCGTCGCGGACATTCCGGTCGAGGCGCTCGCCTAGTCGAAGCCGGTCATGTCCAGCCACACCTCCGGCGGATCGCGGCGGGTGCGCCAGTTGTTGATCGGGTGCGTCTCGTCGGCGTAGCCGAGCGCCATGCCGGAGAACAGCATGTGGTCGTCGGGCATGCCGACGAACTTGGCCACGGTCCGCGGGTAGCGGGCCCAGTACTCCTGGGCGCAGGTGGCCAGGCCCTCGGCGACGGCCAGCAGCATGAAGCTCTGCATGTACATGCCGAGATCGGCCCACTGCGGCAGACCGAGCTTGCGGTCGAGGCAGAAGAACAGGCCCACCGGGGCGTCGAAGAACAGGGTGTTGCGCGCCAGCTGCCGAAACCTGGCCGGACGGTCCTCGCGGCCGATCTGGATCGAGGCGTAAAGGTCCTCGCCGCAGACGAACCGGCGGGTGCGGAACGGGTCCCACAGGTTGGGCGGATAGACGTCGTACTCCGGCTCTTCCATCGGCGTGGCGGCGACCAGCGTCTTGAACTCCGCCAGCGGCTCACCCGCCAGGGCGTAGACGCGCCAGGGCTGCAGGTTGCCGCCGGAGGGCGCCTGTGCGGCGGTCTGCAGCAGGCGCGCGACCACCTCGCCCGGCACCGGGTCCGGCTTGAATGCGCGCACCGACATCCGTTTGCGGACCGCCTCGGCGACATCCATGAACTCTCTCCCGCGCTTGACGCCGGCCCGCGGCGCGATCCATTCGCTAGCATCAGCGGGTGGCGTAACGAAAGGCGAACATGGCGCGAAAGCCGGCGCGGCCGGGCGGTGGCATCCGCTGGGGCCGCCTGATCCGCAACTTCCTGGTGACCCTGGCGACGATCCTGATCGTCGGTCCGGTGCTGGCGGTGATCGTCTATCGCTTCATCCCGCCGCCGATCACCATTCTGATGGTCGAGGGGATGATGGAGGGCCGGGGCGTGGACCACCGCTGGCGGCCACTCTCGCAGATGTCGCCGGCGCTGCCGCGCGCCGCCATCGCCGCCGAGGACGCCAAGTTCTGCAGCCACCACGGCTTCGATCTCAACGCCATCGAGAAGGCGGCCAGCCACAACGACAAGAAGCCCAGCAAGATCCGCGGCGGCTCGACCATCAGCCAGCAGACCGCCAAGAACGTGTTCCTGTGGCCTGAGCGCTCGTGGGTGAGGAAGGGCTTCGAGGCCTACTTCACCGTGCTGATCGAGCTGGTCTGGGGCAAGCAGCGGATCATGGAGGTCTATCTCAACACGGTGGAAATGGGCCCGGGCGTCTACGGCGTCGAAGCCGCGGCGCAGAAGTATTTCCACGTCAGCGCCAGGGAGGTGAACCCGGCCCAGGCCGCGCGCCTGATCGCCATCCTGCCCAGTCCGCTGAAGTGGCAGGTGATCGATCCCGGATCCTACGTCCGTCGCCGCGACCGCAAGATCGACGCGGCCGAGGGGACCGTCAGGCGGATCGGCGGGGCGGAGTGCTTGTCGTGACCTTCAGTGCGGCGGCAGCCCCCTCCCCCTACGGGCGAGGATAAGTAAGGCGCTGACCCAATCTCCTCCCCCATCGGGGGAGGGGGACCACGAAGTGGTGGAGGGGGCCTGCCGGAAGGGCTCAATATCGGTAGAGGCTGGCTTTCCAGTGGAACTGGCTGAGCGAGGCGATGCAGTCCATCTGGCGGCTCTCGTCGCGCAGCCAGGCGCGGCCGTCGGCCAGGCGCAGCACCCGGTAGGTCGGGGCGCCCCCGGCCTCGACGCTCACCACGTCGCCGACCTGGACCTGAGCCTGGGCCGCTTCGTTCAGCAGGACCCAATCGACACGCATCTCGCAATCCCTTCTTCGCCAGTGACGAGCCCAAGGAGGCTCGATGGCGTGAAGGATGCGCCAGGCTGGCTGAGAGAGCCCTGAGCGCGGCGTTCAGCCGTCGTTCATTTCAGGCGGGCAGCAGCCGCGGCGATCCGTCGAAGGTGCGCTCGTCCACCCAGCGCAGGCCGGCGCCAGCGTCGAAGATGAACAGGTGCGGGTTCCTGATGCGCTTCCAGAAAGCGTCCGGCAGGGCGACGCCCTGGCGCGCGATCAGGTGGCCGAGCACGCCGCCGTGCGAGCCCACGGCGATGGTGCGGCCCGGGTGGGCGGCGACGACGCGGGCCAGAGCCGCCTCGAACCGGGCGACGCAGGCGCGGCCGCTCTCGCCGCCCACGCGCTGGAAGTCGAGGTCGGCGTGCATGCGGCGCACGGCCTCCTCGGCGTCGGCAATGTCCGCCATCCAGTTCCCCAACGCACGCTCACGCAGGTCCTCGTCGAGCGCGATCTCGAGGCCTGCGTGATCGGCGTACGGACGTAAGGTGTCGATCGCCCGCCGGTAGGGACTAGAGGCCAGCGCGTCGACGCCGAGCTCGGCCAGGGCCGCCGGCAAACTGTCGGCCTGTTGCTTGCCCAACTCGGACAGCGGCCATTCGCGTTCCGGCAGCGCGGGGTCCGGCGCGCTCTGCGCGTGGCGGACCAGGATCAGCGTGGTCATGAACCCGCGAGACCTTTCAGCCGGTAGAGCGCGTCCATCGCCTCGCGCGGGCTCATGCCGTCGACATCGAGCTGCGCCAGCGCCGCCTCGACGGGGCTCGGGCCGGCGCGGTAGGCCGGCGCGGCCGGCGCAGCCATGGCGGCGAACAGCGGCAGTTCGGCGAGGTCCTGGTGCGCCACCGCCTCGCTTTCCAGCCGCTCGAGCACCTGGCGGGCCCTGGCGACCACGGCGGGCGGCACGCCGGCCAGCTTGGCCACCTGCACGCCGTAGGAGCGGTCGGCCGGACCCGGCCCAGCTTCGTGCAAGAACACCAGATCGCCGTTCCACTCCTTGGCCCGCAGCGACAGGTTGGAGACGTGTGCCAGGCGCTGCTCCAGCGCCGCCAGTTCGTGGTAGTGGGTGGCGAAGAGCGCGCGGCAGCGGTTGACGTCGTGCAGCGCCTCGGCGCAGGCCCAGGCGATGGCCAGGCCGTCGTAGGTGGCGGTGCCGCGGCCGATCTCGTCGAGGATCACGAACGAGCGCGGCGTCGCCTGGGTCAGGATCGCGGCGGTCTCGACCATCTCGGCCATGAAGGTCGAGCGGCCGCGCGCCAGGTCGTCACCGGCGCCGACGCGGCTGAACAGCCGGTCGACCACGCCCAGCCGCAGCGACTTGGCCGGAACGAAGCAGCCGGCCTGGGCCAGGATCGCCAAGAGCGCGTTCTGGCGCAGGAAGGTCGACTTGCCGGCCATGTTGGGCCCGGTGACGATCGAGAGCCGCGCCCCGGCCTCGCCGGCGGCGTCCAGCCGGCAGTCGTTGGGGGTGAAGGGATCGCCGGCGCGCTTCACCGCGGCCTCGACCACCGGGTGGCGCGCGGCCTCCGCTTCGAACGCCAGCGAGCGGTCGACCCGCGGGCGGACGGCGCCGGCCTCCTCCGCCCATTCCGCTAGGGCGGCGGCTACGTCGAGCACCGCCAGCGCCTCGGCCGCCGCCTGGATCGGCCGCGCCAGCGCCTGCGCCTCCGCGCGCCAGCCCTCGAAGATCTCCAGCTCCATCGCCACGGCGCGATCGGCCGCCCGGGCGATCCGGGTATCGAGGTCGGCCAGCTCGACGGTGGTGAACCGCACCTGGTTAGCCATGGTCTGGCGATGGATGAACTGCGCCGACAGCGGCGGCCGCAGCAGCGGTTCGGCCTTCGCGGCGCCGATCTCCAGGAAGTAGCCCAGCACCGCGTTGTGGCGCACCTTCAGCGGCACGCCGGTCTCGTAGGCGAGGCGCGCCTCCAGCGCCGCGACCACCTGGCGGCTGTCACCCTGCAAGGCGCGCGCTTCGTCGAGCTCGGGCCGCACGCCCGCCGCAACGAAGCCGCCGTCGCGGGCGAGCAGCGGCAGGTCGGCGTCAAGCCCGGCGGTGAGCGCCGCGGCGAATGCCGCGAGCGCGGCGGCCGGAACCAAGGCGAGGCACGCCGCTTCGATCGCCTCCGCCGGCGGCGCCAGCGGCTCGCGCGCCTCGCCAATCAGCCCGGCGACCGCTTCGCCGATCCTCAGCCCGTCCCGCAGCACGGCCAGGTCGCGCGGGCCGCCACGGCCCAGCGCCAGGCGCGAGAGCGATCGCGCCATGTCGCCGGCGCCCTTCAGCGCCGCACGCAGCTTCTGGCGCAGCGCGCGGCGGGCGAGCAGCCAGTCGACCGCATCCAGCCGCCGCTCGATCACTTCAGGCGCCATCAGCGGCCGGGAGAGTCTGGCTGCCAGCAGCCGCGCGCCCGGCGCGGTGACGGTGCGGTCGATGGCTGCGAGCAGCGAGCCCTCGCGCCCGCCTCCCACCCCCGCCGAGACTTGGGCGCGCTCGATCTCCAGGCTGGCGCGGGTGGCTGGATCGATCGCCATCACGTCGGCCTCGCCGGCGCGGCGCGGGGCCGACAGCGCCGGCATCCGCCCGCCCTGGGTGGTCTCCAGGTGCGCGGCGATGAGGCCGAGCGCGCTGACTTCCGCCCCGGTCAGGGCGCCGAACCCGTCG
>DATNIH010000207.1:0-4482 GCA_035604515.1 Caulobacteraceae bacterium | reverse complement strand
GCGCCATGGCGCACTTGCGGTTCTGGACAAAGCGGCGGGACGCGGCCCATTTAGGGCGGTGGCGCAGGGTCGTTTCATCACCTTGGAAGGCGGCGAGGGGGCCGGCAAGTCGACCCAGGCCCGGCGGCTGGGCGAGCGGCTGACGGCGCTGGGCAAGGCGGTGGTCGTGACCCGCGAGCCAGGCGGATCGCCGGGCGCCGAGACCATCCGCGAGCTGCTGGTCACCGGCCAGGTCGACCGCTGGTCGCCGGTAACCGAGACGCTGCTGATGTACGCCGCGCGCCGGGACCACATCGAGCGCGCCATCGCCCCGGCGCTGGCCGCGGGCGCCTGGGTGGTCAGCGATCGCTTCGCCGACTCCACCCGCGCCTACCAGGGCGCCGGCGGCGGCGCGCCGGCCTCGCTGATCCAGACGCTGGAGCGGCATGTGCTGAGCGAGACCCGGCCCGACCTGACCCTGATCCTCGACCTGCCGGCCGACGTCGGCATGGCGCGCACCATGGCCCGCAACCACGCCGAGACCCGGTTCGAGGCCAAGGGCGCAGCGTTCCATCAGCGCCTGCGCGAGGGCTTCCTGGCCATCGCCCGCGTCGAGGCCGACCGCTGCGTGGTGATCGACGCCAGCCAGGACGTCGAGACGGTCGAGGCGGCGATCTGGGCGGCGGTGGAAGCGCGGCTGGCCCCATGAGCGATCTGGCGCACCCGCGCGACGCGGCGCGTCTGGAGGGCCTCGAGACGGCCGAGCTGGCGTTCCTGGAGGCGCTGGAGCGCGGGCGGCTGCATCACGCCTGGCTGCTGGTCGGGCCGGAGGGGGTCGGCAAGGCGACCTTCGCCTACCGCGCGGCGCGGCGGCTGCTGGGCGCCAGGCCAGAGCCAGCGTTCGGACCCCTGGGCGCTGATCCGGAAGATCCGGTGTTCCGCCAGGTCGCCGGCCGCGCCCATCCCGACCTGATGGTGCTGGAGCGGGAAGATGGCGAGGGCAGGGGGCGCAAGTCGATTCCGGTCGACGAGGCGCGCGCGCTGCCGGAGTTCTTCTCCAAGTCGCCGGGCCGCGCGGCCTATCGCGTCGCCATCATCGACACTGCCGACGACCTGAACGCCAACGCCGCCAACGCGGTGCTGAAGACGCTGGAGGAGCCGCCGGAGCGCGGCGTGCTGCTGCTGGTGTCGAGCCGGCCGGGGGCGTTGCTGGCGACCATCAAGTCGCGCTGCCGCCGCCTGGTGTTCCCTGCGCCGGCGACCGAGGCGGCGGTGCGCTGGCTGATGGCGCAGGGCGACGTCACGATCGAGGAGGCGCACGGCTATCTGCGCATGGCCAGGGGCGCGCCGGGGCGGGCGCTGCGGCTGGCGCAGGCGAACGCTCTGGAGATTGACAGGGCCGCGCGCGAAATCGTCGACAAGCTGCCGGCGCTCGACAACGCGGCGGCGCAGCACATGGCGGACGGCTTTCGCGGCCCCGAGGGGGCGCAGCGCTTCGCCCTCGCCATCGACCGCATCGCCGCGGCGCTGCACGAGCGCGCGGTCGCGGCGGCCCTTGACGGCCGCGGGGCGTTCGACCGCTGGGCCGAGGCCTGGGCGATGCTGAGCGACCTGCCGGGCGAGGTCGACGGCATCAATCTCGACCGCGGCGACGCCTTCTTCACCGCGCTCGGCCGTCTTGGCGCGCTCAGCTAGGCCAGCATGCTGATCGACAGCCACGTCAACCTGCATGCCCCGCAGTTCGACGCCGACCGCGAGGCCGTGATCGCGCGGGCGAGGGCGGCCGGCGTCGGCTTGATGGTGACCATCAGCGACCGGCTCTCGTCGCTGCCGGCGATCCGCCGCCTCTCGGAGGACAACCCCGACATCTGGCACACGGTCGGCATCCACCCGCATGAGGCCAAGGACGAGCCGGACCTGCAGCCGGGGCGCCTGATTGAGCTGGCG
This sequence comes from Caulobacteraceae bacterium, assembly GCA_035604515.1. Taxonomy (GTDB): domain Bacteria; phylum Pseudomonadota; class Alphaproteobacteria; order Caulobacterales; family Caulobacteraceae; genus Acaudatibacter. Next base: position 2,556 of record DATNIH010000207.1, on the reverse strand, counting down.
GACCACCCCAGGGCGGTCGGCATCGGCGAGACCGGGCTGGATTTCCACTACGATCTGTCGCCAAGACCGGTGCAGGCGGCGGTGTTCCGCGCCCACATCGCGGCGGCGCGCCAGACGGGATTGCCGCTGGTGGTGCACGCCCGCGAGGCCGACGAGGTGATGGCCAACATCCTGGAGGACGCCTTCGCGGAGGGGCCATTCAAGCTCTTGATGCACTGCTACACGTCCGGGCCCGAACTCCTGCGCCGCACCGCCGCGCTGGGGGCCTGGTTCTCAGTGTCCGGGATCGTGTCGTTCAAGACGGCGGACGAGGTGCGCGAGCGGGCGCGGGAAATGCCTGAGGACCGGATCATCGTCGAGACCGACTGCCCCTACCTCGCGCCGGTTCCGCACCGCGGCCGCCGCAACGAGCCGGCCTATGTCGGTCTGGTGCTGGACGCGCTGGCGGAGATCCGCGGCTGGGGGCGCGAAGAGGCGCAGGCGCGAACGGTCGACGCCTTCTTCGCCCTGTTCGATCGGATTCCCCGGCCGTGAGCGCCGAACTGGAGGTGACGATCCTCGGCAGTGGCTCCTCCGGCGGAGTGCCGCGGGCCGATGGTAATTGGGGCGCCTGCGATCCGGCCGATCCGCGCAACAGCCGCACGCGCTGCTCGATGATGATCCGGCGGCCATCGGGGGAGGGGCCCGAGCGCTGGACGACCGTGATCGTCGACACCGCGCCGGAGTTCCGCCTGCAGACCGCTGCGGCTGGGGCCAGACGGCTCGACGCCCTGCTGATGACCCACGACCACGCCGACCAGTCGCACGGCATCGACGACATCCGCGCCTTCGCCATGCGGCAGCGCGCCCGCATTCCGGTGTACGTCGATCCGCCAACCGCGGAGACCATGCTGCGGCGCTTTGGCTACGTGTTCCTGGGCGAGAAGGGCTATCCGGCCATTGCGGATACGGTCCTCATTCCGCCCCACGGCGTCGCCTGGCAGGTGGATGGCCCCTCGGGCGCGATCCCAGTGGTCACGTTCGACCAGGACCATGGCGAGGTGCGGAGCGTCGGCTATCGCTTCGGGCCGATCGCCTATTCCAGCGACGTGCTAGACCTCGACGACGCGGCGTTCGAAGCGATGGCGGGGGTCGAGCTGTGGATCGTCGATGCGCTGCGCTACACGCCGCACCCCACCCACGCCCACGTCGAGCGCACGCTGGGCTGGATCGAGCGGCTGCAACCGCGCCACGCTATCCTCACCAACCTGCACATCGACCTCGACTTCGGGGAGCTGACGTCCAGACTGCCGCGGGGCGTCTCGGCCGCCTATGACGGGATGCGTTTTCTGGTGCAGGTGGACGGCAATATATTGTGAAAACAACGCGACTTAAACTCGGTTTCCTCGCGTCGAACAATGGCTCCGGCATGCGCGCCATCCTGGCCGCCATCGCCGCTGGTGAGCTGGACGCCGAGGCGCGGCTGGCGATCAGCAACCGCCGGGACGCGCCGGCGCTGACCTGCGCCGCCGAGCAGGGCGTTGCGACGCGGTTCGTGCCGACCAAGCTGGACCCCGAGCGCGCCGACGCCGAGATCGCCGCCGCGCTGCAGGCGGCCGGCGTCGAGCTGGTGGTGCTGTCGGGCTACCTGCGCAGGCTGGGACCAACGACGCTGAGCGCATACGCGGGCCGCGTGCTCAACGTGCATCCGGCGCTGCTGCCGAAGTTCGGCGGTCCGGGCATGTACGGGCGCCGTGTGCACGAGGCCGTTGCGGCGGCCGGCGACGCCGTCAGCGGCGCTACGGTGCATGTAGTCGACGAAGAGTACGACCACGGGCCCGCGGTCGCGCAGATCGAGGTGCCGCTGACGCCTGGCGACGACGCGGCTGCGATTGAGGCCAAAGTCACCGCCGCCGAGCCTGGGCTGCTGGTGGAGGTGCTGCGGCGGATCTCGGAAGGAACCTTGGCCCTGCCCGGACCCCGCACCTAATTGGCGAAGTTTCACTTCCCGTACCCAATGACCGGGTTTTCGGAGTATGAGTGTCGCCCCCGATTCGGAGGTTGGCATGGCGCTGATCGACGCAATCGTCCCTCATGGCGGCTGGCTGGTGGCGCTCGCTGAAGTCTACATCGACGAAAGCGGATCGCACGGCGGATCGTCGGTTCTGTGCTTGGCTGGCTACGTCTTCAAGAAGCGTGAGGCTCGCGAGTTCACCCGCGAATGGGGTGCACGGCTGAAGCACGAGAACCTACCCTACTGGCATACCAACCCGGCTATGCAGGGCCACGGCAAGCCGCCCTTCGTACCTGAGGCCGATTGGCCCGACGAACGCCGCGATAAGCTGCAACGCGCGCTGATCAAGCGGGTGCGCGAACAGACCGCCTACGGCTTTTCGATCACCGTCAATGAGGCGGAGTACCGTTCCATTGTTCCATCTCACCCGGACCTTGGATCGCCCTATTCCTTCTGCCTGCGCATGTGCCTGGTGGCGGCTTACTCGTGGTTCAAACGCACCGATTTTGACGGGCGCGTCGCCTACTTCTTCGAGGCTGGCCACGCCAGCCAGGGCGAGGCGG
>DATNIH010000206.1:0-5023 GCA_035604515.1 Caulobacteraceae bacterium | reverse complement strand
CCCGGCCGCCCTTGGCGCGTGCGCGATGGAAAATGGCGCGATATCGTGCTGACGCCGCCTGGGCTATCGTCCCACCTTGGCGAGCCGACAAACGGGGAGCCTCGCCATGGCCGCGAAATTCCGCCATCTCGCCCTCAACGCGGATGACGTCCAGCGCGCCAAGGCCTTCTACGAGAGCGTCTTCGGCTGGGTGTTCGAGCCCTGGGGACCGCCCGACTACTACCAGGTGCGCAATGCCGGCGATGGCGTCATCGGCGCGCTGCAAGGCCGGCGCGAGCTTAAGCCGGGCGTGCGGATGCTGGGGTTCGAGGCCACCATGGGCGTGGAAGACCTCGGCGCCGCCATCGCCAGGGTCGAGGCCGCGGGGGGCAGGGTGGCGACGACGCCGATCTACATCGAGGGCGTCGGCCGGCTGGTCTATTTCGAGGACACGGAGGGCAACCTCGTTGGCGCAATGCAATACGACAAAGGCGTCTTCGATTGAGCTACGGCGACGGCTTTTCGATCCGATCGGCCGCGACGACCTATCCGGACGGCATGCGCCTGCACCGCCATGACCACCCCTGGGGCCAGCTCGCGTTCTGCAACAGCGGGGTGATGCGGGTGGTCAGCGACGCCACCGTCTGGCTCGCGCCGCCGACGCGGGCGATCTGGCTGCCCGCGGGCGTCCCGCATGAGATCGTCATGAAAGGCGAGGTCGCCACGCGCTTCCTGTACATCTCGCCGGAACTGGCCGCGCGTCTGCCCGCCGGGCCACGGGTGCTGGAGGTCGCGCCGCTGTTGCGCGAGGTGATCCTGCACATCCTGCGGATCCGGATGCTCGACCCGAGGCGCCCCGAACACGACCGGCTCGGCGGCCTTTTGATCGACCTGCTGGTCGAAGCCCAGCCACAGGACCTGGCGCTGCCGTTGCCGGCGGACCGCCGCGCCCTGGCCCTGGCCGAACGGCTACAGACTTCACCGGCGGAATCCGCCCCCCTGGCCACACTTGCCCGTCACGCCGGCGCGAGCCTGCGCACGCTGCAGCGCCTGTTCCCTGCCGAAACCGGGCTGACGCTCGAAGCCTGGCGGCAGAAAGCCCGCCTGATCGCGGCCGTCGCGGCCCTGAGCGCCGGCGCGCCGGTCGCCGTGACGGCGGCCGACTGCGGCTACGAGAGCCCGAGCGCCTTCATCACCGCGTTCAAGCGGCAGTTCGGCGTCACGCCGGGCCGGTTCCGGATCTGATCGACTGCTCGCGCGCCTTGGCCAGCCGCCTGGCGCCCTCGTCCAGCGTTTCATCGCGCTTGGGAAAGCAGAGCCGGATCAGGTTGGTCACCGGCGCCTCTTCGTAAAAGGCTGAGATCGGGATCGCCGCGACGCCGGCTTCCTTCACCGCCCGCAGGCAGAACTGCATGTCGTCCTCGGCGACGCCCGAGGCCGCCAGGTCGACATTGAGGAAGTAGGTGCCCTTGCTCGGCAGCACCGCGAAGCCCTCGCGGCGCAATGCGTCGGTCAGCCGGTCGCGCGAGGCCTGCAGCTGGCCCGGCATGGCGGCGAACCAGTCGTCGCTGTTGGCCAGGCCCCAGGCCACGGCGGCCTGCAGGTTCGGTGGCGTCGTGAAGGTGAGGAACTGATGGGCCTTGGCGATCACGCCGGTCAGCGGCGGCGCGGCGCAGATGAAGCCGACCTTCCAGCCGGTGAGCGCGAACATCTTGCCGGCCGAGCCGATCTTCACGCAGCGCTCGCGCATCCCCGCCATCGCCATCAGCGGCGTGTGGACGAGGCCATCGAACACCACATGTTCCCAGACCTCGTCACAGACCGCGACCGCGTCGTGGCGCACGCAGAACTCGGCCAGCAGCGCCAGGTCCTCCGGCGGGGCGACGGTCGCCGATGGGTTCAGCGGGTTGTTGAGCACCACCAGCCGGGTTCGTGGGCTGAACGCGGCCTCGAGCGCCTCGCGGGTCAGCCGGAAATCCGGCGGCGCCAGGCGCACCAGCCTGGCGACGCCGCCGGCGCGGCGGACCATCGGCAGGTAGCTGTCGTACAGCGGCTGGAACAGCACCACCTCGTCGCCGGGCGAGATCAGCGACAGGAAGCAGGCGGCCAGCGCCTCAGTAGCGCCGGAGGTGATCGTCACCTCGCTCTTCCAGTCGAACTCAAGGTCCTGACGGCGGCGATAGTGCTCCGCCACCGCCTCCCGCAGCGCGGGCAGGCCAAACGTGGGCGGATACTGGTTGTAGCCGCTGAGCGTCTCCTCGGCGGCGCGGCGGCGGATCGGCTCGGGACCGGACTCGTCGGGAAATCCCTGCCCCAGATTGATCGCGCCGAGGTCCTGGGCGAGGCCCGACATCACCGCGAAGATGGTGGTCGGCAAAGCTGCGTAGAGAGGGTTGGCCATGACGGCGGAAGCTCTACATGGGGATCATGGAGATCGTCGACTTCCATCCTCGCTACGCTGACGCCTTCAAGGCGCTGAACGTCGCCTGGATCAGCCACTACTTCGCGGTCGAGGCGAAGGACCTTGAGGTGCTGGACGACCCGGTTGGCAAGGTCATCGCTCCGGGCGGCCACATCCTGATGGCGGTGGAGGACGGCGAAGCGATCGGCTGCTGCGCGCTGATCGCCCTGCCGGCCGGCGGCTTCGAGGTGGCCAAGATGGCGGTGACCGAGGCGCACAAGGGCCGCGGCATCGGCCGCGACCTGATGGCCGCCTGCATAGCGTGGTCCCGCGCAGCCGGCGCCAAACGGCTCTATCTGGAGACCAACAGCGCCCTCGCGCCGGCGCTCGGCCTCTACCGCAGCTTCGGCTTCCGCCAGATCGAACCGGCCGAGCCTCGCCCTACGCGCGGGCCGACGTGGCCATGGAGCTGCGGCTCTAGCTAGAAGTCCACCCTCCAGCTGGTGAGGAAGCCGACGCCCACGGGCGCGCCGGCGATGTTGCCTTCGTCCCGCGCGGCGGTGGCCTCGAAGCGCAGCAGCCCGAGCGCGCCCAGGTCCTTCTCGGTGAACAGCCGCAGGTCCAGTTCGCGGCCGGATGGGCTGAGGCCGATGCGGCGCAGACTGAAGGTGAGCGGGTCGAAGTACTGGGCCGGCACGTCGGCCAGCTCGGCGAACGCATAGCCCCCCTCGAACCGCAGCGGCTGGGCCAGCTCGAGGCCGAAGTTCGAGCAGGCCCGCCAGGCGGCGGCGCAGGGGCTGGCAAGGCCGACGCGCCAGGACGAGCTCAGCGAGTTGTCGAGCCGCAGCTGGGCGCCGGTGAACTGGGTGTGGCCGAACGCGGCGTCGCCGTAGAGCGTGGCGGCGCGGACGACGGCGTTGGCGCTGATCGTCGCATAGCGGGTGGTGGCCGGGGCGGCGAAGGCGCCGGTCAGCGTCGATCCAAGCGGCCCCTCCGGCTCGCTCAGCGCACCGAAGCCGATGCGCGCGCCGAAGCCCTTGCCGCGGAAGTCCGCGTCGAAGCTGGCGTAGCTCGGGCCCTTCTGGGGCGTGGTGGCCAGCGGCGGCAGGCTCTCGCCGCTTCCGCCTTCGGCGGTGATCGAGACCTGACCGAAGTTCACTTTCGCCGCCTCGACCTGATCGGGCGCGGCGATCGCCTGGAAGGCGTCGCGCGGCTCGCCGAAGTCCGGCTGCATCCCGCCCTCGCCGTGCCAGGCCATCAGGCTGAGCCGGCCGGCGGTGGCCTCGACCTGGGCGTAGCTGGGATCGGCGTTGGTGGTGAAGGTGCGATCCGTATGCTGGTCCGGCGATGGCGCGATCGAGCCGCCGCCGACGAAGCTGAGCGTCGCGCCGCTCGGCGTCAGCGCGCTGGCCTGGGTCCCCCGGATTGACGGCTGGGCCGAGATCAGTCCCCGCACCGGCGTGCGCTGATAGGCCTGTGCGAGATTGACGACATAGAGTCGTTGGTAGCTGTCGTAGCCGACGGTGGTGAGGTTGCGGCTGCGCTGGATCGCATCGCCGAGCGCCACGCTGGTCATTGACGACTGCATCCCCGCGCCGCCGCCGACCGTGGGATTGTTGATCACCCGCTGGGCGCCGCTGGCCATGGGCACGCTCATCGCGCCGGCCGGCTGGAAGGCCTTGGTGAGGTCGAGCTCGCCGTGGCCGTAGACCGGATCGACGCCCGGCGCGCCCAGATCGTCGGCCGAAATGAACAGGATCTGCAGCGCCTGCTGCGCGGTCAGGTTCGGGAACGCCTGCAGCAGCAGCGCGATCGCGCCGGCCACCTGCGGCGCGGAGAACGAGGTGCCGGAGACCACCTCGCAACCGGTCGGGTCGCAGTCGGCGGACAGGTTGGCGCCCGGGGCGACCATGAAGCCGTTCGCCACCGAGCCGGCCTGGTTGGAGAACGAGGCGAGCTTGCCGCTCTCATCGAGCGCGCCGACGGCCACGATCAGGCCGGCGTAGCGCGGATCGACCGCCAGATTGGCCGGCGCGTCGGGCTCCGGATTGCTTTCGTTGCCGGCCGAGATGGTGACGGCGATGCCGGCGGCGACAGCGTCGGAGAGTGCGTTCTGCAGCTGCGTGCTCGACGTCCCCGGCGAGCCCAGCGACAGGTTGATCACCCGCGCGTGGTTGGTGATCGCATATTCGACGCCGTTGGCGATGTCTGCGTCGTCGAACGTGCTCGCCGCACCGGTGTCGGCGCGGATCGACAGGACGGTCGACTGATAGGCGACGCCGATCGTGCCCATGCCGTTGAAGCGCGCGGCCAGCACGCTGGAAACCCAGTCGGCGTGCGCGTTCGGGCCCACCGGCTGGTTTCGCCCGGCGATGATGTCGGTCGAAAGCGGCGAGATCGCGCCGACGAGGTCGGGGCGGGTCGGATCGGCGCCGGTGTCGATGTCGGCGATCAGGATGCCCTGGCCGCTGGCGCCGGCGTTGTAGGCGACGTCGGCATGCATCTGGGCAAGGTAGCCGCCCGCCTGGAACTCGGCGCTGCTGGCGCTCGGCACGCCCGGAGGCGGAGGGGGCGGCGGGGGTGGTGGCGGAGGAGGAGGTGGTGGTGGCGGCGGGGGTGGCGGCGATGGCGTCGTCAGCCCGC
>DATNIH010000205.1:0-2999 GCA_035604515.1 Caulobacteraceae bacterium | reverse complement strand
CGGATAGTCCTTGATGAACGCCGCGCAGCCGCTGGCGGTGACGATCACCGCCGACGCGCCGGCATCGATTTCGGCCAGCCAGGCGTCGATGTTGCGCCGGGCGTGGGCCTTGGCCTCGTGCGGCGCGCCCAGGTGGAAACTCACCGCCCCGCAGCAGCCGGCGGCAGGGTTCTCGGCGAGATCGATGCCGACCTTGCCGAAGACGCGCCTGGCCGCGGCGTTGAAGTGCGGGGCCGCGGCCGACTGCACGCAGCCTCGCAGCAGTGTCATCCTCCCCTCCCCCTTGCGGGGAGGGGTCGGGGGTGGGGGTGTCAGCGCGGTCTCGGTCGTCGAGACATCATTGGGATCAGTCGGTGAGGTAGGCGCTTGCACCCCCACCCCCTGCCCCCGCCCCGCAGGGGGGCGGGGATTGAGTCCGTCTACCTTGCGCCTGAGACTGTCAGGCAGGATGGGGCGGAAGAACCGCCCCAGCGTCGCCGCCAGGTGAAACACCGTCGCGTCCGCCGTCACCCAGCGGATCAGGTCGCGCAGGAGGTGCTGCTCCAACGGCCGCCCGACCTTGGCCTCGACGAACGGCCGGCCGACGTCGAGCAGGCGGTGGTATTCGACGCCGGACGGGCAGGCGCTCTCGCAGGCCCGGCAGCCGAGGCAGCGGTCGAGGTGCAGCAGGGTCTCCGGCCCGACGCTCTCGCCCTCCAGCGCCCCCTTCATCAGGTAGATGCGACCGCGCGGCCCGTCGAGTTCATCGCCGGTGAGCTGGAAGGTGGGACAGACCGCGTTGCACATGCCGCAGTGGACGCAGGCCCGCAGCACTGCCTCGGCTCGCGCGCCGGCGACGGTGTCGGCCAGCGGCCCGGTGACCTTCGCCCGCATCTACAGCGCCCCGTACATACGGCCCGGATTCAGCACGCCCGCCGGATCGAGGGCCGCCTTCAGCCGCTGGTGCAGCGCCAGCATCGCCGGCGCCAGCGGCTGGAACACCTCCTCGCCGGCCTTGGCGCCGCGGAACAGGGTCGCGTGACCGCCGACGCCCGCCGCGCTCTGCCAGACGCTCTCAGCGGCCAGGTTGGAGCGCATCCAGACCAGCGATCCGGCCCAATCCCAGGCGGCAACGTCGCCGACCGGCGGGATCGGCGCGGTCTGCGGCAGCGACACCCGCCAGAGTGGTTCGTGGCTTGCCAGTGTGGGATGGGTGAGGTCGCGCACCGCGTCCCAGTAGCCCAGCGGCTCCTCTTCGCCGCCGAGCTCCGCCGCCAGCGCCGTCACCCCAGCCTCGCCGCCGGACAGCCGCAGGTGCAGCCGTTCGCCGTCGTGGAACGCGCCGCTGAGCGGCGTCGGACGGGCCATCAGCGCGCAAACCCGCGTCCGGGCCACATCGGAGGCAAGCTCCAGCGCCACCGCCGCCTCTCGTCGCGGGGCCGGCGTCACCCGCAGCGATACTTCCAGGACCACGCCCAGGCAGCCCATGGCCCCGGCCATCAGCCGGAAGGCGTCGAATCCGGCGACGTTCTTGAACACCTGGCCGCCAAAGCGCAGCACCTGGCCGCGGCCGTCGAGGATGGTCGCGCCCAGCACGCAGTCACGCACCGCGCCGCTGAACGGCCGCCGCGGGCCAGACAGCCCCGCCGCGACCACGCCGCCGATGGTGCTGGCCTCGCCCAGACGCGGCGGCTCGAACGCCAGGCGCTGGCCGCACTCGCCGAGCCGCGCCTCGATCTCGGCCAGCGGCGTGCCGGCCCTGGCCACCACCACCAGCTCGCTCGGATCGTAAGAGACGACGCCACAATGGCCGGCGACGTTCAGCGGCTCAGCGTCGACCTGGCGGCCGTAGAACGCCTTGGTCCCACCACCGACGATCCGCAGCGGCGCCTTCGTGGCGGCGGCGCGACGGATGCGCTCGCCCAATTCCTCCCCGCAAGGGGGAGGGGAGTCTGAGCCTGCCATCAGAACCTCGGCAGCTCGGGATGGGCGACTTCGCCGCGGTGCACGTGCATCGCGCCGAACTCGGCGCAGCGGGCCAGCGTCGGCACGGCCTTGCCGGGGTTCAGCAACCCCTGCGGATCGAACGCGGCCTTGATGGCGGCGAAGGCCTCGAGCTCGGCGGTCGTGAACTGCACGCACATCTGGTTGATCTTCTCGCGACCGACGCCGTGCTCGCCAGTGATGGTGCCGCCGACCGCGACGCACAGCTCCAGGATCGCGCCGCCCAGCGCCTCGGCGCGGTCCAGCTCGCCCGGCGCGGCTGCATCGTAAAGGATCAGGGGGTGCAGGTTGCCGTCGCCGGCGTGGAACACGTTGGCGACCGCGAGGCCGAACTCGCTTGAGAGCTCGGCGATCTTCGCCAGCACCTGCGGCAGCTGGCGGCGCGGGATGGTGCCGTCGATGCAATAGTAGTCCGCCGCGATCCGGCCCATCGCCGGGAAGGCGCCCTTGCGGCCGGCCCACAGCCGCGCCCGCTCGGCCTCGTCCTTGGCGTGGCGCACTTCGCTGGCGCCGGCCGCGCGGCAGATCTCGGCGACGTGAGCTAGTTCGGCCTCGGCGTCGCCGGCCGCGCCATCGCACTCGCAGATCAGGATCGCTTTGGCGTCCAGCGGATAGCCGGCGTGGGCGAACTGCTCGGCGGCCGTCAGCGCCAGCTCATCCATCATCTCCAGCCCCGCCGGCGTGATTCCGGCGGCAATGATATCTGCGACCGCCTGGCCCGCTTGGCGCACGTCGGAGAAAGCGACCAGCAGCGCCTGAATATCGGCCGGTAGCGGCAACAGGCGCACGGTGATCTCGGTCACCACCGCCAGCAGGCCCTCCGATCCGGTCAGCAGCGCCATCAGGTCGAAGCCGGGCGCGTCCAGCGCGTCCGAGCCGATCGTCAGCCGCTCGCCCTCGATGGTCAGCGCCTCCAGCTTGAGAATGTTGTGCACCGTGAGTCCGTACTTGAGGCAGTGCACCCCACCCGCGTTCTCGGCCACGTTGCCCCCGATCGAGCAGGCCAGCTGCGACGA
>DATNIH010000204.1:0-3082 GCA_035604515.1 Caulobacteraceae bacterium | reverse complement strand
ACCTCCGGCTACACCGACAACGCCATCATCCACCAGGGCCGGCTCGACGAAGGCGTGCACCTGATCTCCAAGCCTTACGCCAAGGCCGACCTCGCCCGCCGCATCGCCGCCCTGCTCGCAGACCCAACGGTGGCGCCGTAGGCGTTGCTGCGCCCGCAGTCTGTCATCCTGGGAACGGCGAGAGTCTCTATCCTCTCTACGGTCATGGCCGGGCCTCAGTCCCGGCCATCCATGACCACCGCCGCAGCATTCGCCGTGCCGGGCACGGCGACCCGCCCCCCGGGCGTGCATGGGTCGCCGGGGCTGACGCCCGGCGATGACCGACCTATGAGTATTTTCAATAGTTTATGTGACAGGTGGGCTCAGTCAAAGCGCCAACCCATCCCCCGTCGGCGGCGCATCCGAGCCGGGACCTAGCGTCTTCTGCATCCAGACCACGTCGACCCAGCGGCCGAACTTGAAGCCGAACGCGCGGCCGACGCCGGCGTCACCGAAGCCGAGCGAGCGGTGCAGGCCGATCGAGCCGGCGTTGGCGCTATCGCCGATCACCGCGATCATCTGGCGCACGCCCAGCGTCGCGCAGGCGGCGATCACCTCGGCCACCAACGCCTTGCCGATGCCGCGCCCCATGCAGTCGGGGTGAATGTAGACGCTGTCCTCGGCGGTGTAGCGATAGGCCGGCCGCGGCCGAAACACGCTGGCGTAGGCGAAGCCGGTGACGCGGCCACCCTCATCCTGGGCCACCAGATAGGGCAGCCGCAGCGCCCGGACGGCCGCGATCCGCGCGGCGATCTCGACCTCCGACGGCGGCGTCTCTTCGAACGTGCCCGTGCTGGTCAGCACATGGTGACCGTAGATCGCCGCGACCGCCGCGACGTCCGCGTCCTTCGCCGGGCGGACGATCAAGCCGGCCGCTCCCCCGCGATCGCCGCCTCTCCCTGGATCGCCCAGACCGCGAACGCGTAATCGAGCGCGATCTCCTTGAGGAAGTCGAACCGGCCCGAGGCGCCGCCGTGGCCAGCCTCCATGTTGATCTTCAGCAGCATCGGATGGGCGCTGGTGCTGTGCTCGCGCAGCCGCGCGATCCACTTCTCCGGCTCCCACCAGGTCACGCGCGGGTCGGAAAGGCCGCCGGTGGCCAGGATCGGCGGATAGGCCTTGGCGCCCACGTTGTCGTAGGGGCTGTAGCCGGCGATGTCGTCGTAGGCGGCCGCGTCCTTCAGCGGGTTGCCCCACTCGGGCCATTCCGGCGGCGTCAGCGGCAGGGTCGTGTCGCTCATGGTGTTGAGCACATCGACGAACGGCACCGCGGCGATGATCGCACCCCACAGGTCGGGCCGCATGTTGGCGATCGCCCCCATCAGCATGCCGCCGGCCGAGCCGCCGTAAGCCGCCACGCGCCCGGCCGTCCCGTAGCCCGCGGCGATCAGGTGCTCGGCGCAGGCGATGAAGTCGGTGAAGGTGTTGGTCTTCTTTGGGCCGCGCCCGTCGAGGAACCAGCCCCACCCCTTGTCCGAGCCGCCGCGGATATGAGCGGTGGCCCAGATCCAGCCGCGGTCGACCAGGCTGAGGTTGCGGATCGAGAACGACGCCTCCTGCGGGATGCCGTAGGCGCCGTAGCCGTAGACCAACAGGGGCGCCGAGCCGTCGAGCGGCGTACCCTTGCGCATCAGCACCGTGATCGGCACCTCGGCCCCGTCCGCCGCCTTGGCGTAGAGCCGCCGCGTCTCGTAGGCGGCCGGATCGTGGCCCGAGGGGATTTCCTGGGTCTTGCGCAGCGTGCGCTCGCGGCTGGCCATGTCGTAGTCGAACCATTGCCGCGGCGTGGTCGGCGACTGGTAGACGAACCTGGTCAGCGGAGTGTCGTACTCGTAGCCGCCGCTGAGCGAGAGCGCGAAGGCCGGCTCGTCGAAGGCGATGGCGTGCTCTACGCCGGCCAGGTCACGCACGACGATCCGGTCGACCGCGTTCTCGCGCTCCAGCCGCACCAGATGGTTCTTGAAGCTGGCGGTCCCGGCGATCAGCCGGCCGGCCTGGTGGGCGATGAAGTCACGCCAGCTCGCCTTGCCTGGGACGGCGGCGTCGGAGCTCATCAGCTTGAAATCGACCGCGCCGCTTTCGTTGGTGCGGATGGTCCAGCGCCCATCCCAGCGCCCGAGGCTGTAGCGGACCCCCTCGCGGCGCGGCTCGGCCACCACCGGCGCGGCGGTCGGATCGGCGGCGGGGATCAGCCAGACCTCGCTGGTCTCCTGGTTCTGCGCCTGGATCAGGATGTGGCTGCGGTCGGCGGTGACGTCGAGGCCCAGGAACATGCCTTCGTCCGGCTCTTCGTAGATCAGCGCATCGTCGCCGCCGCGCGCCGGCCGGCGGAAGACCTTGGAGGGCCGCGCGTTCTCGTCGCGCCAGATCCAGAACAGCCAGGCGCTGTCGGGCGAAAAGGCGAACGATCCGTAGGCGTTCTCGATCGCGCCCGGCAGGGTTTCGCCGGTGGCCAGGTCCTTGACCGAGATGCGGTAGTACTCTGAGCCCTGTGTGTCCTCCGCCCACGCGTAGAGCGCATGGTCCGGCGAATGCTCCGCCGCCCCGACCGAAAAGTAGGCGTGGCCCTTGGCGCCCGCGTCCTCGTCCAGCAGCAGCAGTTCGTCGCCGTTCCCGCCGCCGCGCGGCCGGCGCAGGTGGCGCGGATGCTGGGCGCCCATCTCGTAGCGGCTGAGGTATTCGAACGGGCCGTCGGGGTCGGGCACGGAGGCGTCGTCCTCCTTGATCCGCCCCTTCATCTCCTCAAACATCCGCGCCTGCAGGCCCTCCGTGCCCGCCAGCACCGCGGCGACGTAGGCGTTCTCGGCGGTCAGATGCTCACGCACCTCCGCCTTCACCTTGGACGGGTCGCGCAGCACCTGCTGCCAGTCGTCGTCCTTCATCCAGGCGTAGTCGTCGATGCGCACCCGCCCCAGCTGCTCGATGCGCCTAGGCTCTTTGCGCGGACGGGGCGGGAGGGGCTGGGTCATGCTGGCGGCATAGCCGATCTGCACCCGCTCCTCCACCGCGAGCGCAGCGAGACAAGGCCTTGCCTGACGACTAG
>DATNIH010000203.1:0-4279 GCA_035604515.1 Caulobacteraceae bacterium | reverse complement strand
CCGGTCGATGTGCTGATCCTGACCTGCAAGGCCTACGACCTTGCCTCCGCTATCGAGGCCATCCGGCCGGCGGTGGGACCGCAAACGGCGATCCTGCCCCTGCTCAACGGCCTGGCCCACATCGAAGCGCTGAACGGCGCCTTCGGGCGTGAGCGCGTGCTGGGCGGCCTGGCCAAGATCGCGGTGACGCTGACGCCCGACGGCGTGATCCAGCACCTCAACGACTGGCGGTTCGTCACCTTCGGCGAACAGGACGGCGGCTTGAGCGACAGGGTCGCCGCGCTCAAGGCGGCGTTCGATCGCACGTCGGTGCTGGCCACGGCCAGTTCGGACGTGATGCAGGCGATGTGGGAGAAGGTCGTCCACTTGGCCACGGCGGCCGGGATGACCTGCCTGATGCGCGCGAATGTCGGGGAGATCGTTCGCGCCGACGGCGGGGCGCAACTGTTGCGCCGGTTCCTCGAGGCCAATGCCGAGATCGCCGCGAGGGCCGGTCACCCGCCGTCCGAGGCGTTCATGGCCGAGTACCGTGGCATCTTCTCCGATGCGGGTTCCGCGTATACGGCCTCGATGCTGCGCGACCTCGAACGCGGTGGGCCAGTCGAAGCCGACCATATCCTGGGCGACATGCTCGCCAGGGCGCGGGCCCACGGCCTGGACGACACGCTGCACGCCATCGCCTATGCGCACCTGAAGGCCTACGAGCAACGTCGCGCCGCCGAGCGGCTGTGACTTACGCCCGGCTTTTGGCGATCGCCTTGGCGTTGGCCTGTTCGTGCGCCACAGCGTCGCGCGTTTCCTTGAGCAGGCGCGCGACGATCGGGTCAGCGGCGATGGCGGTCCAGTAGGCGGCGAGCTTGGGGTGTTTGCCGAGTGGGCTCGCTGACCCGAACAGCGTCGGCGCCCACTCGTAGGCCAGCATCAGCTGCGGCGTCAGCGCGCCGTCGGCCCAGGTCAGCTTATCACCTACCGCGTACCCGGCCTCGCCGACGTAGGCTTCGATGTAGCCGAGCGCGGTCTCCACCGCCGCCAGCGCCTTGTCGATCGCCGCGCGGTCCCAGCGCTTGCGTGACTGGCCGGAGGCGGTGAACAACGGGACCATCGCCATCACCAGGTAGAAGTCGCACAGGCGCGAGATCAGCCGCACCTGCGCGCGGCCCCAGGGATCCTGCGGCAGCAACGGCGGGTCGGGGTAGGCGTCCTCGAGGTACTCGCAGATCACCTCCGACTCCGGAAGCGCCCGCCCGTCGTCGGTGACCAGCGCCGGCACCCGCCCGATCGGGTTGATGCCGTAGTAGTCGCCCTTGGACTCGACCGTCGCGTGGAAGCCGGGCGGCTCGATGATCTCCGGCGAAAGTCCCTTGGCGTAGAGCACCAGGCGAACCCGGGTCGGAAACGGTGACGTGTAGGTCTGGTAGAGCTTCATGGCGGCGCTTCCATCACGGTCATCCGTATACGGCCTGCTTCCACGCGGTGAAACGGCCGTCGGCCTCGTCGCGGCCGATCGCCGGCTCGAACGTCCGCTCGTAGGCGACGAAGTCTCCAGTCTCGTCCGCGTCAAGCAGCCCGACGCCGCGGGCGGCGCAGATCGCCGCGCCGCAGGCGGTGGCCTCGCGCACCGCATGGCGGCGCAGCGGATGGCCCAGCAGGTCGGCCTGGATCTGGAGGAACACATCGCTGCCCGCCATGCCGCCGTCCGCGCCCAGCGCCGGCGGCGGATCGCGAACCGCCAGCGCATGCACGTGCTCGAACACCTCGCGGGTGCGGAACGCCACGCCCTCCAGGGCTGCCCGGGCGATATGAGCGCGGCTGGCCCCCAGGCTCAGGCCGCCGATCGCGCCGCGCCGGGCCGCATCGCCGTGCGGCGCGCCCAATCCCTGCAGCGCCGGCAGAAACCATGCGCCGCCGGTGTCCGAGACGCTGGCCGCCAGCGCATCGAGAGCCGCCGGAGCGCCCATCCGCATGGTCCCGCGCACCCAGTCGAGCGCCGCGCCGGCGGTGTAGACCATGCCCTCGATGCAGAAACGGGCCTCGCCGGCGACGGAAGACACCACGAAGGGCGGGGCGGAGAAGTCCTTCAGCACCAGCTCGGCGCCGGTGCCGAGGTCGAGCGTCGCGGAGGTGCCATAGGTGACCTTGGCCGCCTGGCCGCCATGGGCCACCAGCGCCGCCTGCTGATCGGCGATGTCAGCCGCGATCGGCACGGGAACGCCGAGCACCGACGACGCCGTCACGGCGATGGGACCCCAGGTGTCGACCAGCCGCGGAAACGTCGCCGCATCCAGGCCCTGAAGCGCGATCAAAGCCTGGTTCCATCCCATGGTCATCAGATCCAGGTAGCCGGTGGGCCACGCTTGGCTGCGGTCGGTGACGTGGGCCGCGCCGCCGCTGAGCCGCCAGATCAGATAGCTGTCGATGTTGCCCCAGGCGAGGTCATCGCGGCGTTCGACGCCGGCGAAGATCGCCTCCAGCTTCGCGGCCGCCTGCTGTGGGGCGACGAAGAAGCCCTGGCCACGCAGCTCAGTCGCGCGCTCGGCCCCGCGCAGATCGCTCCACAGCACCAGCGGCGTGAGCGGCCGGCCAGTGCGCCGGTCCCACACCACGGCGCTGGTGCGCTGGGAGGTGACGCCGATCGCGGCAAGGTCGTCCGCAGTCCGCCCCGCCTGGGTCAGCGCGCCCCGCATCACCGCGACCGCTGCGCGCCAAATCGCAGTGGCGTCCTGCTCCAGCCGGCCGGGACCCGGCGAGCGGGTCGTCAGCCGCCGCGACGACCACGCGCGCAGCTTGCCGTCCCGGCTGAACAGGCCGGCGCCCAGCGAGGTCGTGCCGATATCGAGGCCGAGCAGCAGCTCACCCATCGGGGAGCAACACGCCCGGGTTCATGATGCCGTTCGGATCGAGCGCGGCCTTCACCCGACGCAGCAGGGAAACGCCAGTGTCTCCGAGTTCGGTCGCCAGCCAGTCGCGGCGCACGCGGCCGACGCCATGATGGTGCGCGACGCTGCCGCCGTGGCGCGCGGTCGCGTCCATGATCCGCCGCCAACCCTCCAGGTAGGCTGCTTCCATCTGCGCCGGCGCGGAGGTCTGGACGGCGAAGGTGAAGTAGAGATTGAGCCCGCTGCGGTAGACGTGGCTGGAGTGGGCCGAGCCGGCGATCAGGCCCTCGATCCCCTTCAGCGACGCCACCGCATCGTCGTAGACGTCGCCGATCTGGGTCCAGGCGGCCGAGACCTCGACCGTATCGACCACCAGGCCGCGGGCAAGCAACGCGTCCCAGCTCGGCACCGTGTTGCGATGCTCGAACCAGCGCTCGACGATCTCACCAGGCGCGGTGGCGACGCCGGCGTCAGCGGCCAACGCCGCGACCGCCGCCTGCTCCGCCGCCACCAGCGCCGCAGGGCCTTCGTGGGCGAGCATGATCAGGCATGCCTTGGCCTCGCCGTGTTGGCGGCGGCTCTCGCGCTCGTCGTACTGGCGCATCACTGGCGGGCGCCAGCCGCGCTGGACGATCTCGCGCTGCAGCTCGAAGCCGGCGCGCATGGTCGGCGCCTCAAAGCAGCTCACCGCCTTGGCTTCGGGCGCGCGGCGGAGCGAGAAGGTGACGCC
This sequence comes from Caulobacteraceae bacterium, assembly GCA_035604515.1. Lineage (GTDB taxonomy): Bacteria > Pseudomonadota > Alphaproteobacteria > Caulobacterales > Caulobacteraceae > Acaudatibacter. Next base: position 673 of record DATNIH010000203.1, on the reverse strand, counting down.
GGTGATCACGCCGAGCGTGCCTTCCGAGCCCAGCATCAGGTGACGCAGGTCGGGCCCGGCCGAGGCGCGCGGACCCTTGCCGAGCGTGACCACATCTCCGTTGGGCAGCACCGCCTCGATGGAATGGACGATGTCCTCGATGTTACCGTAGCCGGTGGAGAGCTGGCCCGACGCCCGCGTCGCCACCCAGCCACCGACGCTGCTGACCGCCACAGACTGCGGCCAGTGGCCGATGGTCAGCCCCTTGGCCGCCACCGCCTCCTCGGCCGCCAGGCCGTTGTGGCCCGCGTCGAACCCGGCCAGCAGGTTGACCGGATCGATGAAGCGCACCGCGTCCATCGCGCCCATGTCGAGCACGATGGCGTCCTGCGCGGCGATCACGCCGCCCACCACGCCGCTGCCGAGGCCGAACGGGATCACCGCGACTCGCCGCTCGTTGGCAAAGCGTAGCACCGCCTGGACTTCGGCAACGTTCCGTGGACGGACGAGGGCGCCGGGCCGCGGCGCGGGCGCGCCAACGAAGTCGCGGACATGGCTCAGCGCCCAGTAGTCGTGCCGCCGGGCGTCTAGCCTGGCGGGATTGCGCTCGATCCGGTCTGCGCCGATGGCGCCGGCCAGGGCGTCCAGGCCTTCGAGGCTCACGCGAGGGCTCCTTCCGGCGCGAACGCCATGT
>DATNIH010000202.1:0-10333 GCA_035604515.1 Caulobacteraceae bacterium | reverse complement strand
TCCATCAGCACCAGGTCGTAGCTCTGAAGGCCCAGCAGGCGCAGCGCCTCGGCGCCGTCGTCGGCCAGGTCCACCTCGGCGTCGATCGCGCCAAGCACGGCCTGGACCACGGCCTGATTGATCCGGTTGTCCTCGGCGACGAGGATGCGCAGGCGCCCGAGGTCGACTTCGGCGCGCGCCGCCTGCGCCGGCGGCGCGGCGGCGGCGGGCAGGCGCAGGACGATGCTGAACTCCGTCCCCATGCCCGGCGCGCTTTCGACCCTGATGTAACCGCCCATCAGGCTGACCAGTTGTTTGCTGATCGACAGGCCAAGCCCGGTGCCGCCGAACCGCCGGGTGATCGAGGCGTCGGCCTGCGAGAACGCCTGGAACAGCCGGTCCTGCTCGGGTGCCGTCAAGCCGATGCCGGTGTCGCGCACGCTGATCAGCACCAGATCGTCATCGCCGGCCGAAACGCGGACGGTGACGGCGCCGCTTTCGGTGAACTTCACCGCGTTGGAGACGTGGTTGATCAGGATCTGCCGCACCCGCGTCGGATCGCCCATGACCCAGCGCGGTACGCTCGGTGCGATCTCGCAGGCGAGCTCCAGCCCTTTTTCGCGCGCCGGACCGATCCAGAGCGTCTGCACGCCGTTCACGACGTCGGACAGGTCGAACACGGTGGCCTCGAGCGTCAGCCGGCCCGCCTCGATCTTCGAGAGGTCGAGGATGTCGTTGAGGATGGTCATCATGCCGTCGCCCGAGCGGGTCAGCATATCGATCTGCCCCCGCTGCTCGTCGTTCAGCGGGGTCTGCGCCAGCGCGTGAGCCATGCCGAGCACGCCATTCATCGGCGTGCGGATCTCGTGGCTCATCATCGCCAGGAACGCCGACTTGGCCTCGTTCGCGGCCACCGCCTCGCGCTGCAGGCGCTCGAGGGTGGCGCTCTCCTGCCGGTGGATGACCGCGCCGTTGACGAGGTGCGCGACCAGCATGACTAGGCCGACGCCGACCATGAACAGGCCGAGGCCGTGGAAGCCGCTGAAGCCCAGGGTCAGCACGCTCAGCGTCACCAGCGACGGAACGGTGACGAGCACCAGCATCACCAGCGAGCGCGCGGTCTGGGTCTGGGCGGAGAGCAGGATGGTGGACAGACCGCAGAACGCAACGATCTGCAGCACGTGCGAGCCGGTCAGCCAAAAGATCGCCGAGACCGCGACCCAGACGCAGCCCGTCGTCGCGCCGGCCACGGCGAAGTGCAGGCGCTGCAGCACCGTCCCCGATCCGGCGTCGGCGATCGGACGCCGGGCGACTTGAACCCAGGCCTCGGCGGCGAGGAACATCGCGAACCAGGTCAGCGCAACGGCGGGGCGCACGGCGAACGCCATCAGCGTCCCGGTCACGATCGCCGTCACGAAGCGTGGGACGGCGTCCTTCGCCATGCCGAGGCTGATCTCGACGAACCGGTCGTCGAGCAAGGCGTTCAGACGCCGCATTGGCCACAGGTCCCGCGTTTCCCTCGGGCCGCAGGGTGACGCGCCGTCGATGCGATTTCGTCAACGCGGCGGCGGTCGCGACATTGCGCCGCGCCGCCACGCACCCGGCCGAGGGCATTGTCCGATGGCCCGAGTGCGTCGGGGCGCGTCAGCGCCGGACTGGTTCGCGTCCGCTTACGGCCGGATGCCCCACTTGGCGTAGTAGTCGCCAACCTTCGGATCGATCGCCTGCGCGGCGCGGATATCGGCCAGTCCCGCGGCGGTCTGGTTGCTGCGCAGCTCGGCCAGACCCCGGACGTAGAAGGCGCTGCCGCGGCGGGAATCGCGCCGGATCGCCTCGGAGGTGTCGTTGATCGCCGGGGCGAACTCGCCGCGCTTGAAACGCACGAAGCCGCGCGCGTCGATGTCGGCGGCGCTCTGGGGATTGATCTGGATCGCGTGGTTGCAGTCGCCCAGCGCCTTGTCGAGCTCGATCGCGGCCGCTGCGCGGATCATGCAACGGGCGTAGAGATAGGACTCGACGTTCGGCTGCATCCCCAGGGCCCGGTCGAAGTCGGCGATCGCCAGGCCGGTGTCGCGCTTCAGCCCATGCGCCAGGCCGCGGTCGAAATAGATCGCCGCGCCATTGGGGTAGAGCCGGATCGCGTCGTTGTAGTCGCTGATCGCGAGGTCGTAGCTGCCTTTGCCGCGATAGGCGTTGCCGCGCTCGTCGAGCGCGCCCCAGGTGTTGGGTTGCAGTTTCAGCACCGCGTTGAAGTCGGCCAGGGCGCGATTGTAGTCCGGCTTGGCCAGCCAGGTCAGGCCGCGCTCATAGAGGCTGTACGCGTCGTTCGGGTTCAGCGCGACCGCACGATCCAGCGCCGCGAGCGCGCCGTCGTAGTCGCCGCGATCGTACAGCGCCGCGCCGCGGCGGGCCGCGTCTGCTTGGGTCAGTGCGCCAGTTCCCTGGATCTGGCTGCGCAGCCCCCGCGCGTCGGGATCATCCGGTGAGATCTGCTGGGCGAGGTCGAGGTCGGCGATGGCGAGGTCGTACTTGTGCAAACCGGCGTAAGCGGTCGCGCGTTCGACATAGGCAGACTCCAAACCCGCGCGCGGCAGCCCACGGGAGTCGATCGCCCGGGTGAACAGGCTAACGGCCCCGTTCAGGTCGCCCTTGTTGAGCGCGTCCTGTCCCGCGCTCGCATCCGCGATCGGGTCGGCCAAGGCCGCGCCGCCGCCAGCGATTGCTAAGCTTGCGGTCAGGACCAGCGCCGCAAGCGTTGCAGCAATCCCCAGCTTCATCGCACCCTCACTCGCGATCGCTTGAGCGGCGAAACTAGCGGCACGCCATTACAATGGCGAGACATTTCCCCTCGGGCCGTGCCGTCGGAGCGGCGTTCAGCGTGCGCGTCGATGGACGGATCACGCTTGACCGAGTCGCCCAAAAAGGGGCGAGTGTCGGCGCCTTGCGGGGCGAGTATGCCATGTCGATCAGCCACCTCCTCATCACGACCCTCATCCTGACCGTCGCCATCGCCGTGCGCTACCTGCTGGTGGTCGTGGCGGTCTACTGGCTGGTGTGGGGCCGCAAGGACGGGCGGGTGATGGGCCGTCGGCTCAATCGGGACCGCCCCAGGGCGGCGACCATCCGCCACGAACTGAAGCTGTCGCTGCTGTCGTCCTGGATCTACGCGCTGCCGGCGGCGGTGGTGTGGGAGGCCTGGCGCGGTGGCGGCACGCTGATCTACCTCGACGTCGCCCGCTACGGCGTCCCTTGGCTGTTCGTCAGCGGCGCGCTCTATCTGCTGCTTCAGGATACCTACTACTATTGGCTGCACCGTCTGATGCACCAGCGCATGGTGTTCCGCTATGTCCACGCCGGCCATCACCGCTCGCGCCAGCCGACGCCGTTCGCCTCGTTCTCGTTCGACTGGGCCGAGGCGGCGCTGAGCGCGTGGCTGTTGCCGGCGCTCACCTTCGTCATCCCGATTCATCCGGGGGTGATCGTGCTGCTGCTGACGGTGATGACCATCGCCGCGGTGCTGAACCACGCCGGGGCCGAGCTGTTGCCCGATTGGCTGGTGCAAGGGCCGATCGGCGCCGGCCTGATCTCGGCCACCCACCACAGCGTCCACCACACCCACTACGGCGCGAACTTCGGCCTCTACTTCCGCTTCTGGGACCGGGTGATGGGCACCGACATGATGCTGGAGCGAGAGCCTTCAGTGGTTGCCGAGGTTTAGGGGTCGAAAACCTTGTCCCCCTCCCCCTTGCGGGGAGGGGTTAGGGGTGGGGGTGTCGGCGCGACGCCTGCCGCTCTTGCATCTCTCAGCCTCACCGGCCGACATCCAGCTAGCACCCCACCCCCGACCCCTCCCCGCAAGGGGGAGGGGAGAAGATGGTGGCCCTCGCGTGGCGGCATAACTTCCGTTAAAGCGCGGCGGGCGCAGGTTTGCCCCTCAAGCCGGAGCGCGCCTTGGCCGATCTTGCCGTCTTCTACGAGCATCCGCAGTGGTTCGAGCCGCTGTTTCGCGAGCTGGACCGGCGGGGCGTCGCCTGGACGCCGATAGCGATCCAGGACCACACCTTCGATCCCGCCGATCCGTCGCCGCCGGCGCCGGTGGTGCTGAGCCGACTGGCGATGTCGTCGTTCCTGCGCCAGAGCGAGCACGCGCTGTTCTATGGCCTGGCCGCGCTCGCGCACTGGGAAGGGCAGGGGGCGCGGGTGATCAACGGGCCAGCCGTGCTCGCCTACGACCTCAGCAAGGCCCGCCAGCTCAGCCTTTTCGCGCGCTGCGGGCTCGACATCCCCGAGACCCGCGTCGCCCACCGCCGGGCGGACGTGACGCGCCTGGCGGCGGAGGTCGGCTATCCGGTGATGGTGAAGGTCAACGTTGGTGGATCGGGGACCGGCATGATCCGCTACGACACGCCGGAGGAACTCCAGGCGGCCGTGGCCGACCAACTAACCCCGGTCGGCGTCGACGGCGTCGCGCTGGTGCAGGCCTATGTGCCGGCGCGCGACGCCCAGGTGATCCGCTGCGAGGTGCTGGACGGCAAGCTGCTCTACGCCATCGCGCTGAACGGCGCGGGATCGACCTTCGATCTTTGCCCGGCCGACGTCTGCATGGTCGACAAGCCGACCATCACCATCGAGGCCTACCGGCCGCCGGCCGAAATCGTCGCCGCGGTGGAGCGCCTCGCCGTCGCCGCCCAGATGGATGTCGGCGGCATCGAGTACATGATCGACGACCGCGATGGCCGCGCCCGGTTCTACGACCTCAACGCCCTCTCCAACTTCGTCGCCAACCCGCTCGAGGTGCTGGGCTTCGATCCGCATGAGCCGTTCGTGAGCTGGCTGATCGACCAGATCGAAGCCCGCGCGAAGGTCGCTGCATGAGGTACGGATTCTGGGCCCCGGTGTTCGGCGGCTGGCTGCGCAACGTGCCCGATGAGGGCATGGCCGCGACCTGGGACTACATGCGCCGGCTCTGCCAGCGCGCCGAGCAGATCGGCTACGACCTGACCCTGATCGCCGAACTGAACCTCAACGACATCAAGGGCGTCGACCAGCCCGCGCTCGACGCGTGGTCCACCGCCGCGGCGCTGGCCGCCGTCACCGAGCGGCTGGAGTTGATGGTCGCCGTGCGGCCCAACTTCCATCAGCCGGCGCTGCTGGCGAAACAGGCGGCCAACATCGACCAGATCAGCGGCGGGCGGCTGGCGCTCAACGTGGTCTCGTCGTGGTGGGCCGAGGAAGCGCAAAGCTACGGCTTGCAGTTCGACCTGCACGACGACCGCTACGGCCGCACCTCGGAGTGGCTGCAGGTGGTGGCGGGCCTGTGGCGCGAGCCGAAATTCAGCTTCGAGGGCCAGCGCTACCGGCTGAAGGACGCCATCTGCGAGCCCAAGCCAGTTCGCAAGCCGGTGATCTACGCCGGCGGCGAGTCCGAGGCGGCCAAGGACATGATCGCCCGCCAGTGCGACGCCTACGTCATGCACGGCGACGAAGTGGAGGTGGTCGCCCAGAAGATCGCCGACATGAAGGCCCGGCGTGCGGCCGCCGGCGGCGCGCCGATGATCTTCGGCATGGCCGCCTACGCCATCGTCCGCGAGAGCGAGGCGGCGGCGCTGGAGGAGGTCACACGGATCACGACGCTCGATCCGGACGCGCCCGGCTTCGCCAACTTCGACCAGTGGCTCTCCGGGACCCAGCTGGAGCGCGAGATGAAGCTGCAGGAGTACTCCGTCTCCAACCGTGGCCTGCGCCCGAACCTGGTCGGCGCGGCCGCCCAGATCCGCGAGCGCATCGCCGCCTACGAGGCCGCCGGCCTCGACCTGCTGCTGCTGCAGATGAGCCCGCAACTTGAGGAGATGGAACGCTTCGCCGCCGAGGTGATAGCGGCTTAGGTGGGGTGTCGTCCCGGAGAGCCGCGCAGCGGACTCGTCCGGGATCTACTTCACCGCCAGCGACGAATAGATCCCGGATCTGCCCCGCAGCGCGGCTTGTCCGGGATGACAATGAATGGGTGAGGGCAGAAGGGTTGACTACATATTGTCAATATGACAGCATATAGTCATGTTCGCTGAAGCGCTGTCCGACCTGATCGTCGAGATATTCCGCATCAATGGCCGCCTGCTCGCTGCCGGCGACCGACTGGTGGCGGATCTGGGCCTGACATCGGCGCGCTGGCAGGTGATCGGCGCGATCGCCATCGCCGGCCAGCCGCAGACCGTGCCGGCCATTGCCCGCACCATGGGTCTGACGCGTCAGGCGGTGCAGCGGCTGATCAATGAGCTGATGGCCGACGGCCTGGTCGAGGCGCGCGTGAACCCCAACCACCGGCGGGCGCGGCTGTTCTCACTGACCCGCGCCGGCGCCGCGGCCTTCGAGGGCGCGACGGCGCGCCAGGCGCCCTGGGCCGAGGCGCTCGCGGCGGGCGGCGCCGTCGCCGACTTCCGGGCGGCCGAGGCCGTGCTGCGCACGCTCCGAGGCCGCCTCGAAGCGCAGCAGACAGTTCAGGAGTCCTAGGATGCTACAGCTTGCCAGCCTTCATCCGACCATCGGCATCCAGCAACAGCTCTCGGGCCCGTCCGAAGGGCCCGTGGTGCTGCTCAACCTGTTCACCGTCGCCGAGGCGGACGCCGACAGGTTGCTGGAGGCCTGGCGCGATGACGCCGCCTACTTCAAGCGCCAGCCCGGCTTTATCTCGGCCCAGCTGCACGAAGGCCTTGGCGGCAGGGAGGCCTACCTGAACTACGCGGTCTGGGAGAGCCTGGAGCAGTTCCGCGCCGCCTTCGCCAATCCCGAGTTCCAGCGCAAGCTGGCCGCCTATCCCGATACGGTGGTCGCCGCGCCGCACCTGTTCCGCAAGCTGGCGGTGTCCGACGTCTGCCTGGCCTGAGCCGACTTACGGCGCGTCGTCGGGACCCGGGTCTGCCGGCATCACGCGCCAGCCGCTCGGGCAGGCCGGAACATAGGGGTAATACCCGCGGGGCTCGTAGCAATAGTACCAGACCGGCCCCGGCGGCGCGTAGCCCTCGGCGGGCACAGAGTAGTCACCGACGTAGAGCGGATAGGGATAGACCGGCGCGTCGTACCAGTACCAGAAGCCGTTGGTGAACCACCACCAGCCGATCCGGCCACCGCGGAAGCCGTGCCACCAATAGCCGCCGCGCCAGGCGCCGATGTCCCGCGCGCCGAAGCGGCCGACCGGGCCGGCGCCAAACCGGCCGCGAAAGCCGCTGCCCTGCGGGACGGCGCCGCGAAAGCCCGAGCCGCCGCGCAAGCCGCCCGCTCCGCCGCGGAACCCGCTGCCGGCGGCCCTGAACGTCCCGCCGCCGTGGAAGCCGCCACCGCCGTGGAACCCGCCGCCACCATTGCCGCCGCCGTGACCGCCCCCACCACGGCCACCGCCGTGGGACCCGCCGTCACCATGCTGCGCCAACGCCGCGCCGGGCAGGGCGAGCAGGGCGCAGGCGGCGATCAAAGCCTTCTTCATCAACCCGACCCCGCTGCGAGGTTCGTCCTCGCGAACGTCCCACGCTGGACAGCGTGAACCGCCGCGCCTGAACCGTGGCTGAACGCCACTGTCACCAAGTCCGGCAGGCGGCTAGACACCCGCCATGTCCCAAGCGGAAGCCACGAGTCTCGAAAGCGCCGGCGCCTCGGAAGTTCCCGCGGCGCGCTGGACCAAGCCGCCGCTTGGTCCGCACACCCTGTTGATCCTGTTCGTGTTGGCCAATCTGATCCTGTGCGCCCTGCCGCTGGTCCCGCAGCTGTTCCTGCACGGCAAGGGCAAGGACTATCCGCTCTGGTACCAGGTCGGCCATCAGGTGCTGACCGGGGGCGACCTCTATCCGAAAACCGGACAGACCTTCGCCTTCCTCTATCCGCCGTTCGCCGCGGTGCTGCTGGCGCCTTTCAGCCTGTTCGGCCGCGCGTTCTCGATCTTCTGCATCGACCTGGTGAACGTCGCCAGCTGGTTCGCAGCGGCGAAGCTCTCCGATCGGCTGGCGGACGGCGCAGGGCGCAAGGCCTGGTGGGTCATAGCCCTGCCGTCGGTGATCTCGCTGCCGTTCATCTGGGACATGTACGACCTCGGCCAGCCGAACCTGATGCTGCTGGCGATGGTGCTGGCCGGGCTGACGCTGCTCAGGGACGGGCGCGAGTGGAGCGCCGGGGCGATGTTCGCGCTCGCGGCGGCGCTGAAGGCGTTCCCGATCGCGATCTTCCCCTACCTGATCTGGCGCCGGCGCTGGCGGGCGGCGATCGGCATGGCGGTGATGACCGCCGTCTTCCTGCTGCTCGTCCCGGCGCCTTTGCGCGGCTTCGAGCGCAACCTGGCCGAGGTGAAGACCTGGGCCGGCGGGATGATCTTCTCGGCCAGCGAAAAGGGCTTCGGCCAGCGGCCGGAGCAGAACTGGGGCTGGAAGAACAACTCGGTCGTCGCGGTCGTGCACCGTTACGTCCGCCCGATCAACGCCGAGGCGGAAAAGCCAGAGGCCAAGCCCCTTTACGTCAATGTCCTCGACCTGACTTATAACCAGGCCAACCTGGTGCTGGCCGTGGTCGTGGGTCTGGTCGGCCTCGGCTTCGTCGCTAGCCTGCCGCCGCAGAAGCGGCGCACGCCGGGCTCGGACGCGGCCGAGTATGCGCTGCTGATCGCGCTGATGACCGTCGCCTCGCCGTTGGCGCGCGCCTACTACTTCGTCTGGCTGCTGTTCCCCTTCACCCTGCTGGTCTACCGCGCGACGGCCGACCCCGACGCCCGGATGCGCAGGGTGCTGACCTGGGCGCTGGCCGCCTCGATCGGCCTCTTCACCGCCGGCGTGGCGATCGCCTCGCCGCACATCCTGCCGGCGCTCGGCAACATGTTCTGGGCCACCGCCATCCTGATCGGGGCCCTGGTCTGGCTGATGCGCCACAGCATGCTGCCTTCTTCCTCTGCAAGGGCGATGGCGGACCAGCGGCCGTAAGAAGGTCCAACCACGGAGAGCGCAGAGATGCGCGGAGCGATCGATGAGCGGTCGTAGGCCGCGGTCAACCGGCAGACGCCATGCAAGACGGTATCAACGATCTCAGCCTCATTCACGGCCCGCTCCGCGTATCTCCGCGATCTCCGCGGTTATCCCTTTGGGCGCTGCGGGGAGGGCGCTACCGCTCGTCGAACAGTTCGCTGACCGACTCGCCTTCGTGGATGCGGCGCATGGCTTCGGCGATCGCGGGGGCGACCGACAGCACGGTCACCTTGGCGACGCGCTTTTCCGGCCCGACCGGCACGGTGTTCATGGTGACGATCTCGACCACCTCGGGCTGGGCGGCGAGGCGCTGCAGGGCGTCGCGGCCAAACAGGCCGTGGGTGCAGGCGACTCGCACCTGGCCGACCCCGGCCGCCCGCAGATGCTCAAGCAGCTCGATCACCGTCGTGCCCGCCGCGATCTCGTCGTCGATCACGATCACGTCCTTGCCGGCGGTCTCGCCGATGATGGCGCTGATCACCACCTGGCTGTCCGAGATCCGCTGCTTGGCGGCCACCGCGACCGGCAGGCCGAGCCGGCGCGCGAACGCCGCGGCCGACTTGGCGTAGCCCATGTCCGGCGCGACCACGACGGTGTTGGAAAGGTCCAACTGGCGGAAATGGTCGGCGAGCTCGTGTTGGGCGTGCAGGTGATCGCAGGGCACGCTGAAGAAGCCGTGCACCTGCGGCGCGTGCAGCGCCATGGTCAGCACCCGCCCTGCGCCGGCGGTGGCCAGCAGGTCGGCGACCAGGCGTCCGCCGATCGAGATGCGCGGGGCGTCCTTCTTGTCGGAGCGCGCGTAGGCGTAGAACGGCATGACCACCGTGATCCGCGCCGCCGAGGCCCCGCGCGCCGCGTCGATCATCAGCAGCAACTCGACCAGGTGTTCCTGCACCGGCTTGCTGAGGGTCTGGATCAGGAACACGTCGCGCTCGCGGCAGTTGGCCTGCAGCTGTACTTCCAGGCAGTCGTTGGTGAAGCGCTTGATGGTGGCGGGGGACAGCGGCGTGCCCAGATGCCCGCAGATCTCCTCCGCCAGCGCCGGATGCGACGATCCCGAGAAGACGACGATCTCGCGCATCGGCGGGCGACTCAGCGCTGTGACGGGCCGCCTTCATCAACGCGGCCGGGCGCGAACGCAAGCGCGAGGCGACGGCCAGCTTGATGGCCGAAGCTTAACTTCCGTCGCCGCCGGGCGCGTCCTAGGCTTGCCTGTGGGACTGAGGAGGCGCGCATGCGGGTGCGGCTAGTGGCTGCGGTGACTGCGCTTGGCGCCGTGCTTGCTGCGGCGCTCGCCTTGGCCGCCTCGCCCTCCGCGCCGCCGGCCAGCGTCGCCGCCGCGCCGCCGGCAATCGCCC
>DATNIH010000201.1:0-4125 GCA_035604515.1 Caulobacteraceae bacterium | reverse complement strand
ATCCGCTACGTCATCGACCCATTCCAGCTGGGCGCCTTCGAGGCCTATGCGAAGAAATGGCTGACGATCATCCCCGCCTGCGGCGGCGCATGCCTCGGCTACTTCATGCCGCACGAGGGGACCAACAACATCGCCCTGGCCCTACTCGGCTTCGAGAGCCTGGCCGCCTACGAAACCTACCGCGCCCGCCTCATGACCGACGAAGCCGCCATGGCCAACTTCGGCGACGCCCAGGCCAAGCGCTTCATCCTCTCGGAGGAGCGCACGTTCCTCACGCCGGTGGCGGCCTAGGGTCCGCCCCCTCGGTTGAAAAGCGTTGTCATCCCGGAAGCCGCGCAGCGGCTATCCGGGACCTACTTTCACCACCGGCGCGCCGTAGGTCCCGGCCTTCCGCCGCTGCGCGGCTACGGCCGGGATGACATGCTTGGAAACGGCCTAGACGCGAGTCATTACCAAGAGTGTTTCACGTGAAACACGCCGTTGGGGCCAACTTCCGGACCGTATTTCACCACAGATCACCACAAACTGTGGCGCCCGGACCGCGAATACGCTCCACGCGCCGGCGGGCCGGCCGCGAACTTCCACCGATCTACAACGTCAAAGACCCTGCCGGGAGATACCCTGCGAGACCGGGGCTACTCATCGTAATGTCCGCCGTCAATCCCCCCCTCCCCCTTGCGGGGAGGGGCCGGGGGTGGGGGTGTCAGCGCCCCGCTTGCCGACCTCGCGCCGGCGCCTCGAAGAAATAACCCTGGAGATCGCGGAGACGCGCTGAGCTACGGAGGGTCGGTCATGCGCTGGCGACCGTCTGGCGTCGTCCCAGTGACAAGCGATTGGCTCGACCCCGCACCGCCGGCTTTGCGCCCGACCACCCGGTGGCATAGCTTTTCTCAATGCTCTTCAAACGGGCCATCCTCACCAAGGTGCGCGCCGGCGAGGTGTCGGTCGCGTTCCGCCGGTGGACGAAGCCGACGGTGAAGGCAGGCGGATTCCTTATCACCTCGGTTGGGCGCCTCGCGATCGATGAGGTCCGACCTGTGCGGGAGGCGGACATCACGGAAACCGCAGCGCGGCTGGCGGGCGAGGCCTCGCTCGCCGACCTGATGGCGGCGCTGGCGAAGGGCAAAGGCGAGCTTCACCGCATCGCCTTCCATCTCGAGGGCGAGGACCCGCGCATCGCGCTTCGGGAAGACAACCAACTCAGGGCGGCCGACCGGGCGGCGCTCGAGAAGCGGCTCGCCCGGATGGACGCAAGCGCGCCCTGGACGAAGCGGTTCATGGATCTGATCGCCGCCCATCCCGGCCGACGCGCTGGCGATCTTGCGCCCATGGCGGGGCTGGAGACACCGGCGTTCAAGGTTCGCGTGCGCCGGCTGAAGGCGCTCGGCCTCACGATCAGCCTGGAGACGGGCTACCGCCTCTCCTCACGCGGAGAGGCGCTGCGGCGCCTTGACGGGGGGTCCGCGCCCGAAGCGGACTAAGCGGCCGCGAGACCCGAGAAGGGCGGTCCCCTGCGGATGTCGGAAGGACTGGCGCGCGAGATGGCCGATTGCGACTCGCGGGCTCAGGAGACCTTTCGGGCGGGGCTGGCGACCGCTGTCGCCTCGAAGTCCGCGATCGTGGCGGAGAACCTTCGTAAGAGGTCGAGCAGGGTGGCCCGCTCTTCGTCCGTCCATTCACCGAGACGCGTGTTCACGAACTTTCGCCGCGCGCCGGCGAACTGATCCAGCATCTTCCAGCCGCTTGCCGACGGTTCCAGCAGCCGAACGCGTTGGTCGCCCTTCGCGGTCTGTCTCTGCACCAGACCCAAGGCCTCGAGCTTGGCCGATTGACGACTGACCGTGGAGTGGTTGCGCCCGACAAGGCTCGCCAGCTCGACCACGCTGATCGGATGGTAAAGCCCGATCCTTGTCAGCAACGGGAACAGCGCCCGGTCCAGCTTCACGCCGGCGCGCGCCAGGAACGCCTGGTCGAGATCGGGCCGGTTCATGTAGCCGTTGAGCTGCAGGAGAACGGCATGGATGTCGTCTGACCAATCACTCATCCGTGCATTATGCACAAACATCATTGCCAAGCGCAACACACGCGGACCATAGGTCCCCGTGCATTACGCACGGAGATTGGTGATGAAGCGTTCGCGTTGGGTTCAGTTGGTCGGCGTCACCGCCGGGGCCGCGGCGGTGAGCTTGGCCTCCTGCGCCGCGGCGGCGTCCGCCGACGACCAGAAGCTCCATCTGGCGGCGAGCCCTGCCGACTTCGCGGCCCTCGGCCTCGGTCAGAAGGTCGCCGTCCGGGAAGATGGACGGCGGACGCAGAGCTCAGCCGACACGTTCGAGTGGTGGTATTTCGACGGCCTGCTGGACGATGGAACCGTCGTAGTCGTCTGGTTCGGCGACAACTGGTTCTATGGATCGCACAAGCGGGACGTGAGCATGGAGCTTACCGCCCCGGGCAAGCCGACCCGACGCATCATGCGGACATTCGACGAGCCAGGATCCTTCGCCAGCGACAGCGCGGACATCAGGATCGGGCCGCACAGCTTCAAAGGCGATCTCGACACCTATTCCATCCACGTGGACCCGGCGGAGACCGGCGGCGTGGGCTGCGATCTGACGCTGCGCCGGCGGGTCGCGTCCTACCGCCCCGCGACCGGCTACATCGAAGTCGGCAAGCAGTACTTCGCCTGGCTCGTCGCCGTGCCAGAGGGCGCGGTCACCGGGACACTAACGGTCGACGGCGTAACGCGGCAGGTCGCGGGCAGCGGCTACCACGACCACAATTGGGGCAATGTCTCGCCCGCCAAACTGTTCGACAACTGGTGGTGGGGTCGCGGACGCAGTGGCGGGCACACGATCATCGCCTCTGACATCCACGGCAAGTCCGCCGTCGGCGGCACGAACATCCCGCTCTTCTTCGTCGGCGACGAAGCCCAGATCGAGGTCAACGCCTTCGGATCGGCTGTGACCACGACCGAAGGCGAGCCAGTGCGCCACCCCGACCCACACCACGAACGCGCAATCGCGTCCGGAATCGCCTTCGCAACGGCCGACGAAAGCCGGGCCGAGTTCAAGATTTCCGACCGCCTGTTGAAATCCGCCGACCTGCTCGCGGATGAACCGTTCGCCGTTCGCGCGGCGGCGGCGGCGATGTCCGTGAAGCCTTGGTACACGCGCTTCGAGAGCCCGATCAGCCTGAGCCTAGCCGGTGGGTCCGCAACTGTGGGGCAGGGCACGCTCGAATATTTCGAGCTGAAGTAGGCCGAGCAAAATGACAACGCTGCCAGACAACAAGCCGCCCGTCGCCTTTCTCGGCCTGGGCAAGATGGGCCTCGCGATGGCCACCAATCTCCAGCGCGCCGGCTATCCGCTGGTGATCTGGAACCGGTCGGTCGAAAAAGTCCGGCCGCTGCTGGCGGCCGGCGCCGCGTTCGCGGAATCCGCCGCGGCGGCGGCGCAGTCGGCGGACATCATCATCTCCAGCCTGGCTGACGACGCGTCCCTCAGGGCCGTCGTATCCGGGCGGTCCGGCGTCCTTGCGGGGTTGCGCCCTAGCGCCGTCCACATCGGCACGAGCACGGTCTCCCCGGGCCTCTCGGACGAACTCGCGGAACTGCACGCGGCGGCGGGAGGCCGCTACATCGCCGGACCGGTCGTGGGCCGCGTGCCGGCGGCTGAGGCGGCGCAGCTCGTTAGTTTCGTCTCCGGTGACTCCGAGGCGATAGAATCCGTGCGGGCTGTGATCACCACCTATGCGCCAATGATGCTGGTGGTCGGCGAACGCCAGAGTCAGGCCGCCGTCGCCAAGCTGATCGCCAATTTCCTCGGCGCCTCGGGCATGGACCTGATCGGCCAATCATTGGCGTGGGCGGAGAAGTCCGGCCTGCCGTCGGCTTTGGTCCCCCAGATGCTGTCGAGCTTCTTCGGCAATCCCGGGACCCGGGAGTACATCGCCAAGATCTGCGAGCGCGACTTCGACACGGTCGGCTTCACGGCTGCCGGCGGGCTGAAGGACGTGCAACTGATGATCGCCGCCGCGCACGACGTGAACCTGCGGCTGTCGAGCGCCGAGGCGCTGCGCGCCAAGCTCGACGCGGCGATCGCGCACGGCTGGCGGGACAAGGACTGG
>DATNIH010000200.1:0-24407 GCA_035604515.1 Caulobacteraceae bacterium | reverse complement strand
GCGCCGGCGGGCCCGCGGCCGGGCACGCCCTGGGTGGCGCCGCGCCACAGCTCGCACCGCCGGCAAAGCCCGACCCCGGCCGCGACTTCCTCCAGCGAGCCGGGCGGTCCCTCGTTCCAGGCCCCGTCGCGCGCCGCCTTGTGCGCAGCCCGCAGGTCGCGGCGGGAAATGTGCGGTTCGGCGTCATCGGGCATCGGATTCTCGCGCGCCTTGCGCCCCAATTCGACAAGGAGCCGGCCCCCTCGCCGGTTCCGAAAGCACCATAAGGTTCCTGTTTTGTTCTGTCCAGGCCAACGCGGCTTCCGGCCTATCCTGATCGCTGGCGATTCGATGGCGGACCCGATGATCCTCTGCGTCTACTGCGGCACCAGTTTCGGCGCCGACCCGGCCTACCTCGCCGCGGCGACCGCGGCCGCCACCCTGTTCGCCGAGCAGGGCATCGACATTGTCTACGGCGGCGCGACCGTCGGGCTGATGGGGGCGGTGGCCGACGCCGCCCTGGCCGCGGGCGGCAGGGTGATCGGGGTGATGCCGCAGGCGCTGGTCGACCGCGAGATCGCCCACCTCGGTCTCACCGAAATGCACGTCACCCAGACCATGCACGAGCGCAAGGCGTTGATGGAGCAGCTTTCCACCGGCTTCGTCGCCCTGCCCGGCGGCCCGGGCACGCTGGACGAGATGATCGAGCAGTGGACGTGGGGATTGCTCGGCATCCACGCCAAGCCGTGCGGCTTCCTCAATGTGAACGGCTACTTCGACCCGTTGCAGGCGATGACCCGGCGCATGGCGGCCGACGGGTTCGTGCAGCAGAAGTACGCCGACATGCTGATCTTCACTGACGACCCCGCCGAACTGGTGGACCGCTTCCGCAACTACGTCGCGCCGGCTCCGAAATGGGCGCAGCCGTCGGCGGCGGAGGCCTAGGCGTCAAAACCAGCTGTGCACGCCTATGTGAGGTTGGAAGCGACTACCCCGGCCGCATAATGCGCACGCAGGAAACTGGGGAGGCCGCCAATGCCTCATGGATTTCAGCAGCAGTCCGCCGCGCAGAACCTCAACTTCTTCAAATCCGCCCCGACGCCGCAGCACGGCGCGAAGGGCGACCGCGAGACGCTGAAACGCGAGGAGCAGCGCACCTTCTCGCCGGAGATCCCGCCGCAGCACTGAGCGGACTGCGAGACGCCCTATCGCCTCGCCGCCGCGATGCGCTCCTTGGCCATCTGCACGGCGATCCGGTCCGCCGGGCGGCGCTCGGCGAGCGAGCGGTCGAGCACTTCGCCCAGCGTGCCGATCATCGCCGCCACCTTGCCCTCGACCCAGGCCGGATCGAACGCTTCGCCGCGATCGAGCGCGCGGATCTCGCCGGCGACATTGATGATGCCGCCGCCGTTGATGACGAAGTCCGGCGCATAGACCAGGCCGGCGTCGAACAGCGCCTGACCGACCGCCGCGTCCGCGAGCTGGTTGTTGGCCCCGCCGGCGACGATCCTGGCTTTCAGCCGTGGCAGTGTCGCCGCTGAGATCGCGCCGCCGAGCGCACACGGTGCGAAGACATCGGCCGCTTCGTCGAAGATGGCCTCGGGCGCGACCACCTTGGCCCCGGTGCGCGCCGCGACCGCCGCCACGGTCTCGGCGCCGACGTCGCAGATCACCAGCTTCGCGCCGGCGGCCGCCAGCTTGCCCGCCAGAAGCGCGCCGACATGGCCGACGCCCTGGATCGCCACCGTCACCTCCGACAACGGCCGGCCAAGCGCGCGGCGCACGCACAGTTCGATGCCGCGCTTCACGCCCTCGGCGGTCACCGGGCTGGGATCGCCGGACGCGGCCGGGTGACCCTCGAGGCCGGCGACGAACCGGGTCTGGGTGCGGGCGTAGGCCAGGTCCGCCGGGCTGATGCCGACGTCCTCCGCCGCCCAGTAGCGCCCGCCCAGGCTCTCCACCGCCCGGCCCAGCGCCTCGAACATCGCCGCCGTCTTGGCGGTGCGCGAGTCGCCGATGATCACGGTCTTGCCGCCGCCCAGCTCGATGCCGGCCATGGCGTTCTTGTGCGACATCGCCCGCGACAGCCGCAGCGCATCGTCGATCGCCGCCTGGTCGTCGGCGTAGGGCCACATGCGCACGCCGCCGCCGGCGGGCCCGAGCGCGGTGGAGTGGATCGCGATCAGGCAGTTCAGGCCGGACGGTGCGTCATGGAACGCGTGCAGGCCTTCGTGGTCCTCGAAGGCGGGCGACGAGAAGATGGTCATGCGGTGGATGGCGGCCTGGAACGGGGAGGCGCGCGCTCTACCTCGCGGCGCTCCCGGCCACAAGGGCGCCGCTCGCCGCGGCGGTTCCGGGGATCGCCGGCGCGCCTGACGGCAGCGGCGCGGCCGGATCGCGGACGAAGGCGGCAACGTCGGCCCAGACGTTGTGGGCCTGCCTGTCGCGCATGAGCAGGTGCCAGCCTTCGGCGTATTCGGCGGTGCGGTCGCCGGCCGGCAGGCGGCGGGCGGCCTGCAGCGCCGGCTCGTGCGGGATGATCTGGTCCTTGTCGCCCAGCAGGTACAGCGTCGGCGCCCTCACCTGACCGATCTCGCGCCAGCCGCGCTCCATGGTGGTGACGAGGCCGTACAGCGCGTCCGAGCGCGCGCCCCACAGCATCAGCGGATCGCGGCCCATGGCGATCAGCTCCTCGGTGTTGTCGCTGGGCGAGATATGCTCGGTGACGAAGCCTGGCGGGTCGAACACCTTGGCCGGCGCGAGGCGGGCGGCGAGGGTCAGCGCCAGCTTGTAGGCCAGCGGCTGGCTCGACCAGCCCCAGACCGCCGGCGCCAGCAGCACCAGCCGGTCGGCGTCGGGCGGCCGGTCGGAGGCGAACGCCTCGATCGCCACCGCCCCGCCCAGGCTCTCGCCGGCGACGGCGATCACGGCGTGCGGATACTTGGCGCGGACCAGGGCGGTGATCGTGCGCAGGTCCTCGGTCATCAGCGCATCGCCGGCCCAGACGCCGCGCTGCGGCGAGCGGCCGAAGCCGCGCTGGTCGTAGGCGTAGGTGGCGATGCCGCGGCTGGCCCAATAGGGCGCGGCGAGGTGGAAGGCGTTGGCGTAGTCGTCCATGCCATGGACGCCGACAATCACCGCCCACGGCTCGCCGCCGGCCGCGTCCCAGTGGATGAGCCCGAGCTTTGCGCCATCGAAGCTGACGAAGCGGTCGGCCTCCAGCCGCGGCCCGGTGAACGTGGGCTCGGGCGTCAGCGGCCTTTGCACCGTCATCTGGGCGCAGGCGCCGAGCAGGGCGACGAAAGCAAGGACGATGAGGCGATTCATGAGCCGATGATCTGCGAAACCCGCTCGCGCAGATAGGGCGCGACTTCGACCTCGAACCAGGGATTGCGCTTCAGCCAACCGGTGTTGCGCCAGGAGGGATGCGGCATGGGCAGCACGGCCGGCGGATAGTCGCGCCACGCCCGCACGGTCTCGGTGACCGAGCGCTTGGCGGCCTTGCCGAGCGTCCAGGCCTGGGCATGGCTGCCGACCAGCAGCGTCAGTTCGACGTTCGGCAGCTCGGCCAGCAACGGCTGGCGCCACAGCACCGCGCAGCGCGGCATCGGCGGATAGTCCGCGCCGTTCGGATCGGTCCCTGGGTAGCAGAACGCCATGCCCGCGACGCCGATCTTCGCATCGCCGTAGAAGGTTTCGCGATCCACGCCCATCCAGCGGCGCAGCCGATCGCCGGACGGGTCGTCGAACGGCAGCCCGCTCTCATGCACCCGCCGGCCGGGCGCGTGACCGGCGACCAGGATCCGGGTCTGGGGACCGACCCACACCACCGGCCGCGGCTCGTGCGGCAGCTCCGCGGCGCAGGCCCGGCAGGCGCGGATCTCGGCAAGAAGGGGATCGAGGGACATCCGGCCCAAGATAGGGATCAGAAGCTCTTCGTCACCCCGGCGAAGAAGCCGCGCCGCGGGCCCCACTGCGGCGCGCCGACGCCAACGCCGGTGCCGTCGCGGATCTGGTACTTCTCATCGCCGACGTTGATGATGTCGAAGCGCAGATCGAGCGGGCCGGCCTTGCCGAGCGTCAGATGGTAGTTGGCCGCCAAGTTGACCTGGACGTAGCCGGGCACGTGGCCGCCGTTGGGGATATCGACGCCGCCCGGAAGCGTATCGGTGCGGCGAAGGCCGCTGCCGTAGAGCAGGTCGGTCGAGAGCTTCAGGTCGCCGAGCTTGTAGGAGGCGCCGGCGGAGGCGGTGAAGGTCTGGTCGTGGTCCAGATAGATGAAGTGGCTGGTGATGTAGTCGAGGTCCGCCTGGCTGAAGTTGAACTGGCTGGAGACGATGTCCTTGCCCTGCGCCTTGGAGATCGAGACGTTCGCCCAGGCCGAGATCGGTCCGTGGGCATAGGTTCCGCTGAACTCGATCCCGCGGATGCGGCCCTGGGCGTAGTTGAACGGGGTCAGGATGATCGGCGCGCCGAACTGGCCCTCGTCGATCAGATTGGTCGCATCGCGCCAGTAGCCGTCGACGCCCAGCGTGAGATGGCCGAGCCGCTGCTGCGCGCCGAGGTCGTAGTAGTTGTCGCGCTCCGAGCGGGGCAGGTCGTCCTGGGTGACCGGTGACGCTGCGGTGGTGCCGGCGAACTTCGCCAGCGTCTCGCCGGCCACCAGTTCGAACGGCGGCGGGGTGAAATAGCGGGCGTAGCCGGCGTGCAGCGTCGTGGAAGCGGTCGGCGTCCACACCAGGTTCACCCGCGGGCTGACCTGGTTCTCGTTGCGATAGGCGTCAACCTGGTCGAAGCGCAGGCCGTAGTTCAGCGTGACGCCATCGATCGGCTTCCACTCGTCCTCGAGATAGACGCTCGCCTCCAGCTCGGTCTTGGCGCTGTTGTCGATGATCGTCAGGGGCTGGTCGGTGGTCTGCACGCCCGCCGCATCGACCGGCAGCAACTGCGATGCCGTGTCGCTGACCGAACGATCGACCTGGACGATCACGCCGCCGCGCAACGTGTGCTGCGGCGTCAGGTCGTAAACGCCCTCGGCCTGCACGCCGGTGGCGAGGTCGGTCTTCGCGGCGTTCTGCGAGATGCCGTCGAACAGCAGGTCGCCGAGGCCCGAGGGTGTGAAGGTCAGCGTCGAGTAGCGCGAATAGACCGACAGCTGCACCGTCGTGCGATCGGTGGTGTGCAGATAGCTCAGCGCGCCGAACTGGGTGTTCTCGCGCTGCCGCTGGTTCAGGTCCTCGCTCGGAAAGCTGGTGACGCCCTGCACCGTCAGGCCAAGGCCGCCCGGGTCGGCGGCGTTGAGGCCGCGGCGGTTGGGGATCTGGAAGCTCTCGTCCGACGTGCCGAACATGAATGAGATGCTGCTCTGCGCGTCGATGATGTGGTCGAGGAAAGCGAAGCCCTGGATCTGGTCGGTGTGGTCGTGCAGCGGATTGCTGCTGCCGTCCGGCGACTCGATGCCGAGGTCGTCGCGCAGATAGCTGCCCGAAACGAAGTAGTTGGTGGCCCCGCTGGAGCCGCCGTACTCGAAGCTCGGCTCGAACTCGCCGTGGCTGCCGCCGTACACGCCGACCTCGCCGCCGGGCGTGTAGATGCCGCTTTTCGTAGTGATGTTGACGATGCCGGCGGTGGTGATGCCGTACTGGGCCGGCACCGCGCCGGTGATCAGCTCGGTCTTGTCCGCCAGGCGCGGGCTCAGCACCTGGCCGAACGCCGACAGTCCCTCGGGCAGGATCACGTTGTTGATGCGGTATTGGATGTTGCCGTGGTCGCCGCGGATATGCAGCTGGCCGAACGAGTCCTGCACCACGCCCGGCGCCTGCAACAGCACCTGGTTCAGCGCGGTGTTCTCGCCCCCGGGCAAGGTCAGCACGGTCTGGCTCGACATGCTGTAGGTCGAGGCGCCGAGGCTGGGCTCGATCGCCGAGCGCGCGACATCCAGCTTCTGCGCGGTGACGACGATCTCCGAGACCGACGCGCTCGGGTCCGCCGTGGAATCGGCCGCCAGGGCCACGGTGGGCGCCGCGACCAGCACCACCCCGGAGAATAACCACGCTCGCCGGCGGGTGCGGCTCATTACTGATTCCGATGCTGCAGTGCAGCAGGCTTTGGCGGAACCGGGCGCGAAAGCCCAGGTGCGCGATTCCCGTTGGCGTCGGGAAAAATTCCCGATCTGCGTTTCTTCTTGGCGGCGTGGCCGACCGGGTACAGACCTAGACCATGTCCTTGCGCTTGAGGATTGTTGCGGCTGTCGTCCTGGTGCTGGTGTTCGGCTCCGGCTTCGGCCTGGCGCTGGCGGGCCAGCATGCGCGGCACTGGCTGCGCGACGAGATGACCAGCGCTCAGGAGAGCGGCCGGCTGGAGACCGTGCGCGCGGTGGCCGAGATGCCGCTGACCGACTACCCGGACCGCGAACTGGTGCCGCTGATCGCCGATTTCGACGGCAACCGCCACCTGCAGGCTTGGCTGGTCACCGCGCAGGGCGAGGTGCTGGCCACCTCCAAGCCGGCGCCGGCCGAGCCGCCGCCGGACTGGTTCTACTACCTGCTGCGCCAGGATGTGCCGCCGGTGCGGCTGGCGGCGCCGGCGGGCGGGATCATCGAGCTGTGGCCGGTCTATTCGAACGACATGGCGGCGGTCTGGGACGAGTTCCTCGACCTGGTGCTGGTGCTGACCTTGGCCTCCATCGGCGGCGCGGCGCTGGTGTTCGTGGTGGTGGGCCAGGCGCTGCGGCCATTGCGGACGGTCGGCGAGGTGCTGCCGCGGATCGGCCGCGGCGACTACGCGGCCCGCGCGCCGCTGGAAGGTCCGCCGGAGCTGGTGCGCCTCGGCCGCGGCGTCAACGAGATGGCGACGCGGCTGGCGGCGATGCGCGAGCGCAACCGCACGCTGGAGGAGCAACTGCTAACCTTGCAGGACGAAGAGCGCGCCGACATCGCCCGCGACCTGCACGACGAGATCGGGCCGCAGCTGTTCGCCGCCAACATCGACGCCGCCACCGCCGCCAGCCTGATCGGGGCCGGCCGCGGCGAGGCGGCGCTGGAGCAGGTGCGCTCGATCGCCGCCGCCATCGGCCACATCCAGCGCCTGGTGCGCGACATCCTGCAGCGGCTGCGCCCGACGCACCTGGCCGAGCTCGGCCTGTCCAGCGCCATCCTCGACCTGGTCGCGTTCTGGAAGGCTCGGAGGCCCGAGATCGAATTCCAGACCGCGCTGGCCGACGACCGCGAGCTGCCCGAGGCCGTGCAGGAGACACTGTACCGCATCGTCCAAGAGAGCCTGAGCAACGCGGTGCGCCACGGGTCGCCGAAGACAATCCAGGTGGCGATCGAGTGGTCGGCCAGCGACGCCCGGGTGCGGGTGATCAACGACGGCGCCCCTGACGCCTCCGCCGCGCCCGGCTATGGCCTGACCGGCATGGCCGAGCGGGTGGCGGCGGCCGGGGGCGCGCTCTCGGCCGGGCCGGCCGCAGGCGGCGCCTGGAGCGTCGAGGCGACGCTGCCCCTGGCCGCGGCGGCGCGCGAGGAAGCGGCATGAAGATCCTGATCGTCGACGACCACGCGATCGTCCGCGATGGTCTGTCGCGCCTGCTGGCGACTGACGGCGATCACGAGGTGAAGCTGGCGGCGAGCGGGCGCGAGGCGCTGCTGCTGGCGCGCAGCTTCCGCCCCGCGCTGGTGATCCTGGACCTCAACCTGCCCGGCCTAGGCGGGCTGGAGCTGCTGCGCCGCCTGGTGGCGATCGAGGCCGGGCGGATTTTGGTGCTCTCGATGCACGCCGAGCCGCTCTACGCGCGCCGCTCGCTTGAGGCCGGCGCCCACGGCTACGTCAGCAAGAACGCCGCGCCGGACGAACTCCTGACCGCCGTGCGCCGCGTCGCCGCCGGCGGCCGCTACGTCGAGGCCGAGATCGCCCAGGCGCTGGCGCTGGGAGAAGGCGCCGAGACCCTGAACGCGCTCAGCCCGCGCGAGCTGGAGATCATGCGCCTGCTCGCCGCCGGGTCGAGCCTGGCCGAGATCGCCGATGCGCTCGGCGCCTCGTACAAGACCATCGCCAACACCTGCACCCTGATCAAATCCAAGCTCGGCGTCGCCCGCACCGCCGACCTCGTGCGCCTGGCGATCGAGACTGGGGTGTCTTAGCGAACGTCACACCAGCGCGACCGCCCCGCCATACTCGACCAATCTTCGATCGTGGGTCACGAGTGTCATTCCCTCAGCCATGGCCTGGGCCACCAGCAGGCGATCGAAAGGATCCGAGTGGATCAACGGCAGGGCGCGCACGCGCCACACATGGTCGACTGTCGCCGCCAAGATAGCGAAGTCGGGATCATCCTCGATCCGCTCCGGGAGATCGTCGGGCGCGACGAGTTTACCTTGCCGCATCTTTATCGCGATCTCCCACAGCGACGCGACGCTGACAAAGCTATCGTTATCCTCGGAGCGGATCATGCGCTCGGTTCCCGCCGACAACCGCCGGTCGCCGGCTATTCCCCAGAGCAAAACGTGTGTGTCGAGGAGTAACCTCAAGGTTTCTCGTCATCGAACGGGAAGATTTCGCTCTCCTCGAACTCGCGAGCAATTTCGGCATCCACGGCGTCCATGTCCGGGGCCATCCAAATCTGGCCTTTCAACGAGCCGATCCAAGAGCCCTTTTGCCGCTTTGGCTGCTCAGCCGGTTTGTCGACAGGGGCCAACCGCACCGCCGGCTTGCCGTTGCGCGCGATGACGACCTCTTCGCCGGCTTCGGCGCGCTCGATCAGCTTGG
This sequence comes from Caulobacteraceae bacterium, assembly GCA_035604515.1. Taxonomy (GTDB): domain Bacteria; phylum Pseudomonadota; class Alphaproteobacteria; order Caulobacterales; family Caulobacteraceae; genus Acaudatibacter. The sequence continues at coordinate 15,662 of DATNIH010000200.1, read as the reverse complement.
AGAGGTTGGTTTTGGCGGCGTGGATGTTCACGATCATGGCTTAGCTAAGCTAAGCTCATGCATCCACCGTTTCAACCCCCGCGCTTGAGTGTCTCGCGGGCGATCACCACCTGCTGGATCTGGCTGGTGCCCTCGTAGATGCGGAAGATGCGCACGTCGCGGTAGAGCCGCTCGATGCCGTGGTCGGCGACATAGCCCGAGCCGCCGAAGATCTGCACCGCGCGGTCGGCGACGCGGCCGACCATCTCCGAGGCGAAGTACTTCGCGGCCGCCGCCTCCAGGGTGACGCCCTCGCCGGCGTCACGCTTGCGGGCGGTCTCCAGGGTCAGCGCCCGAGCGGCCATCGCTTCGGTCTTAGAGTCGGCGATCATGCCTTGGACCAGCTGGAAGCTGGCGATCGGTTGGCCGAACTGCTTGCGCTCCGAGGCGTAGGCGACGCAGTCGGTGATCAGCCGCTCGGCGACGCCGACACAGACGGCCGAGATGTGCAGCCGGCCGCGATCCAGCACCTGCATCGCCACCTTGAACCCCTCACCCTCCGACCCCAGACGGTTTTCGATCGGCACCCGGACGTTGTCGAAGATCACGTCGCAGATGTGGGCGCCGTGCTGGCCCATCTTCTTCTCGGGCTTGCCCACCGAAAGCCCCGGCAGCTCGCGCGGCACGAGGAAGGCGGTGACGCCGGCCGCACCCTTCTTGTCCGGGTCGCTGCGGGTCATCACCGTGAACAGGCTGGCCTTGTTGGCGTTGGTGATGAACCGCTTCATCCCGTTCAAGACGTAGACGTCGCCGTCGCGGGTGGCCTTGGTCTGCACCGCGGCGGAATCGGAGCCGGCCTCGGGTTCGGTCAGCGCAAAGGAGGTGATGATCTCGCCCGAGGCGATGCCCGGCAGGTAGCGCCGCTTCTGCTCGGGCGTGCCGAACATGACCAGGCCCTGGCTGCCGATGCCGACGTTGGTGCCGAACGCCGAGCGGAACGCCGGGCTGGTGCGGCCGAGCTCGACCGCCACCAGGCACTCATCTTCCATCGAAAGATCGAGCCCGCCGTACTCCTCCGGAATCGAAAGCCCGTAGAGGCCGAGCTCGCGCATTTCGGCGATGACGTCGTCCGGCACCGCGTCGTTCTCCGCCACCTGGGCTTCCAGCGGCCGGAGCCGCTCGGCGACGAACCGGCGCACGGTGTCGATCAACTGTCCTCGGGTCTCGAGATCGAGCGCCATCGGTGACTCTCCAGGTTTGCTAATCCAGCGGTCTCAGGCGCCGCGAGGCCCTGCCGACGACGAGTGAGACCGCGCGTCCTTGCATGATCCCTCCCGAGCGGGCTTAAGGCGGCGCTGAACCTAGTCGCCGGGGATTGGCCCGGCAAACCCTAAGGAGCGCGTATGGACGGTAGCGAAGCCCAGAACCCCTGGACGCCGCAGCTCGTGGTCGATGGCGAGTGGGCCGGGTGGGGTCGCTACGACACCGATCCGTACGAGGCCCTGACCGGCCCGTTCTATTCCCGGCGCGATGAGACCGGGCAGATGGTCTGCGCGTTCAAGGCCGAGCGGAAACACATGAACGGGAGCGGCGCCATGCACGGCGGCTGCATGGCCACCTTCGCCGACTATGCCCTGTTCATGATCGCCGACGAGGCGTTGGCGAACTCGGGCTCGGTGACCGCGTCGCTGAACTGCGAGTTCGTCGACAGCGCCCAGGAGGGCGACCTGATCGAAGCCAGGGGCGAGGTGGTGCGCGCGGGCGGCTCGATGGTGTTCGTCCGTGGCCTGATCACCACCTCAGGCCGACCGATCGCGAACTTCTCGGCCATCGTCAAGAAGATCCGCCGCAAGGACTAGACCGATGTCCGAGACGCCCGCCTGGCTCGCCCCCGCCCTCGCCTACATCCCGCAATGGCTGGGCTACCAGATGCGCACGACCGAGCAGCCCGGCTGCGCGCTCGCCGTCGTCTACAAGGGCGAGGTCGTCCTCGACGTCGCGTTCGGCTGGGCCGATCAGGTCGCCGGCGAGGCGCTGACGCCACGCCACCGCTTCCGCGTCGCCTCGCACTCGAAGTCGTTCACCGCAACGGCGATCATGAAGCTGCGCGAACAGGGCCGCCTGAAGCTCGATGACACGGCCGGCCAATACGTCGGCGGCCTGCACCCGGACATCGCCACGACCACGCTCGCACAGTTGCTTTCGCACACCGCCGGCGTCCTGCGCGATGGGCCCGACGCGGCCTACTGGGTCGACCGCAAGCCGTTCCTCGACGCGGCGGCGCTGCGCGCCGAGCTGGCGCTGCCGCCGGCGATCGAGGCAGGGACGCGGCTGAAATACTCCAACCACGGCTTTGGCCTGCTGGGCCTGGTGATAGAAGCGGTCACCGGCGAGCCATGGGGCGCGTGGCTGCAGCGCGAAGTTGTGGACGCCGCCGGCCTCGCCGAGACTACACCCGACGTCCCGGCCAGCGGGCCGCTGGCGCGCGGCCACTCCGGCAAGGCGCTGCTCGGGCGCCGGTTGATCTTTCCGGGCGACCAATCCACCGCCGCCCTCGCCCCCGCAACCGGCTTCGTCAGCACCGCGGCCGATCTGGCGCGGTTCTTCGCTCAGTTGTCGCCAAGCGCCGAGACCAGCGTGCTCTCCGTCGCCAGCCGCCGCGAGATGAGCCGCTCGCAGTGGGAGGACCCGTGGTCGGTCGCGCCGATGAAGTACGGGCTCGGCACGATCAGCGGCGCCTTCAGCGGATGGGAGTGGTTCGGCCACAGTGGCGGCTTCCTGGGTTACATTACCCGTACGGCGGTGATCCCCGACCACGACCTCGCACTCTCCTGCCTGACCAACGCCGTCGACGGCCCATCGCATTTCTGGCTCGACGGCGCGCTGTCGATCCTCAAGCGCTTCAAGGAGGACGGCGCCCCGAACCCCGATCTAGCCGACTGGTCCGGACGCTGGTGGAGCGTCTGGCGCCCGACTGACTTGGTGCCGATCGGCGACAAAGTGATGCTGAGTCTGCCGGGTCTGCTCAGTCCGATCGCCAAGGCTCCGGAGTTGACCGTCACCGGCCCGGACGAGGCTCGCATCAGCCAGGCCGGCGCCTTTGCCAACTACGGTGAACCGGTGCAGCTGATCCGCAATGCGGCGGGCGCGGTCACCGCCGTGCGACTCGCCGGGGAGGACATGGTCGGCGAGGCGGATATCGCCGAGGAACTCACCGGCCGATACGAGCGCTAGCCGGGCCTGACATGCGGCATTGGCGATGGCGAGCTTAGCCGCCATATCGGCCCGATGACCCCGCTTTCCATCCTCGATCTATCCCCCGTCTCCCCCGGCGGCACCCAGGCCCAGGGGGTGCGCGACACCATCGAGATCGCCAAGACGGCCGAGCGGCTGGGCTACAGGCGGATCTGGATGGCCGAGCACCACTCGATCCCGCATCTCTCCAGCGCCGCCCCCGAAGTGCTGATCGCGGCGATCAGCCAGGTGACCTCGACCATCCGCCTCGGGTCCGGCGGCGTCATGCTGCCCAACTATTCGCCGCTGAAGGTGGCCGAGACCTTCATGGAGCTGGAGGCGCTGGCCCCGGGTCGGATCGACCTCGGCCTCGGCCGCGCGCTCGGCGCCGACGGCGTCACCGGCCGCGCGCTGGGATCGCAGATGTCGGACGTGTTCCCGCAGTATTTCGCGCTGCTCTCGGCCTGGCTGTTGGACGCGTCAGGGGTCGAGCCGTTCCCGACCCCGCACCCGTTCGCCAACGTCAAGGCCAGCCCCAGCGGGCCATCGCACCCGGACCTGTTCCTGCTCTGCTCGTCGGCCGACAGCGCCCGCTTCGCCGGCATGGTCGGCGTCGGCATGGTGTTCGCCGAGTTCATCGCCCGCAGCGACGGCGCGCCGGCGGTGGCGGCCTACCGCGAGGCGTTCCAGCCCTCGGTCTATCGCGCCGAGCCATTCGCCGGCGTCGCCACCATCGCGCTCGCCGCCGACACCGCCGAGGAGGCCGACCGCCTCGCCGCCCTGGTCCCTCGCCCGCCGCAGCGCCCCGGTGAGCCGCCCGAGGGCCAGGGCTTCGTCCGTCGCTTCCGCGGCGACGGCGCGGCGGTGCGGGCCTTTCTGGCGGAGAAGGCGGCGCATACCGGGGCCGACGAGATCTTCGTCCTGAACGGCGGCCCGACGCTAGCCTCGCGGCTGCGCTCGATGGAGCTGATCGCGCCGATGCTGGGGTGAGGCTCGGTCCGACCGGGCGCGCACCTCCCCTTCCCCTTGCGAGAAGGGGTCAGGGGTTGGGGTATCGGCTGTGCGTTGCCGATTGGCCCAAAGCGGCGAAAATCCAGCGGACACCCCCACCCCCGACCCCTCCCCGCAGGGGGGAGGGGAGTTTAAGGCAGCACCTTCACCTCGATCTTGGTCACCGCATAAACGCTGCGGGCCGGTTTCTGGTCGCCGTCGACGACGATGCGGTAAGGCGCGTCGTGGGCCAACAGGGGGGCGCCGTCCATCTTGTCGGCCAGGATCACCGCGTGGCGCTGCACGCTGCCGTCGGTCTCGGCCAGCGAAAACACCGCGCGAAAGCCATCGCCGCCGGTGACCACCAGGTAGTCGCGGTCGGCGTCGGCGTGGATGCGGGCGCCGGTCGGGGCATCGACCAGCCGCAGCAGCTCTGTCAGGCGGACGCCCTCGTAAGTGTGGGGAACCGAGTGGTTGATCATGGTCGCCTCGGCCCGGTCGAGGTCGGCCAGCACCGCCGGCGTGACCACCAGCGTCTTGCCGGTCGGGCCGACGATCACGGTCTGCTTCGGCGGCGAAGGCGCGAGAGCCGCTGGGGCGCTTGCAACCGAGGTGGACGGCGGCGGGTCGGCGAGGGCCGGCGCCGAGAGCAGCGCCAGGACGAGGGCGAGCGCTCTGCGCATCACGTCCCCGCCGTGGCCGAGGCGCGCGCCCGCATCGCCGTCTGCCAGCGGGTGAGGTTGGTCAGTTCCTCGGGCACGGCGAAACGCACGAGGCGAGCGAACTCCATGCCGATATAGAGCACGCCGTCGGCGATAGTGACGCGGTCAGCGCCGAGCCATTCGCTCTCAGCCAGCCGCCGATCGAACAGCGCCAGCGAACGATCGGCCTGCTGGCGGTTGTTGGCCGCCACCTCTGGAACCTGGGTCTCGAGCGCGGCGAGCGCCGGGTGGCCGTGGCGGACTGCGAGCATCAGCGGGACGGCGGCCAGGTGTTCGGCGCGGCGCGTCCACATCTCGATCACCGCCGTCTCCTTCGAATCGCGGCCGAACATGTTCGGCCCGGGATGCAACGCCTCCAGATAGCGGCAGATGGCGAGCGACTCGGTGATGGTGGTCCCATCTTCCAGCGTCAGCGACGGCAGCTGGGCGATGCCGGCGCGGGCGACGTACTCGGGCGACTTGTGCACACCGGCCCGGATGTCGAGGTCGACGATCTCGATATCGTCGATGCCCTTCTCGACCATGAACCAGCGCACACGGCGGGGATTAGGGGCCAGGCGGCTGTCGTAGAGCTGCATCGAGTGTCCTCCGCCTGACGATTGCAATTAGAAACCCTGTCTATTGCGAGAACAGGGCGCCCGGCAAGGCGCCAACCACCGAGGCGGTCATGCACGTGGCCAGGAACCCGGTCAGCATCGCTTTCCAGACCATGCCCATGATCTCCTTCTGCCGCGTCGGCGCCAGGATGGTGTAGCCGGCGACGTTGATCCCGACCGAGGCGATGTTGGCGAAGCCGCACAGCGCATAGGTCATGATGATCCGGGTGCGCTCGGAGATCACGCCCGGGGCCAGGTTGGCCATGTCGATGAAGGCGGTGAACTCGGTCAGCATCAGCTTCACGCCCAGCAGCGAGCCGGCCGCCTGCGCTTCCTTCCAAGGCACACCCAGGCACCAGGCCAGCGGCGAGAAGGCGACGCCGAACATGCGCTCCAGGCTGAGCGGCGCGCCGCCGACCGGCGCCAGCAGGCCGAGCGCGCCGTCGATCATGGCCACGATCGAGACGAACACGATCAGGGTGGCGCCGATCTTCAGGCAGATCTCCAGGCCCATGCCGATGCCCTTGATCAGGGCGTCGATCGAACTTTCGTACATCGCGTCGGCGCCGAGGTCGGTCTCGCCGCCCTGCTCCACAGCCGCGTCGCGCGGCACCATGATCCGGGCCAGCAGCACACCGGCCGGGGCCGAGATCACCGAGGCTGTCAGCACGTGCGCGGCGGCGTTGGGCAGGACACCTTTCAGGATGGTCGCATACGCCACCATGGTCGAGCCGGAGACGCAGCTCATGCCGACGCTGAGCAGCAGGAACAGCTCGGAGCGCGAGAGCGCCGGCAGGTAACTGCGGATGAAGATCGGGCCTTCGACCTGGCCCATGAACACCGTGGCGGCGGTCGCCAGGGCCGGTGGCCCGCGCAGCCCCATGGTGCGCTCGAACAGGGCGCCGAAGCCCTGGATCACCCACTTCAGGATCCGCCAGTGCCACAGCAGCGCCGAGAGCGCGCAGATCACCAGGATCACCGGCAGCACCCGGAAGGCGAAGGTGAAGAGGCCGGCGGGGTTGGTCACCGAATAGGGCTGGCCGTCGGCGCCCGCCAGGAAGCCGAACACGAACTTGACCCCGGCCTGGGTGCTGCCGGAAAGCCCGTCCACCACCGTGCCGGCGCCGGCCAGCACCGATCGCGCGGCCGGCAGCCCGAACAACAGCAGCACCAGCCCCGCCTGCACGGCGACGGCGCCGATCGCCAGCTTCCACGGAAACGCCGAGCGCCTCTCCGAGAGCGCCCAGCAGATGGCCATGGTCACGAAGACGCCGACGAGGCTCTGCACATTCTCCAGCCCGAACATCCGCCGCCCTCACCGCCCCGCAGCGCAGATTGGGCATGAGCCGGGGCGGCGGCGCAAGCGGACGGGACGGATGCCGGAGACGGGCGCCGATCCATTGTGCCCCATCCCCAATCTCGGTCATCACCGGCCGTCAGCGCCGGTGACCCATGAACGCGGGCCGGCGGGTAGCCGTGCGGGCACGGCTACGGCGCAGTCGGTGTTCTTGGGTGGCCGGGACCTACGCCCGGCCAGGACCAGGAACAGGGGCACTCGAAGCCTTCCACGGCGGCAGCAGGATCAGGATCGAGACGTCGCTGGTGGGGGTGAAGCTGGTGTGGCGCACCTCGAACTGGGTCGGCGAGATCTTGCGCACGCCCTCGCCGCAGAAGCTGACCAGGTTGGCAGCGGCCCCCTTGTCGACCACCATGCGGAAGTCGCCGATCGGCGACTTCCAGTTGGCGCCGGAGGAGAGGATGTACTCGAGCCGCTGCTCGCTCATCTGGGAGTATTGCTCGCCCGGCTTGATGGTCTTGCGCACCGAGGCGAGGAAGTCGTTGTCGACGCAGTAGTGCGCCCGCTTCTCGGCGTACTCGGCCTCCTTGGCGTAGGCGTCCGAGCCCCAGGAGGTGCCGGCGCTCTCGCCGAGCGAGGGCGTGTAGCGGTGCTGGACGTCGAGCACCCGGCCGGCCGGGAAGGTCTGGCGCCAGAAGTAGGTGGTCTTCAGCGTCCAGGTCGCCTCCCAGTGCTTCTCCAACGGCTTGTTGGCGTCCGTACCGTATTCGTCGATCACCGCCAGCTGCTTGGCGACCAGGGCGTCCTTGGTCGCCTGCGGCAGCCGATCGAGCGCTGCGTTGGTGGAGGCCAGGTGCGGCGCGAGCGGGATTCCGAGCGACGTCAGATAGGCGGTCTGGTCGACGCCGTCCTTGAGCGCTTTTTGCTCGACCTGCGCGACCACGGGCTTGCCGTCGACCAGAGTCGAGAAACCGAGGATGTTTTGCGGGTTCTGGGTCGGGATCGACAGCATGTCGTCGACGCCCTGGGTGGTGATGTCGGGCATCGGGAACGCCACCGTGACGGTAACATCGCTCGCCGAGGTGTTGGCGAACTTGTAGTGCACCTTGACCAGGCTCGGCGAGATGAACAGGTCTTCCGAGCGCATCTCGATCGCCGGGCTCTTGGTCAGCACGAGCCCGCCGGCGGCGAGTTCCGCGGTCGAGTCGTTGCCGGATGCGGTGCTGGCGATCAGCAGCGCGATCGCGCCCGCCGCCGAGCCGAACGCCTTGGTTGGATTGATCATATTGCGCCCCCGATCGGCGTGAGCTTAGCGCCTAAGCTCGTCGGGGCGAAGCGGTCGGTTCTAGGCGGTGACCGCGGTCGTGGGAGCGGCCGCGCCGCCCTGGCCGGTGAGGTCGCTGACGGCGCTCGCGGCCGCCTTGTAGCTGCCGGCGCCGTGGTGATGGTGATGGCCGTGGACGGCCTCGCCCTGCATGTTCAGCAGCGTGCTGGTGAGACTGGCGGCCAGGCTCGAAGCGGCGGACGGCTGGGCGGAACTGGCCGGGGCCGACGACGAGGCGCTAGGCACATTCTGCCCTGAGGCGCTGCTCTTGGGCGGGGCGAACAGGGCTGACGCGGCGTTGCCGACGCGGGTCGCGAGGTCCTGTTCTACCTTCTGAATCAAAGGCATGGCGAGCATGGCGGCTGCGATCAATCGGGTCTCTCCGGCGAAGTTCGGCGTCGCGACGACGCGCGTCCCTCGCCAGAATCGGGCCAAGTCCTATTGGTTCGCCAGTTCCTTGGCCAAGGCGGCGTCGCCGTAGACCTTGTCCAGCGCCTGGCTGATCGCCACCGTCGAGACCGCGATGGTGCGGTTCAGCGCCCCGTCGTAGGCGAAGTCGCCGGCGATGGAGTGGATGTTGCCGTCGAACGCGGTGCCGACGATCTGGCCCTTCGCGTTGACCACCGGCGAGCCCGAACTGCCGCCGGTGATGTCGTTGGTGGTGGCGAAATCGAGCACGGTGGTGGGATCGAGCTTGGTCTGGCCGGCGGTCCAGCGGCCCGGCAGACGGTAGGGCGGCGCGCCGGTGGCCCGGGTGAACAAACCGGCGAAGGTGGTGAAAGCCGCGGTCTCCTGGCCCTGGTCGGTCCAGCCGGCGACCTTGCCGTAGCTGAGCCGCAGCGAGAACGTCGCGTCGGGGTACATCGCGGCGCCTTCAAAGCCGTAGCGGACCCGCGAGATGCGCTCGCCGGCGTCCTGCAGCGGACCCACCACCTCTTCCTCCCAGACCTGCCGGGCGGCGCGCGACAGCGGGTCGGTGGCGATGACGAACTGGATCATCGGGTCGTTCGAGGCGGCCACCGCGGTCATGCCGCCGTCCCACAGCGCGCGGCGAAAGGCCGGCTCGGCGAGACGGGTGCCGGTGACCAGACGGTCGGCCATTTCTTCCGGGCTCTCCTTGCCGAGCAGCATGGTCACCGCCTGGGCGTCGGGGCCGAGCAGCTCGCGGGTCTTGGAAAGCCAGAACTCCAGATAGAGCTTCTCCAGCACCGGCTCGACCGGCTTGGAGTCGAGCAACAGCTTCTCGTCCAGCGGCAGGCGGCTGTCGGCGTATTCGGGCAGGCGCAGGCCAGTCGGCTTCACCCGCTCGGCGGCGCCGCGCACGATCTCGCGGGCGTAGCGATAGAGGTCCGACCCGCCGCCGGCGCCCGACTCCAGCTCGTGCCAGACCGCGAACTGCAGCGCGTAGGTCCTCTGCGCGTTGTCGATCTGGGCCCAGGGGTCGCCGATCTGGGCGGCGAGCTTGGGGTCGGTGGCGAGCTTGGCCTTGAGGTCGTCTTCGTCATGCTGGCGCGCGGCGATCAGCACCGGATCGCGCAACGCCGCCAGGCGTCCCTGCAGCATCTTGTAGCTGTTCTCGTCCTCGAACAGGGCGCCTGAGATCAGCCGGCGCATCCGCGGGCCCTGTTCGCCGAGCTCGATCAGGCGGCCGCGCAGCTCCGCCGCCTGCACCGACAACAGCGGCAGCGAGATGTCGCGCAAGGTGGCGAGCTGGCTCACCGTCAGCTGCCGCTCGGTGCTGGCGGGATTGCCGGAGACGAACACCGGATCGCCCGCCTGCGGCGCCGCGGTGGCCCAGGCCAGGAACTCGGGCGTCTGCGCCGGCTTGCCGTCCTCGTAGAGGCGCAGGAACGCGCAATCGAGGTCGTAGCGCGGGAAGTTGTAGTTGTCCGGATCGCCGCCAAACCAGGCCGCGTCGAGCTCGGGCGAGAACACCAGCCGCACGTCGGCGTAGCGCCGGTAGCGGTAAACCTTGAACTGGCCGCCCTGGTAGAAGCTGATCACCTGGCAGCGATAGCGGGCATCGCCGGCGCAGGCGGTCTGCTCGGCGGCGGCGATGGCGCCTTCGCGGGCGGCGGCGTATTCCTCGCCGATCTTGCCGGCGCCGGCGGCGAAGATCGGCGCCGTGACGTCGGTGATGCCGACCAGCACTTCGGCCTGGACGCCGGGGCAACTGCGCTCGTCGCTCCTGGCGTCCGCGAGGTAGCCCTCGTTGACGTAGTCGCGGTCCGGCGGCGACAGCTGCTGGGCGCAGGTGACGATGCAGTGCTGATTGGTCAGCACCAGCCCCTCGTGCGAGACGATCGAGGCCGAGCAGCCGTTGGTCAGCCGCACCGAGGCGTCGCGCAGGTGTTGCAGCCAGTGGCTGTCGATCGAGACGCCGAGCGCGTCCTTCACCCGCGACAGCGGGGCCTCGTCGAAGGGCCACATCCCCTCGTCCGCCCGCGCCGCGCCCCCGGCGACCAATACCAGCGCCGCGGCCGACGCAGCGAAAGCCTTCCCGAACATGCTAGCGTGAGTTTATGCCGCGTCGGCGAGCGCGTCCACGCGGCCATCGTGAAGGAACTGTCATGAACCAGCAGTCCGTCGACGCCGCCATGAAATGCCTCGATGACTTCATGTCCGCGTTCAACGCCCGCGACATCGCCGCCTGGCAGAAGACCTTCAACTTCCCGAGCGTGCGGCTGGCGTCGAACACCCTGGTGATCATCGACGCCGACTACCACCAGCCCGACATGTTCGGCCGCGGCGCGCTGGCGGAGTGGGACCATTCCGCCTGGGCCCGGCGGGCCGTGATCCACGCCGGCGACGACAAGGTGCACATCGACACCCGCTTCGTCCGCTACCGCGCCGACGGCAGCGTGATCGGCGGCTTCGATTCGATTTACGTGGTGACCTGCGAGAACGGTCACTGGGGCGTCAAAGCGCGCTCGAGCTTCGCGCCCTGATGGCGTTCCGCACCTCCTACGCGGCCTTCGCCAGCGAGGCCGATCCGCCGCTGACCATCGCCGGCAAGCTGTCGACGCCCGTGGAAGGCGAGCCGACGGCCGCGGTGCTGATCTGCCACGGCTCCGATGGCGTCGATCCGCGCGGCGCGTTCCATACCGCCGCGCTGAACGCCGCCGGCTTCGCGACCTTCGAGATCGACATGTGGGCGGCCAGGGGCGTGAAGCGCGGCGCGCTGGCCAGGCCCAGGTCGGTGCCGGAGACCCTGCCGGACGCCTTCGCCGCCCTCGCCTTCATGGCCCGGCAGCCGGAGATCGATCCGGAGCGGCTCGGCATCCTCGGCTTCTCGTGGGGTGGGGTGGTTTCGCTACTGACGGCGACGCCGCGCTGGCGGCGCGAGCTGGGCGCGGGCGCGCCGCCGATCCGGGCCCACGCCGCGCTCTATCCGGTCTGCTGGGCCTACGAGACCGTGCCCGGCCTGTCGCTGGCGGAGCTGACCGGCGCGCCGATCCTGATCCAGGCGGGCGATGCGGACGCCTACGACGATCCGGACGGCCTTGATCAGCTCCTGGCCCGCCTGCCGCCGGCGTCCCGCGCCTTGATCCGCGGCATCACCCATGCCGGCGCCGGCCACGGCTTCGACCGCGATGCGCCGGCCCGCACCATCGTCGACCCGTTCGCGCACAAGGGTCAGGGCGGACCGGTGCTGATGGCCTTTCACCCCGAGGCGGCCGCGGCGGCGCGCGCCGCTAACGTCGCCTTTTTCGGCGAGGCGCTCGGCGCCTAACCCTTCCCTGACGTCCAGCGATTCCGAGGGGTTCTCTCGCCGGCTGGCTATGTTATCGAACGTCACTTAGGCGCGGTCGACGTCGCGCGACGGGGAAAACCGGAATGAGCGACGGCGCCAACACGGTTGGGCTCGACTTCGACCCCGACGCCCTGCGCGAGAAGTACCGCCAGGAGCGCGACAAGCGCCTGCGCGGAGACGGCGAGCACCAGTACATCGAGGTGGCCGGCGAGTTCGCCCGCTACGCGGAAGAGGACCCCTACGCCGATCCCAACTTCTCGCGCCCACCGGTCGACGAGGACATCGACGTCGCGGTGCTCGGGGGCGGCTTCTCCGGCCTGCTGGCCGCGGCGCGGCTGCGCGAGGCGGGCCTGGACGACTTCCGCATCATCGAGGCCGGCGGCGACTTCGGCGGCACCTGGTACTGGAACCGCTATCCGGGCGCCCAGTGCGACATCGAGAGCTACTGCTACCTCCCGCTGCTGGAGGAGCTGAACTACATCCCGAAGGAGAAGTACTCCTACGCCAGCGAGATCTTCGAACACTCGCAGCGGATCGGGCGCGAATACAAGCTCTACGACACCGCCCTGCTGCAGACCCGGGTGAAAGAGCTGCGCTGGGACGAGACGATCCGGCGCTGGCGCGTGGCGACCAACCGCGGCGACGACATCCGCGCCCGGTTCGTGATCATGGCGCTGGGACCGGCCAGCCGCGCCAAGCTGCCGGGCATTCCCGGCATCGAGAGCTTCGAAGGCCACAGCTTCCACACGTCGCGCTGGGACTACGGCTACACCGGCGGCGATACGACCGGGAACCTGCACAAACTCGGCGACAAGCGCGTGGCCGTGATCGGCACCGGCGCCACCGCGATCCAGTGCGTGCCCTACGTCGGCGCCCATGCCCAGCAGACCTACGTCTTCCAGCGCACCCCCAGTTGCGTCGATCTGCGGGGCAACAAGCCGACCGACCACGAGTGGGCCAAGACGCTCCAGCCTGGTTGGCAGCGGGCGCGCCGGGAGAACTTCGGCGCGATCATCATGGGGCAACCGTTCGACGAGGATCTCGTCAACGACGGCTGGACCGACATTTTCCGCAACGTGATGGCTTTGCCGAAGAGCGACCAGCCGATGTCGCCCGAGGAGATCGGCAAGGTCATGGAGATCGCCGACTTCAGGAAGATGAACGCGATACGCCAGCGCGTGGACAACGAGGTGACCAAGCCCGACGCGGCCGCGGCGCTGAAGCCCTGGTATCGCCAGTTCTGCAAGCGGCCGACGTTCAACGACGAATACCTGCCGACGTTCAACCGGCCCAACGTGACCCTGGTGGACGTGAGCCAGACCAAGGGCGTCGAGCGGATCACCAAGACGGGCGTGGTCGCCAACGGCGTCGAGTACCAAGTCGACTGCATCATCTATGCGTCGGGCTTCGAGATCTCCACGGCGTTCAAGCGGCGCGTCGGTTTCGAGATCTTCGGCCGGAACGGTCAAACGCTGTTTGACTACTATGTCGATGGCTTCCGCACCCTGCACGGGCACTCCAGCCACGGCTTTCCGAACTGGTTCTACATCGGCATCGGTCAGAACGGGCTGTCTGTGAACATGACCGCCATGTTCGACGAGCAGGCGCGGCACGTCGCTTACATCATCAAGGAAGTGAAGGCGCGCGGGGCCATCACCGTCGAGCCGACCCTCGAAGCCGAGGAAGAATGGGTCGAACTGATCCGCAAGCTGGCCGTCACCAACCGCGACTTCCAGAACGCCTGCACCCCCGGCTACTACAACAACGAAGGCGGCAAGCCTTCCGGGGGCTTGAACGGCCAGACGTTCACGCCGGGCGTCAACAAGTTCAACGCCTTGCTGGCCGAGTGGCGCGCCGAGGGCGAACTCAAGGGGTTGCGGCTCTCACCCTAGCGGCGGGTCGCAAGCCGGCGCGGGCTGCGCCATTGCTTCGAATTAATCCGCAGACCCCGCCCTTACTTCGAATTAACTCGGTCGATTCAAACGGCGACCCTAAGACACGCTCCACGCGAGGGGACGATGTCGCTGGCTCTGGCCACCTTGATCTACGAGTGGCGCCGCTACCTGGCGGCGATCATCGCTCTGGCCTTCTCCGGCATGATGGTGATGGCGTTCTCCGGCATGTTCGCCGGCATCATCCACGCGGAGCTGGCCACCTGGGAGCGCTCGCGCGCCGACCTGATCATCCTGCCGCCCAACGTCAAGGCGCTGGTGAACAGCAACGCCAGTCTGCCGGCGCGGGTCAAGCCGCTGATCTACCTCAATCCCGAGGTCCTGGACGTCGAGCCGATCAGCGGCAACGGCGCGATGTGGATCAACGTCGCCAAACCTGGCCAGAAGCAGGTGCAGACCTTCGTCCAGACCTTCGGCGTGCAACCCTATCCGAACTCGGTCACCCTGCCGCGGGACTTCACCGAGCAGGAGCGGATCGCCCTGATGGAGCCGGGCGCGGTGGCGATCGACGCCAGCGCCCAGGTACCGCTCGGCGTGAAGCTCGGCGACAAGGCGTCGCTGAACGGGAACTCGGTCTGGGTGCGGTCCATCCTGCACAACTACCAGAGCCCGCAGCAGCCGATCGTGGTGATGTCCTACCAAACGATGCGTCAGCTTGGCATGGACCGCGAGGGTCTGCGCATCGGTCCGCTGATGGTCAGCATCCACGACCCGGCGCGCGCCGAAGCGGTGCGCGACCAGCTGAACGGGGTCAGCCACGGCGCCTTCAATGCCTGGACGCTCAAGGAGTTCAACCAGGCCAACGAAACAGCGGTGATGGGCGAGCAGATCATTGGTCTGTTGCTCGCGTTCTCGGTCTTCCTGGCCGCCCTGATCGGGGTCGGCGTTACTTCTCAGACCCTGCGCGGCGCCATCCTCTCCAACATCCGCGAGTTCGCCTCGCTGCGCGCGCTTGGCATCTCCATGGGCTCGCTGCGGATGATCGTGATGGAGCTTTCGTTCTGGGCCGGCATTGCCGGCACGATCGCCGCACTGCTGTTCACCGGGGGCATCTCGCTGCTTGGCGGGACCATCGGCCTGCCCATCGTGGTTAGGCCGCCGGTCGCGGTGTTCGTCTGCATCATGATGATGGTGATCGCCATCATCTCCGGCGCGATGGCGATGGGCATCCTGAAAAAGAGCCAGCCTGCGGACCTGCTGCGATGACCGCCGCCATTTCCGCCGAGGGCCTCACCAAGCGCTTCAAGACCGGCCGCACCCACGCGGTGGTGCTGAAGAGCGTCGACTTCGAGGCGGAGGCCGGCCACGTCACCATGGTCATGGGCCCTTCCGGCTCCGGCAAGTCGACCCTGATCGCGGCGCTGTCGGGCCTGCTCAAGCCCGACGAAGGCACAGTGAGCGCGCTGGGCCAAGATCTCTGGAGCCGGCGGCCGGGCAAGATCGACCGTTTCAGGCTCGACCACTGCGGCTTCATCTTCCAGGGCTTCAATCTGTTCCCGGCGCTGACCGCCTTCGAACAGGTGGCCAGCGTGCTCCGCTACAAGGGCCTGAAGCGCAAGGCGGCGCGGGACCGCGCGATCGAGGCGCTGACCGAGGTCGGGCTTGCGCCGCGCATGCACCAGCGCCCGTCGCAGCTCTCGGGCGGCGAGAAGCAGCGCGTCGCCATCGCCCGCGCGCTGGCCAAGGCGCCCAGCCTGGTGTTCGCCGACGAACCCACCTCCGCCCTCGACGGCGAAAGCGGCCAGATGGTGGTGCGCCTGCTGCGCCGGGCTGCCACCGAGCACGGCGCGGCGGTGGTCTGCGTCACCCACGAC
>DATNIH010000199.1:0-7881 GCA_035604515.1 Caulobacteraceae bacterium | reverse complement strand
AGCGGCGGATACGCGCGTGGCGAGGAAACGCGCTCGCGCATGGTCACGGTGGCGTTGCGGCTGTTCGGCGACCGTGGCTTCGACGGCGTCTCCACCCGCGAAATCGCCCAGGAGGCCGGCGTCAATCCGCCAGCGCTGCAGTACTATTTCGATAGCAAGGAGGGTCTCTACCGCGCCTGCGCCGAACACGTGGCCGACCGGGCGCTCGCGGCGATCGAACCGATGCTGAGCCGCGCAGAGCGCCTGCTGGCCGACAAAGCGCCGGAGTCGGCGTTAGTGGAGGCCTACTGCGCGGTCGCAGAAAGCATGATGGAGCTGATGTTCAGCCCCGAGGGGGTGAGCTGGTCAGGCTTTTTAGGCGCCGAGCAGGCGGGTTTTGGCCCCGGGACGGCTTATCCAATCTTGCGGGAGCGCTTCGCGGACCGCTTGGATCGCGCTTTCGCTGGGATTGTAAGCCGTCTTTGCGGCGCTCCGGCCCAGTCGATGGACGCACGGCTGCGCGTCGCCGCGATCAATGGGCAGTACATGATCTTCCTCAGCAAGCGGCCGTTCGCCCTCGCCATACTGCAGACCGATGCGCTCACAACCGACCAGGCGCAGCTCATCAAGTCGATCGTCGTCGATCACACCCGCACACTACTGGGCCGCCTCTCCGCGGACCACGCTGTTCATCCTAGCGGTGGGTCTCGGGCGTCACGGTCGCGTTCAAGTGCCGATCTGTGACGTCCTGGCGGGGACCTTGAGGTATTGCCGGTGCGGTCCGTGTCCGCCGCGAAGTGGCCCAGGCGAGATCGCGCACGCAGGTCCGGGGCCGATACTTAGCTAAGTCACAAAGCTTGAGGCGTCCGCATTCGCGGTGAGTTATTGAGAAGGGCGCCCCTACTCGGCCGCCAGTACCCGGGGCGAGCCGCCGAAGGAATTGTCCTCAGATGGACCGGGACGAGGCTACGCGGGCGATGAAGATCGCTGTCACAAAGGACGGACCCTATGCGGTCACCGGCGGGCCGCCTCTCTCTAAACAATCCATCGCATCCAACGCGGCTGGCGAGTCGGATCGCTGGCTGCCGGGTGAGACTATCGCCGTTGGGGCTTCCTATGCCCTGTGCCGCTGCGGCCGGTCGTCGAGAAAGCCATTCTGCGACGGGACCCACGCCAAGGTCGGCTTTGACGGCCAAGAGACCGCCAGCCGCCAACCCTACTCAGAGCAGGCGCAAGAGATCGATGGGCCGGTCCTTGCGCTAACGGACGCGGAGCCGCTTTGCGCCTTCGCTAGGTTTTGTGATCGGGATGGCAAGGTTTGGAACACCGTGTCTGGGGCGCGATCGGCCGCGGCCATTGAAGCCTTCACCCACCAGGTCGGCCAGTGTCCCTCTGGACGGCTGGCGGCGTGGGACATCGGCGCCCGCAAGCCTATCGAACCGACACTGCCGCCGTCGATCACCCTGATCGAAGACCCACAGGAGGGCGTGAGCGGTCCGCTTTGGGTGCGCGGCGGCATCGAGATCGTCGGCGCTGACGGGATTGCTTACGAGATCCGAAACCGCGTGACCCTGTGCCGTTGTGGGGAATCTCGCAACAAACCGTTCTGCGACGGTACGCACGCGTCCGTCGGCTTCACTGACAAGTAGCGCCTTCGCTCCTCGCGGAGAGAGTCCGCGCGAGGCTTCTCTAACCTCAGAGCACACCGATTTGGCGGAGAAATCCAACCTGGTCGTAGAAGAGCTTCTCCTCGACGATCTCGCCATCCTTCCATCGGGCGACCGTGCAGAACTCGAGTTCAAACGGCTTGTTCGTAGCGGCATGGATCTGGCCGTCGAGCCCTCTCATCGGCCCAACCATCCGACCCGTCCATCGGGCGATCGTGCACGTCCAATCGCCGGACGCGAACATCACCTTGTACGGGTTGTTGTCGAGATGATTCTCGACCGCCTTGAAGAAGGCCTCCGACTCGGCCTGGTGCGCCTCGCGACCGCGCGTCGGCTCAGGTTGGCCGGGCCAGTAGACGGTCGTGTCCGCCGAGTGTCGGCTCCTGAACACCGCCCAGTCCTGAGCATTCCAAGAGTCATCCAGCGTCTTCATGCGATCAAGGTTGTCGTCGCCGCTCATGGACATCTCCAGGGGGTTGATCTTCGGGTTCAACTCACTCGCGAATTGGGGTTGAAGAGAACCGCTAAAGCGCGTCGCCTGCTTCTTCGCCATCGGCGAGGAATGCAATGAGTCTGATCTCACAGCGGCGTGAGCGTGGTTGCCAAGGCCGCGGCTGTCGGGCCGAAACTAGTGGCAGCTATGGGTCGCACCCGGCCATTGCCTTTCGGCCAGAAGCAGACACGGCCGAGGCGCGGGCTTAGCGGCTCATCTCCGAGTCACCCTCCTACTTCATGACCTCCGCGAGAGTGCCCTGGAAGTCTGCCACGGTGTCGCGCGGCTTCCCGAGAGGGGTCTCTTCGACCAGTCGGTCCACGAAGGTCGCCCAGACGTTTGTGAGCGCCGTTAGCGGCCGTGCTAGGGTGTCGGCTGGATTGGTCCTCCCGATTGGGATGGTCCGTGCGCTTGGGCAGACATGACCACACTCGAGAACCGTCCGAACACGGCGCTGCTGGTAGTCGACGTGCAGAGCGGAGTGGTCGCTGGAGCTTATCAGCGCGACGCGATCGTCGCGAACGTCCGCCGCCTTGTAGAGCAAGCGCGGCGTGAACGGGTCCCCGTAGTCTGGGTCCAACACACCGAAGCGCACCTTGCCAGGGGGAGCGACAAGTGGCGGATCGTCTCAGAACTGACCCCGGGGTACGACGAGCCGCTAGTTGAGAAGAGCTACAGTGACGCTTTCGAGGACACCATCCTCGAGACGGTTCTATCGGGCCTCGGCGTCGGATGCTTGATCGTCGTCGGGGCGCAAACTGATCAATGCATCCGCTCGACGCTCCACGGCGCGTTTGTCAGAGGCTACGACGCGACCCTCGTCGCCGACGCCCATACAACGGAGGACGCGACTAAGTGGGGGGCGCCGCCGCCGGAAATGGTGATCGCGCACACGAACCTCTACTGGACCCACGAGACCGCGCCGGGGCGTACGGCCGGGTCGGTCATGACCAAGGATGTCGACTTCCGGGCGAGCGTCAAAGCTTAGGCTCGCTAACATCCGCAGTGGGTCCAGGCTGTGTAAAAACGCCGAAGCAGCTTAGCCTTGAGCATCGACGCAGCCTTGGAGCCGTCGATGAAGCGCTTTGTCGAAGGGGAGGACCGACGGCAGGCGTATCTGCTGCCGGAGTCGCTGGACGATTACGTGGCCGAGGACAACCCGGTCCGGGTGGTCGAGGTGTTTATCGACGAGCTGGATCTGGGCGCGATGGGCTTTGCAGGCGTTCAGCCGGCGGTGACGGGCCGGCCGGCCTATCACCCGTCGACGATGTTGAAGCTGTACCTGTATGGCTACCTCAACCGCGTGCAGTCCAGCCGCCGGCTGGAGCGGGAAGCCGGGCGCAACATCGAGCTGATGTGGCTGACCGGACGCCTGGCGCCGGACTTCAAGACCATCGCCAACTTCCGGTGCGACAACGGCGCGGCGATCCGGGCGGTGTGCGCGCAGTTCGTGGTCCTGTGTCGCCGGATGAGGCTCTTCAGCAAGGCGATCGTCGCGATCGACGGCAGCAAGTTCAAGGCGGTGAACAACCGCGACAAGAACTTCACCGTGACCAAGGTCGCCAAGCGCATGGCGCAGGTCGACGCCAGCATCGACCGGTACCTGGCGGCCCTGGACCGGGCCGACCGCGAGGAGAGCGACGTCGCCGAGGCCAAGACCGACCGCATCAAGGACAAGATCGCCGGCCTGCGCCGGCAGATGCAGGCCCTGAAGGCGATGGAGGCGCAGGTCCAGGCCGCGCCGGACAAGCAGGTGTCGCTG
Source organism: Caulobacteraceae bacterium (assembly GCA_035604515.1). Classification (GTDB taxonomy): domain Bacteria; phylum Pseudomonadota; class Alphaproteobacteria; order Caulobacterales; family Caulobacteraceae; genus Acaudatibacter. Next base: position 3,980 of record DATNIH010000199.1, on the reverse strand, counting down.
ACCGATCCCGATGCGCGCTCGATGGCGACCAGCGGTCGGGGCACGGGCGTGGTCGGCTACAACGTGCAGACCGCGGTCGACGCCGAGCACCACCTGATCGTCGCCCACGAGGTGACCAACGTCGGCCACGACCGCACCCAGCTGGCGCCCATGGGCCTGAAGGCGAAGGCGGCGATGGGGTGCGAGGACCTCACCGCCCTGGCCGATCGCGGCTACTTCAACGGCGATCAGGTGCTGGCCTGCGAGGGGACCGGAGTGCTGCCCTGCATCCCCAAGACCCTGTGGTCCAGCGAGGATGGCTTCTTCACCCGCCAGGACTTCACCTACGACGCCGAGAAAGATCACTACACCTGCCCGGCGGGCAAGAAGCTGACCAAGGGGCGTGTGCGATCGGATCGCAAGGACGACATCGATCACTATCGCCACCTGACCGCCTGCTTCACCTGCCCGCTCAAGCCCAGGTGCACCCCGGACAAGCTCAAGCGGCTGAAGCGCTGGGAGCGCGAGGACGTGCTCGATGCGATGCAGGCCAGGCTCGACCAGATGCCCGACGCCATGCTCGTGCGTCGCAAGACCGTCGAGCATCCCTTCGGAACCCTGAAGTCATGGATGGGCAGCGCCCACTTCCTGACCAAGACCCTCGAAAAGGTCCGAACCGAGATGAGCCTCCACGTCCTGGCCTACAATCTGAAGCGAATGATCCAGATCTTCGGCGCCCGCCCGCTGATGGAGGCCATCAGGGCCTGATCGCGCCCGCCCATCCCGTCGCCAAATCTCGGCTCAGCCGAACAGCCGCATCACCCAAACACCCATCCGGCCAATCATACCCGGCCCCACCATCGGTTTTTCCACGCCCTCGGTCGAAAGTGCCCGTTGGCGTCGTGCCTGGAAGCGGACGCGGCGTCCGGCGAGGCGGGGTGCTGGCTTCACGCCCGAAAAGCGGACATCGTCTCCGTGGGTTCAAGCATGCGCGAACGGGCGCCGCTCTTCGTCGAAGGCGCGGACCTAGACGTGGCCTCCTTGGCCGCCATCCACTGTTATCGCCGCGCCATTGATGTAGGAGGCGGCGTCGGCGCACAGGAAGACGATTACGGCGGCGATCTCCTCGGCGGTTCCGTAGCGCCCCAGGGGAACGGACTTGGCGTTGCTCGCCAGGACGGCATCCATGGTCGTCCCATTCGCCGCGGCCACCTCGCCCGCGGCCCGCTCCCACATGGGCGTGTGGATGAGGCCCGGCAGCACCGAGTTCACCAGGATGTTGTCGGCCCCGTACTTCCGCGCCAGCGCCTTGCCCATTGCGATCATCGCCGCCTTCGACGCGGCGTAGTCGACGAGCGCCGCGTTGGGATAGAAGGCCGCGCCGCTCGACACCATGACGACGCGGCCCCATTTGCGCTCCCGCATCGCGGGCAGCAGTCGGCGCGTGCAGCGTACCGCGGACATGAGGTTCAGCTCGAACAGCGAGGTCCAATCTTCGTCGCTCATGTAGAGGAAGTTGCGCGATGGCGAGGCGCCGACGTTGTTCACGAGTATGTCGACCGGGCCGTCAGCCTGCACGCCGTCCAGGAACTCATTCACCGACCGGGCATCCGCCATGTCGGCCGTAAAGCCGCGGACCGAGCCGCCGCCGCTGGGCGGGCGGTAGTCGGAAAGCGCTGCGACGTTGTCGAGACTGCGGGAACAGAAGCATACGCGCGCGCCCTGGTCGGCGAGAGCGCGAACGGCAGCCGCCCCAATGCCCAGACTCGCGCCGGTCAGCACGGCCCGCTTTCCCGAAAGGTCCAGGTCGATCATCTCAGGGGTCCTCTTAGGCTGAGGCAGGTCCACGACAACGCTAAACATGCCCGTGCGCCGAGCGCTGGCAAGTTAGAAGCGGCGCCGGTGGCGCGGCCACCCCTTCGGCCACGACCGCATAGATGGGCGGGCGCCGCGGCTCGGCTGAGGCGGGCCTGTGAACGTCTGCAATGGGTTGATATTCCCCGTTGGCTCCGTGCCCACAAGCGGACATCGCGAAAGTCGACGTCGGCTGGAGAGCGGACATTGGCGTTCGGCCGACACCAAAGTATCGGCGACACCATCGTTCAATACATGCGCCTGAAAGGGTCTTATATGGCACGGCGAGGGATTTCGAATTCACCTCGCCGGGGGGCGCCTCGCCGAAGAGACGAGGTGGCCTCCCGAAACCTGAAGGGAAGACCAATGACGAAGGTTCTATTGTCTCCGCTCGCTGTTGTCGGGCTGCTCCTTGCCGGTTGCGCGGGAGGCGCCGCTCTGTGGGAAGTCCTGCATTTGCTCTGATAAAGCCGCAAGACCTGTATTGTCAGAGCTACTTTCGTCAATACCGGCGGCTTGAGCCTGCCGACGGCGTTATGGCGCGGACTCCCTGCCGCGCTTGCGCGAGTCTGCAATGGGTCGAGGCTGTGTGAGAACTGGGCCTTGCCTGGGGTGAGGTCGGCGCGCGGAGCGATGCGGCTGGTCAGGCCCGCATCGCCGCGATGAGAGGGCCGGTCCCGAGGATCTGGATCACGCGCTTGAGGTTGTAGGCCAGGACGTGGAGGCTCATCTCGGTCCGGACCTTTTCGAGGGTTCGGGTCTTGAAGTGGGTGGCGCCCATCCAGGCTTTGAGCGTGCCGAAGGGGTGCTCGACGGTGGCTCTGCGGATGCGCATGGCGTCAGGCTTGCGGTCCAGACGCTCTTGCATGGCGTCGACCACCGCCTCGTGCTCCCAGCGGCTGACGCGCCGCTCCAGGCTGGGAGTGCATCGGGGCTTCAGGGCGCAGGCCTGGCAACTGGCGCGGTCCCAGTAGCGGTGCAGCCTCAGCCCGTTCTCGACCGTGGTCATGTGATGCGGGAGCAACTGTCCGGCCGGGCAGCGGTAGGCGTTCTGGTCTGGCAGATAGACGAAGTCCTGCTTGCCGAAGCGGCCGTCGGCCTTCGCGCCTGAGGTCATGGGCTTGGGCACGTAGGGCGAGACGCTCAGGGCCTCGCAAGCTCGGATTTCCTCGCCGTCGAAGTAGCCGCGGTCGGCCAACACCTCGAGCCGCGTCGCGCCCATTGCCGCCTTCGCCTGTCCGGCCATGTTCGCCAACTGGCCGCGGTCGTGGCCGACGTTCGTCACCTCATGGGCCACGATCAGGTGATGCTCGGCATCGACGGCGGCCTGGACGTTGTAGCCGACGATGCCGCTGCCGCGCCCGCTCGTGGCCATGGAGCGCGCGTCCGGGTCCGTTAGCGACACCTGCCGATCCGGCGCGGCGTCGAGGACCGGCGCCATCGCCTTCAGATCCGCCATCTGTTCGCGCAGCCGGGCGATCTTTTCCTGCAGGCGAACGGTCTTGGCCTCGGCCAGCTCGCCCTCCTGGCGGTCGGCCGTCTCCAGCGCCGCGAGGTAGCGCTCGATGCTGGCCTCGACCTGATCGATCCGAGCCTTCAGCTTGGCTGGCGTGAAGTTCTTGTCGCGCGTGTTCACCGCCTTGAACTTCGACCCGTCGATCGCCGCCACCGCGTGGGCGAACAGCTCCAGCCGCCGGCACAGCTCCACGAACTGGCGGCACGCCGCCCGGATCGCCGGCCCGTTGTCCTTCCGGAAGTCGGCGATGGTCTTGAAGTCCGGCGCCAGACGCCCCGTCAGCCACATCAGCTCGACGTTGCGCTGCGCTTCCCGCTCCAGCCGCCGGCTCGACGCCACCTGGTTGATGTAGCCGTAGACGTAGAGCTTCAGCAGCAGGCCGGGATGGTAGCCCGGCCGCCCCGTCGTCTCGGGCACGACGCCCTCGAACCCGAGCGCCGCCAGGTCCAGCTCATCGACGAACACGTCTATCGCCCGAACCGGGTTCTCCTCGCTCACCCAGTCGTCCAAGAACTCCGGAAGCAGAACCCCTTGCCGGCGATCCTCACCCTCGACGAAGCGCTTCATCGACAACCTCACGGCTATGTCGATGCGCAAGACTAAGCTGCGTCGGCGTTTTCACACAGCCTCG
>DATNIH010000198.1:0-35978 GCA_035604515.1 Caulobacteraceae bacterium | reverse complement strand
CCCTATTCGTACCTGGCGCTCAGCCAGCTGGGCGATCTGGCGGCGCGCCAGCGGGCCAGCATCGAGTTCACGCCGATCTCCGTGCTGGCGGTGATGAAGCTGACCGACAACAGCCCCACCACGATCATCAGCAAGGCCAAGGGCGCCTACGCCATGGCCGACATCGGCCGCTGGGCGCGGCGCTATGGCGTGCCGGTTGGACGCGACCGGGCGCAGCGGCAGGTGGACGATCCGCGGCTGCTGGCCGGCGCCGCGATCGCCGGCGAACTGGGCCAGATCGAGCCCTACGCCCGGGCGGTGTTCGGCGCGGTCTGGGGCGATGGCCCGGCGATCACCGACGACGGCGTGCTGGCCGGCGTGCTGCGCGCCGGCGGCGTGCGCGACATCGAGGCGATCCTGGCCGACCGCGAACGCGGCGCCGCGATCATCGACGCCAACGTGACGGCGGCGGCTGAGGCGGGCGTGTTCGGCGTGCCCAGCTTCACCACCGGCGGCGAACTCTTCTTCGGCAACGACCGGCTGAACTTCCTCGAAGAGGCGCTGGCGGCATGAGCGATCCAGCGAACGCGGGCGACGTCTGCCTGATCACCGGCGTCGGACCTGGGACCGGCGCGGCGCTGGTGCGCAGCTTCGCCGCGGCCGGCTATCGCGTCGCCATGCTGGCGCGAACCGCCGAACGGCTCGAAGCCCTGGCCGCGGAGCTGCCCGAGGCGCACGCGTTCACCTGCGACGTCGCCGACGCCGACGCCCTGAAACGCACGGTCGAAGCCGTGCGCGCGACGCTCGGCGCGCCGAAGGTGGTGGTGCACAACGCCGTCGGCGGGACCTTCGCCGACTTCCTCGAGGCCAAGCCGGAGGACCTGGAACGCAACTTCCAGATCAACGTGATGGCGCTGTTTCACCTCGCCCGGCTCACCACGCCGGCGATGATGGAGGCCGGCGCCGGCGCGCTGATCTGCACCGGCAACACCTCGGCCTATCGCGGCAAACCACGTTTCGCCGCCTTCGCTCCGACCAAGGCGGCGCAGCGCGTGCTGATGGAGAGCATCGCCCGCCGCGTCGGTCCGGCCGGGGTGCACGCAGCCTATGTCGCCGTCGACGCGGTCATCGACGTGCCCTGGACTCGGCAGATGATGAAGGACCAGCCCGACGACTTCTTCTGCAAGCCGCACGACATCGCCGAGGAATGCCTGCGCATCGCCCATCAGCCGCGATCGGCCTGGTCGTTCCATGTCGAGATCCGGCCGTTCGGCGAGACCTGGTAGGCTGCAGGGCCCAAACGCAAGAAGGGCGGCTCCTCAACGGAACCGCCCTCGCCGGCGCTCTTGATTAAAGGCTCACCGCGACGAGGGTTTTGACGCCCCCGAGAGGCCGCGCGCGGGCCTTCCCCGCTCCCCGGCGCCCGCCGAAGCGGCCGCCAAGCACTCATCGATGGCATTTTTTGATCAGACTTGTGTCCGCCGCAAGGGGTGATCAGGGGAATGTGACGATCTGGCTCGGCATGTAGCGTCGTGGGCACACGCGGGCGCCAAAGCGTCAAAGTCCGGTCCTTCGAGCGCCTTATGCGGCTGCGACAACACCGTCGTCGGTCAGGGCGCATCAGCGTTGGGTTCGGACCCTGAACAGCCCCCCCAGCCCCCCGGGCTCGGCGCGCGTCCTGGCCGACACCCCATCTGCTCTCGCCAGCATTCTCGACACCCGGTCCAGCGCGTGCCGCAAGGCGTCGCCAACCGAGCCCCCGTCGCTCCAGGCATACCCGAACGCGCCAAGGGTCGGTTCGACGATGGGCCGGATCTCGGCCAGTTGCCGGGCCGACTGCCGCCGCCACTTGCCCACTGACTGCGCGCGCACGTCCGTCCAGCAGCTCTCGCCGCGCGGCGCCTCGAGATCCAGGAACGCGGCCAGGCGCGCCATCTCCCTCGCCGGATCCGTGACCAGGGCTTCGTAGCGAACCTCGAGATACCGCTCGCCCAGCATGCCGCCATGGGCCCGGCCGAGGGTGACGCTGTTGACCCAGCGGGCGGCGTTGAAGAGATGGCCGTGAGTGCGGTAGGCGCGCTGGGTCATCGCATGGCCGCGCCAGCTGTCGATGCGGTCGTCGTTGAAGTAGATCTTGCGCCAGAACCGGGCCTTCGGCGCCAGGAACGGCGAGAAGGCGACGTCGCGCCCGTCGCGGACCAGGTGGATGCACCGCGCCTGCGGAAACAATCGGGCCATCACCGGCATCGCGTGGCTGGTCTCCGGCAGCTTCCAGCCCCAGCGGGCGTCCCGTGGACGCTCAGCCAGGTGAGCCCTGAAGGCGGCCAGCGCCCTTGGCCGCAGCATGGCGTCGCCCTCGCAAAACAGCTTCGAGTAGTCGGGCGCGTGGTTTTCGACCAGGTAGCGGACCAGGTCGAACACATCGAGGCTGTCTACGCTCTCGTTGAGCTGCGAGCCCATGAAGACGCCGAGGCCCTGCAGCATCCGCGCGAGCAGCCGGCTGCCCGAGTGCGACGCGCTGAACACGATCACCGGCGGGCCAAGCGGCGCCAACGCGCGAGCGGCTTTGTCGAGCTGGCGCCCGCCGTCGCAGGCATGCGCAGGTTTGACCGCGCAGTCGACCGCGGCGCCGGTATCCCCCAGCACTTTATCCAGCATGCACCGGCGATCCCATCCGTCGGCGAAGTTGCAGCGATCCGGTTGCGAATCGATTGCAGTCGATTGCAACCCGGTGTCGAAACTGCGACCGTTGGGGGGTTCAACGCGCCTTGAAGCCGCCTTCCGTCGCAGGCATTTTCCGGCCGCTATCGAAGGGTGTTTGAGAGACCTGATGACTGAACTCAAGCGTGCGGCGCTGGCCGCCTTGGCCGCGCTCGGCCTTGCGGTGACTGCGCTCGCCCTGCCCGCGACAGCGGCGCGCGAGTGGCCCCAGGCGCACTCGGATCTGAAAGCCGATCCCTCGATTCGATTCGGCGCCCTGCCCAACGGCATGCGCTACGCGATCATGAAGAACGCCACCCCACCCGGCCAGGTCTCGATGCGGCTGCGCTTCGACGTCGGCTCGCTAATGGAGCGCGACGACCAGCAGGGCCTGGCTCACTTCCTCGAGCACATGGCCTTCAACGGCTCGACCAACGTTCCGACTCGCGGCGACATGGTGAAAGACCTGGAGCGGCTGGGCCTGGCATTCGGCGCCGACACCAACGCCGGCACCGGCTTCGACGCGACGACCTACAAGTTCGACCTGCCCAAGTCGGACGACCAGACCGTCGATACCTCGCTGATGCTGCTGCGCGAGATCGCCGGCAATCTGAGCTTGGACCAGGCGGCGATGGACCAGGAGCGCGGAGTGATCCTCTCCGAAGAGCGGCTGCGCGACACGCCGTCGTACCGCATCACCAAGCAGCGCTACGCCTTCCTGATGGACGGCCAGCGCCCGCCGCAGCGCTTTCCGATCGGCTTGGTCCCGGTGATCCAGAGCGCCAAAGCCGACCTGATCGCCGACATCTACCATCACTACTATCGGCCGGAGCGGGCCACTCTGGTCATCGTTGGCGACATCGACCCGGCTGCGATCGAAGCGAAGATCAAGGCGCGGTTCAGCGACTGGCAGGGCAAGGGCCCGGCGGGCGCCGACCCTGACCTCGGCAAGGTCGCGAGCCGCGGCGCCGATTTCAAAGTGGCGGTCGAGGCAGGCTCGCCAGTCACCTTCGAGGTCGCCTGGACGACCCCGCCTGACCTCTCGGCGGACAGTGTGGCCAAAGAGAAGCGTCAGGTCGTCGAGCGACTTGCCCTGGCGGTGTTGAACCGTCGCCTCGCCACCCTGGCGCGCGAGACCACGCCGCCGTTCATCTCCGCCGGCGCGTTCCACGGCGATCAATTGCGGGCCGAGCGGGTGACCGCCGTGCTGGTTTACTCCCAACCCGATCACTGGAAGGACGCGCTGGCGACCGCTGAAACCGAGGTGCGCCGCGCGATCCAGTTCGGGGTGCGGCCGGACGAGCTGCAGCGTGAGATCGCCGAGAGCGATGCGGCCCTGAAGCTCGCGGCCGCGAGCGCCGATACCCGCCGCACGCCGGCGATGGCCGACGAGATCGCCGGGACTCTGGACGAGAACGACGTGCAGACCAGCCCCGCCGACGATCTGGCCCTGTTCGAGGCCACCACCAAGGATCTGACCGCGGCCCAGGTCTCCGAGACGCTGAAGGGCCTGTTCGCCGGGGCCGGGCCGCTGGTGTTCATGTCGGCGCCGACGCAGGTCGACGGCGGCGTCGCGGCGGTGCGCACCGCCTTCGACGCCGCCCGCGCGACGCCGGTGACCGCCCCCGAAGCGCCGCGACAGGTCGACTGGCCCTACACCAGCTTCGGGCCCTCCGGAAAAGTGGCCGACCGCAAGGACGTCAACGACCTCGACGCGGTGTTGGTGCGCTTCGACAACGGCGTGCGGCTCACCGTGAAGTCGACCAAGTTCCGCCAGGACCAGATCCTGGTGAAGGTGCGCTTCGGCGACGGGCTTCAGAGCATGGCGCCCGACCACCAGACGGTCACCTGGGCGGGCAGCGCCTTCGCCGAAGGCGGACTGCGCCAGATCAGCGCCGACGACAGCGAGCGGGCGCTGGCGGGCATCGTCTACGGCGTGAACTTCGGCGCGGGGGCCGACGCGTTCGAGCTGTCCGGCGTCACTCGCCAGGCCGACCTCGCCACCCAGCTGCAGGTGCTGGCGGCCTATGTGGCCGACCCCGGCTGGCGGCCCGAGGCGTTCCAGCGGATGAAGACCTATGGCCTGACGCTGGAGGACCAGTACGAGGCCACCGACACCGGCGTGCTCGCTCGCGACCTCGGCGGCCTGCTGCACGCCGGCGACCGCCGCTGGACCTTCCCGAGCCGCGACGAGATCGGCGCAGAGACGGCCGGCGAGCTCAAGGCGGCCGTCAGTCCCGCGCTGGCGAACGCGCCGCTGGAGGTGGTGATCGTCGGCGACATCACCGTCGACAAGGCGATCGCAGCCGTTGCCGACACGTTCGGCGCGCTGCCGAAACGGCCTGACCCGGCGCCGCTCGCCCCGCCCACCCACGGCGCCAGCTTCCCCAGTGCGACCGCCAGCCCGATCGTCGAGACCCACACCGGCCGCGCCGACCAGGGCGTGGCGCTCGAGGCCTGGCCGACCACAGACTTCTGGGCCGATCCACAGGGCTCGCGCGTCAACACCATCCTGGGGCGCGTGCTACAGCTGCGCCTGACCGACACCCTGCGACTGAAGGAAGGCGTCACCTACTCGCCGGGCGCGGGCGCCGTCTCCAGCCAGGTGTTCCCTCACTACGGCTATGTCGACGCCTACATGGAGGCGCCGCCGCCGAAGCTGGACGGTTTCTTCGTCGACGTGGCGCAGATCGCATCGGACCTGCGCACCACGCCAGTGTCGGCAGATGAGTTGGAGCGAGCCAAGAAGCCGGCGATCGAGGCGCTGGAGAAGGCGACGGCCACCAACGAGTACTGGCTGGAGGGGCTCGCGGGCGCTCAGGCCGATCCGCGCCGGCTCGACGCCCTGCGCTCGGCCGAGCCGAGCCTGGAACGGGTCTCTGCCGGCGATGTGCAGACGGCCGCCAAGAGCTGGCTGCGCGACGACACCGCCTGGAAGCTGGAGATCAAGCCGAAGACCGCGGTCGCCACGGCGGCGGAGCCGCCGGCGACCGCGGTTCGCTAGGACCTAGTAGGCGACGCCGCCAACGCCGCCGTCGAGGCTCATCACCACGCTGCCGCCCTGGTGGCTGGACTCGCGGTAGGCGGTGTACTTCTCGGTGTAGACCAGGGTCAGCACCTTGATGCCGGCGCCGAAGCGACGCAGCAGCGAGCGCTCGTTGCAGTCGCGGGCGGGCTTCTGAGGCCGGCACTCGAGCCGGCCGGCGTCCTTGCCGGGCATGTGGTAGAGCGCCTCGCCCTTCTGGCAGGCCAGGGTCTGGCCGCCCTCGAACGAGATCTTCTCGCGGAACTGGGCGATGGTGACCTGCATGTGCGTGCCGGCGATGCAGCGGTACACCTCGCCCTCGTAAGCCTCGTCGATATCGCGGTCGGGCGACACCTGCGAGGCCGGGTGCGGCACGTCTTTGTCGTCGAAACAGAACGCCTGGATCACCACCTTTTCGATGCGGGTGCGCATCGCCTCGTAGGCCTCACGGTCCTCGCCGACGCCCAGGTTCACCGCGGTGACCGGACCGGGCATGACGCCCGAGCTGCCACCGCCGCCGCCGACGAAGGTCTGGGACTGAGCCGCGCCGAAAGCGTTGGCGTTGACCGTTGAGCTGGCGTTGACGTTCACATTGACACTGGGCGCGACGAACACGTTGACGCCAGGCACCACGATATTCTGCGACGGCGTGCAGTTGCAGGGCTTCGGCGGCGGAGGGGGCGGCGGCGGAGGGACGCAGCCGCAACCGCCACTGCCACCCGCAAGCGCTGCTGACGGCGTCGCGGCGATCATCAGCCAGACGCCGAACCCGGCAATCAGCCCCAGAAAAGCGGTCCTGTTGGCCATGTGACTGGCTCCCCTTGCACTTAAGTCGCTCGCCAGGGCCGCAGCGCGCCGGAACTGTCCCGTTCTGGCGCATGCGCGGTCTGGCCCGCCTTCGCCTTGCAACCCTCGTGCGGGCCGCTTTCAGGCGCGAGCAATGGGTCGCGGGGGCGATCGAGCGATGTTCCACTCGGCGACGGAACTCTTGATAGATTACTGGCGCTCGCTGCGTGGCGAGGCCGCCGTGCCCTCGCGCGCCTCGGTCGACCCCGCCGGCTTCGTCGCGGTCGCGCCGCGCACCTTCATCGCCGCCCGCGACATGCGTGAGACGTTCGCGTTCCGGCTCGCCGGGGAGTCCCTGATCGACCTGCACGGCCGCCCGTTGCACGGCCAGGAGCTGAGCCAGCTGTGGCGGCCGCTGCATCGTCGGCGGCTGGAGGGGCTGCTGGACTCGGCGCTCGCCGCGGGCGAGCCGCTGGTGATCTCGGCTGAAGCCTGGACGGCTGAAGGCTCGCACCTGCGGCTGGAGGTGCTGTTCCTGCCGCTCGCAGGTCCGTCCGGCCTCGCCGACCGCTTCCTTGGACTCTATCAACCGCAGGCCGGCGTCTGGCGCGGGCCGATCGGCGAACTTGCGTTGCTCGCTGCCTTTGGCGTCGCCGACGAAGCCGAACAGCTGCACCTGCGGCTCGCCACGGTGGACGGCCGCCAGATCGCCTAGAGCGACGCTGCCCGCGCGTCTTCCCTCGCTGCAAACTGAGGACGAAGCCTAAGCAGGCTGCCCCCACAGGGTGGCGCCGGCCGCCCAGCGCCGCTATGCAGCCGCGCAAGGAGTTCCCCATGCAGCGCGCGCTGAGCGTCAGCCGGATGACCGGCAATCGCTCGACTTTTCCCGAATGGTACCAGGCGGTCGTCCGCGAGGCGGACCTGGCCGAAAACAGCCCCGTGCGCGGCATGATGATCATCAAGCCGTGGGGCTATGGCGTCTGGGAGGAAATCCAGCGCGACCTCGATCGGCGGATCAAGGAGACCGGCCACGTCAACGCCTACTTCCCGCTGCTGATCCCCCTCTCCTTCTTCGCCAAGGAGGCCGAGCACGTCGAGGGGTTCGCCAAGGAGATGGCGGTGGTCACCCACCACCGACTGCGGGCCGTCGACGGCAAGCTCGAGGTGGACCCGGATGCCAAGCTCGAAGAGCCACTGATCGTCCGCCCCACCTCGGAAACCATCATCGCGGACGCCTTCCAGCGCTGGATCAAGAGCCACCGCGATCTGCCGCTCTTGATCAACCAGTGGGCCAACGTGGTGCGCTGGGAGATGCGCACGCGGCTCTTCCTGCGCACCTCCGAGTTCCTCTGGCAGGAGGGCCACACCGCCCATGCCGACGAGGCCGACGCGCGGGCCGAGACCATGCGCATGCTGGAGGTCTACCGCGCCTTCTCCGAGGAGACGCTGGCGATGCCGGTGATCGCAGGCGAGAAGCCGGAGAACGAGCGCTTTCCCGGCGCGGTGGGCACCTTTTCGGTCGAGTCGATGATGCAGGATGGCAAGGCGCTGCAGGCCGCCACGTCGCACTATCTCGGCCAGAACTTCGCCCGCGCCCAGAACATCCGCTTCCAGAGCGCCGCCGGCGAGCTGGAGTATTGCCACACCACCAGCTGGGGCGCCTCGACCCGCATGATCGGCGGGGTGATCATGACCCACGGCGATGACGACGGCCTGCGCCTGCCGCCGGCGATCGCCCCGCGCCAGATCGTCATCGTGCCGATCCTGCGCGACAAGCCCGAGGACGCCGAGGTGCTGGCCTACGGCGAGGCGCTGGCCAAGGCGCTGAACGCCCTGAGCGCGCTCGGCGAGCGGGTTCGCGCCCTGCTGGACGTCCGCGGCGCCCGCTCGGCGGACAAACGCTGGGAGTGGGTGCGCCGCGGCGCGCCGATCATCGTCGAGGTCGGACCCCGCGACGCCGCCGCCGGCCAGGTCACCTATATGCGCCGCGACAAGCTGCGCGACGGCGAGAAGATCGCCTCGCACGCCGTGCCGCGCGACACCTTCCTCGCTGCCGCGCCCGGCATCCTGGCCGAGATCCAGGCCAACCTCTACGCCGACGCGAAGGCGCTGCTCGACAGCAACATCCGCAGCGACATCACGAGCTTCGAGGCGCTCGCCGACTACTTCGGCGCCGCGGTCGACGAGGACGAGGGCGCGGCCTTCAAGGGCTGGGTGCGGGCGCCTTGGTCGCGTCCCACCGGCGAAGCGCTGGAGGCGGTCGACGCGCGGCTGAAGGCGCTGAAGCTCACCTTGCGCAACATCCCGTTGGACCAGCAGCCGATCACGGGCCCGTGCCTGTTCACCGGCGAACCGGCGGCGGAAGAGGTGCTGATCGCGCGGGCCTACTAGGCGCCGCAGCTCTCTTCCCCCTGTCGGGGGGAAGTGGCCCGAAGGGCCGAAGGGGGCCTCCGGCCTCACCGGTCAGGCGTCGGAGGCCCCCTTCCGCTCGCCGCTTCGCGCCGAGTCGCTTCCCCCCGACAGGGGGAAGAGACCTGCGCCGAACTACCCCGCCGCCTGCGCCGCCCGCGCCTGCTTGAGGATATAGGCGCGGATCGACTCCACCTGGTTCGCGTCGAGGAACTTGGCGAAGCTGGCCATGCCGTTCGACTTGCGCGCGCCGCCCAGCACCACCGATTGGAAATCTGTCGGGGTGAGGATCATCTGCGAGGTCTTCAGGTCGGGCAGATAGCGGCCCGAAACGCTGGGGCCGTGGCAGGTGGAACAGTTGGCTTCGAACAGGCTGAAGCCAGCCTTCTCGTCGCCGGTCGAGGTGACGCTCGTCAGGTTGAGCGTCAGCTTCGGCGCCGGCGGGTAGGCGGGGGCGGTATCGGTCCCACCGATCTTGAACACCAGCAGGCGGCCCGGCATGCGGGGGCGGTCCGGCAGGGCGAAGTGGGCCGCGAGCGGCGCGGCGCCGCCGTAGCCAACCATGATCGCCACGTACTGGGTCCCGCCGACGCGGTAAGTCATCGGCGCCGCGGTGATCCCGACTCCGGCGTCGTAGGTCCACAGCGCCTTGCCGTCCTTGGCGCCGTAGGCGACGAACTTGCCATCGCCATTGCCCTCGAACACCAGACCGCCGGCGGTGGCCAGGGTCCCCGCGTTCCAGAACACCGGCAGGGGCACGGTCCAGCGCGCCTTGCCGGCGACCGGATCCCACGCGACCAGCATGCCTTTCAGCGAGGCCTTCATCGCCGCGCGCTGGGCCTTGTCATCCGGCAGGCCGCCGAAGTCGTAGTTGAGGCCGAGGTTCCAGCCGCCGTCCTTGAACTTGTAGTTCGGATCCACCCCGAACGCGTAGGCCGACACCATCGCCGGGATGTAGACCAGCCCCTCGGTCGGATTGAACGAGATCGGCTGCCAGTTATGGGCGCCGTAGGGCGCCGGCGAGACGACGGTCAGGTTGGCGCCGTATCGGGCGCCCGGGTTCTCGACCGGTCGGCCCGTCTTCAGGTCCACCGATTTGGCCCAGCTGACGCTTCCGGGCGGCGTATAGCCGTTGGCGGAGATCAGCTGCCCATTCGTGCGGTCGAGCACATAGAAGAAGCCGTTCTTGTTGGCCTGCATCAGCACCTTGCGCGGCGCGCCGCCGATGGTGAGATCGGCGAGGATCATGGGTTGGTCGGAGTCGTAGTCCCAGGCGTCGTCCGGGGTGTTCTGGTAGTGCCAGACGTACTTCCCGGTGTCGGCGTTCACCGCGACGATCGACGACAGGAACAGGTTGTCGCTCTTGCCGTCGGAACGGTGCACCGGCGCCCACGGCGTGCCGTTGCCGGTGCCGAAGAACACCAGGTTCTGGTCCGGGTCATAGACGATCGAGTCCCAAACCGTGCCGCCGCCACCGCTGGGCGGCACCTTGCCGCCCCAGGTGCCCGCCGCCTTGCTGGCCAGCACGTCATCCGACGCCGCGCCGTCCGGCTGGTTCTGCGGATTGGGCGTCGTGTAGAAGCGCCAGATCATCTTGCCGGTCTCGGCGTCATAGGCCGAGAGATAGCCGCGCACGCCGTATTCGGCGCCGCCCTCCCCGATCAGCACCATGCCTTTCACCACCCGCGGCGCGCCAGTGATGGTGTAGGGCTTGGCCGGATCGGTGGCCTGCACGGTCCAGACCGGCTTGCCGGTCGCCGCATCGAGCGCGATCAGCTGGCCGGCGATGGTGGCGACATAGACCTTGCCCTTCCAGACCGCGACGCCGCGGTTGACCACATCGCAACAGGCCTTGAAGCCGTCCTCGCCCGGCACCTTCGGGTCGAACGACCATTTCGGCGCGCCGGTCGCTGCATCGAACGCGAACACCTTCGACCAGGTGGTGGTGGTGTAGAGCGTCCCGTCGACCACCAGTGGGGTCGCTTCCTGGCCGCGATCGGTGTCGAACTGGTAGTGCCAGGCCAGGCCCAGCTGGCCGACATTGTCGGTGGAAACGTCGGTCAGCGGACTGAAGCGCTGCTCCGTGTAGGTGCGCCCATAGGTCATCCAGTTGTCGCCGTCGGCGTTCGCCGCGGTCAGCCTTGCGGCGTCGACCGCGCCTGGCCCGCTGGCCGGTTTGCACGCCCAAAGCCCGACCAGGGCGATGGCCAGCGCCATGCCGCGAAGGATGCTATGCCCCATACCGACGTCTCCTGCCCTAGGCGCGCCGGTTCTCCGGCGTCTTCCTCGCAGGCGTTCTACGCCAAGCGGCGCCGCACGCGAACTATGACCTTGCGGCGCCCTCGCCGAGTGCGGCGAAATCCGCCATAGCTCCGCTCCGATGAGCAACGAACCCTTCTTTCGCCGGGTCCGCGAGACCTACCAACCCACCCCGTCCAGCCGCGGCCCCTGGAGTCCGACCTCCCTGCACGGACGCGTCGTGGCCGGCCTGCTCGCCCACGAGATCGAGCAGCGCTATGGCGAACCGGACTTCATGCCCGCCCGCTTCACCGTCGATATGTACCGCCTGCCCGACCTCTCGGCGGCGACGGTCAGCGTGACGCCGATCCGCGAGGGCCATCGGATCAAGGTGATCGACGCCGAGTACAGCGTGAACGGCCTCAGCATGGCCCGCGCGACCTGTGTCTTCCTGCGCAAGTCGGAGAACCCGGAGGGCAACGTCTGGACGCCGCCGGCCTGGGACGCGCCGAAGCCCGCCGACATCTCGCCGCCGGACGAAGCGCGTTCGAGCATGGGTGGCATGTGGGCGACGCTGCCGATCAGCGGCGGCTTTGGCGCGGTCGGCGTGAAGAAGCTGTGGATGAGCGAGGTGCGCGATCTGGTCGACGGCGCAGCGTTCACCCCCTTCACCCGCGTCGCCATCGCCGCAGACTTCGCCAGCCCGTTCGCCAACTCCGGGGACAAGGGCCTGGGCTGGATCAACGCCGACATTACGCTCTATCTGCACCGCCTGCCGGCGACCGAGTGGATCGGCTTCGAGGTCAAGAACCACGGCGCGACCGCCGGCGTCGCCATCGGCGAGTGCTGGCTCTATGACGAGCAGGGGCCGATCGGCACGTCGAGCGTGATGGCGCTGGCGCAGCGCCGCCGCATGGAGAACTGAGCATGGGCGCCTTCGATCTCACCGGCCGCGTCGCCCTTGTCACCGGCGGGAATGGCGGGATCGGGCTGGGGATCGCGCGCGGTCTGGCCAAGGCCGGCGCGAGCCTGATGATCGCCGCACGCAACCCCGCCAAGAACACCGCCGCGCTCGCCGAACTGACAGAGCTGGGCGCGCCGTGCCAGGCGATCGAGGTCGACGTCGCCGACGAAGCCGCCTGCCGGGCCATGCCCGAGCAGGCCAAGGCTGCGTTCGGCCGGCTCGACATCCTGGTCAACAACGCCGGCATCGCCCGGGGCGGCCTGCCGCAATCGATCAGCCTGGACGACTGGAACGCGGTGCTGCAGACCAACCTCACCGCCGTGCTGGTCGCCTCTCAGGCCGCCTATCCGCTGATGAAGGCGCAAGGCGGCGGCAAGGTCATCAACATCGGCTCGATGTATTCGGTGTTCGGCGGGCCGTTCCAGCCGGCCTATGCGGCCAGCAAGGGCGCGGTGGTGCAGCTGACCAAGTCGCTGGCCGCCGCCTGGGCGCGCAGCAACATCCAGGTCAACGCCATCCTGCCCGGCTGGATCGCCACCGACATGACCGACGGCGCGCGCACCTCGACGCCCGGCTTCAGCGACAACATCGTCGCCCGCACCCCGGCCGGCCGCTGGGGCGAGATCAGCGATTTCGAGGGCGCGGCGGTGTTCCTGGCCAGCCCCGCCTCGGATTTCGTCACCGGCGCGACCCTCGCCGTCGACGGCGGCTTCTCGATCTCGGGATGACGCGACGGTCGTTTGGAGACAACCTCGCGCCCATGACGCTCACCGACACAGCCTCGCGGCTCCGGATTGCGCCCAACCCGACCGGGTTCGGCGGCGAGGTCACTGGCCTCGACCTCGCCCAACCCCTGTCCGTCGAGACGCTCGCCGCGGTGAAGGCGGCGTTCCTCGCGCACGGCGTGCTCTGGTTCCCTGACCAACCGCTGACGCATGACCAGCTCGAGGCCTTCACGCTGCAGTTCGGCGCGTTCGGCTGGGATCCCTACGTCGCCCCGCTGGCCGATCGCCCGCACGTCCTCGAGGTCCGCCGCGAGCCGGACGAGAAAGTCGCGCCGTTCGGCGGTTTTTGGCACTCAGACTGGAGTTTCCAGGAGACCCCGCCGGCCGCCACCATCCTCCACGCCAAGGTGGTCCCGCCGGTCGGCGGCGATACCCTCTATGCCGACGGCGTCGCCGCGTACGAGGCGCTCTCGCCGACGTTTCAGCGCATGATCGCGCCGCTGCGGACGATCCACTCCGCCGCGCGTCCCTACGGACCGTCGGGATCCTACGCCAGGGAAGAGGGCCGCAAGGGCATGACCATCCTGCCCAGCCCCGAGGCTGAGAAGCGCTTCGCCCACCCGTTGGTGCGCACCCTGCTCGACGGGCGCAAATCGCTGTTCGTCAACCACGTCTACACCCACGCGATCGAGGGCCTCTCCGACGCCGAGAGCGCCGCCCTGCTCGGCTTCCTGCAGAAGCACATGACCGACGACCGCTTCGTCTACCGCCATGTCTGGGCGGCGGGCATGCTGACCATGTGGGACAACCGCCGCGCCATCCACAACGCCACCGGCGGCTACGACGGCCACCTACGCGTGATGCACCGCACCACGGTCGCCGGCGAGCGGCCGGTCTAGCTGGACTTCGGGCGACAGGCCTGGTCGTCGGGAGCATTGCCCCGAATTAACTGCCTTGGCCGTCCCTGCGCCTTTATCACTCGCGCCGAGTCGGTCGGCGTGAGCGCGTGGGGGCGATGGGCGGCATCGGAAAGACGATCGGGCCGTGGTTGAAGGCGGCCAGGGGATGGCTGGGACGGGTGTTCACGCCGTCCGCCGCGGCTTGGTCTGCCGCCGCCTGGGCCCTCTTCGTCCTCTGGGGCTTGCTGGCCGTGTCGTTCCTGTTCAGCGCGGGCGTCGCCCCGCTGAGCTGGGAAATGGCCCTGGGCGTGGCCGGAATCTACGGCGTTATGGCGCTGGCGAGCGGGGCCCTGCTGTTGCTGGTCTGGCTGCTGGCCCTCCTGAAGCCTCGATACAGGGTCGCGTTGCTGCTCAGCCTGCCGCCGATGCTGCTGGTGGGGCTGATCACCTGGGGGCCGAAGGGCGGCTTCATCGCCGCGCCCGCGGCGCTGATCGGGCTCAGCCTTCTGTTCGGGACCGCCGCGGCCCTCGCGCGGCGCGGGGCGCCGCGCGCCCGGCGGAGCGGCGCGGCGGTGTTCCTCGCCCTCGGTGTCGCGATGCTGGGCCTCCTCGCCTACGGTTTGCTGAGCGCTCCAGCCGACCCCAATCCGGCCCTGGCGGGCTATCATCTGCGCGGCGCGACGCTCGCCTTGGCCGATCCAGGCAAACCAGGACCCTACCCCGTCCGTACCTTCTCCTATGGCAGCGGAAGCGACCGACATCGCCCCGAATTTGCCGGCGGCGTCCTATTCCGCTCGAGGGCCGTCGACGGCTCGAAGCTGGATACGAAATGGACCGGCCTCGGTGGCTGGGTGCGAACCCAGTACTGGGGGTTCGGCCCGAAGAACTTCCCGGTGCAGGGACGGGTGTGGATGCCCGACACCCAGCGGGTCGGAGCGCCACAAGGCCCGTTTCCCCTGGTGCTGATTGTTCATGGCAACCACGCCATGGAGTCGTTTTCAGACCCCGGCTACGCCTATCTGGGCGGGCTGCTGGCGAGCCAGGGCTTCATCGTCGTCTCGGTGGACGAGAATTTCCTGAACAGCTCCGCGGCCGACTTCGTCAATCCGTTCGTCATCCGCAACGGCGAGGAGAACAGCGCCCGCGGCTGGTTGCTGCTGGAACATCTGGCCCAATGGCGGGCGTGGACCCAGGATCCCAGGCATCCGATGTTCGGCAAGGCGGACATGAACCGGATCGCGTTGATTGGCCATTCCCGCGGCGGCGAGGCGGTGGCGACCGCCAACGCGTTCAACGACCTCAGCCACGATCCCGACGATGCGACCCTGCCGTTCAACTATCACTTCAAGCTGGGCGCCATCGCCGCGATCGCCCCGGTCGACGGCCAAACCAAACGTCGCGACTGGCCCACGCCTATGCGCGACACCAACTATTTCGTCATCCAAGGGAGCATGGACGCCGACATGACCTCGTTCATGGGCGCCTCGCAGTATTCGCGTGCGAGCTTCTCGGGGACGGTCAAGGCGTTCAAGGCCAGCGTCTATGTGACCGGCGCCAACCACGGCCAGTTCAACACGACCTGGGGCCGTTACGATTACGGTCTGCCGTTCAACCTGTTCCTCGACCCTCGGCCGATCATGGACCCGGTGGCGCAGCGCCAGATCGCCGCGGTCTATCTCTCGGCCTTCCTGCAGGCGACGCTGGAGGGCAAGGACGGCTATCGACCGCTATTCGAAGACGCGCGCAACGGCGCCGGCTGGCTGCCCGACGACTTCCTGATCAACAACTACGCCGACAGCGACACCCGGTGGCTCGCCAACTACCAGGAGGATCTGGATCCGGGGACGGGCTCGGCGCCCGGCGTCACCATCAACGGCCAGAACCTCTCGATCTGGCGCGAGACCTATATCCGCCTGAAGCTTGCGCCGCTCGGCACACCGGTGGCGGTGCTGGCCTGGGACGATCGCGTCAGCCCTCGCAAGGCCAACTATGAGATCGATCTCGGCGCCAACGCCGCGCCCCTGGCGCAAAACACCGACCTGGTGTTCAGCGTCTCGAACGCGGGCCTCAGCAGCCTGCCGGACCGGTTTGACCTGAAGGGCAAGGCGTCAGACGAAAGGGCCGACGAACGCCGGCCGCTCGACTGGTCGATCGTCCTGACCGACGGCAAGGGCGCCGAGGCGCGCTTGCCGCTTTCCCACGACCAGCTGCTCTATCCCCAGATCAAGGGCGAGACCCGCCGGTTCAGCGCGATCGACGGCGCCCCGACCTCGGAAGTCGTGCTGCGGCGCTACCGGTTTGCGCTGCAGGATTTCGCCACAGCCAATCCCCGCTTCGACCCAGCGAGCCTGCGCTCGGTCCGGTTCGACTTCGACCGGACGCCGCGCGGTGCGATCGCGCTGGACGACGTGGGCCTGGCGACCGGCCACTAGCAGCCGGTCGGGCTTTCCGATCGAACCTGGAGTTCGTTCCAGGGCGTGAAATCGTCTCGGCCCACGCCGCGCCGCCGCCCTCGATCTCGGCGGCGCGCCGTCCTCAGAGCACCGCCAGCATCTCGCCCACCAGCGGGTGGCGGACGATGTCGACGTCGGCGAGGCGGACGACCGAGATGTTGGCGACGCCATCGAGACGCCTGGCGACCTCGGACAACCCGGAGAGCTCGGGCAGCAGGTCGGACTGGTGGGGGTCGCCGGTGATCACCATGGTCGACGACCAGCCCAGCCGGGTCAGCAGCATCTTCAGCTGCACGTAGGTGCAGTTCTGCGCCTCGTCGATCACCACGAAGGCGTTGTTGAGGGTGCGGCCGCGCATGAAGCCGACGGGGGCGATCTCGATCGCGCCCTCGGCCATCAGCGCCCTGACCCGCTTCATCGACAGCCGGTCGGAGAGGGCGTCGTAGAGCGGGCGCAGGTAGGGGGCGAGCTTGTCTTCCATCTCGCCCGGCAGGAAGCCGATGGACTCGCCGGCCTCCACCGCCGGGCGCGAGAGCACGATGCGGGCGACCTTGCCGCTCTCCAGCGCATCGACCGCCTTGGAGATAGCGATGTAGGTCTTGCCGGTCCCGGCCGGACCCAGCGCCAGCACCAGCGCCTTGGCGTCGACCGCCTCCATCAGCCGCGCCTGGCCGGGCGATTTCGGTTTTATGGTTTTCAGATAGCCCTGCTCGCGTTCGGTCTCCAACGCGATCGGCGACCAGCCGCGCGCCAGTGGCAGGCGACGCACCTTGGCGTCGTCCTCGAACTGGGCGGCGTCGAAGGCGCCTTCGCGCGTCATTCGCTTCAGGGCTCGCT
Organism: Caulobacteraceae bacterium; assembly: GCA_035604515.1. Classification (GTDB taxonomy): domain Bacteria; phylum Pseudomonadota; class Alphaproteobacteria; order Caulobacterales; family Caulobacteraceae; genus Acaudatibacter. The sequence goes on along the minus strand of DATNIH010000198.1, from coordinate 18,963 downwards.
TGGTCATGAAAAGGCTCCGCTGCGGGACATGAAAAAGGGCGAGACCGCAATGGCTCGCCCGGGGTTCGGCTGAGTGGAAGGAAGGGTGCGGAGCCGCCGGCCTGGCGGTCCTGATCGCAACGTCGGAGGCGGCAACGCGGTCCGCCCGACTTTTTGAAGCGACACCCAAATCTCCGTTAAGGAGGCGCCTCGGGGGAGGTCCCCGGGGCGGGACTTTTCGCGGGGGCTTTCACCCCCTCGAATCGCCGAACTAAGATGATCTAACGTGCTTTCTGAACCGTTAATCAAGTCGGCAATTGCAAGAATAGGATGTGTGCGGATGACCGCTTATAGATTGGGCGACCGAGAGCCGACCCTCCCTCCGGAGGGCGAATACTGGATTGCGCCCAACGCGGTGGTCGCCGGTGATGTAATTCTGAAGAAAAACGCCAGCGTCTGGTTCGGCGCCGTGCTTCGCGGCGACAACGAGCCGATCACTATTGGCGAAAACTCCAATGTTCAGGACAATTCAGTGCTGCATACCGACATCGGCTCGCCGCTGACCATCGGGGCCAACGTGACCATCGGCCACATGGTGATGCTGCACGGCTGCACGATTGGCGACGGCACGCTGATCGGCATCGGCGCGATCGTGATGAATGGCGCGAAAATTGGGAAGAACTGCCTGGTCGGCGCCGGCGCCTTGATCACTGAAGGCAAGGAATTTCCCGACGGCAGCATGATTCTCGGGTCGCCCGCCAAGGCGGTGCGCGAGCTCACGCCCGAGCAGGCGGCGCGCCTGGGGTTCGGCGCGCAGAGCTACGTGCGCAACTGGCAGCGTTTCAAGGCGGGTCTGAGCGCGCTGTAGATGCGCTGGGCGCTCGCCCTTGTCGGCGTATGGCTGCTGGCCGGACCGGCCTGGGCGGCCCCGGCTTCGTGGTCACCGGACGAAGCCGTCGTCGCCAGCTTGTTGGACGCCGGCGCGAGCCCTGCAGCGCTCAAGGCGGCCTTCGCCGGGCGCGACAAGACCGTCGACGTCAGCGCCCTCAGGCTCAACGCGGGCGCCTGGCTGGTGACGCTCAGCCGCTTCGAAGACGGCGCGGATGTGTTCGTGGCCCAGCGCCAGCCGGCCGGATACGCCGCAACCTGGCGCCTCGGGGACGCAGAAGCCGGCGCGCACGGCGAGCTGAAGCCGCTGCGAGCCTGGGCCGCGGCTGCCAGCCAGGACGACTGCCGCAAAGACCTGCCGGACGCCGATTGGGCCGACTGCGGGCCGATCGCGCCCGAGGTCGGCCCCCTGCCGAGCGACGCGGGCGGCCACCCGCGCTTCTGGCTGCTCGGGACCTACGCCCAGGAGGCGGGCGAGACCGAGAGCGCTCAGCTCGGCCTGTGGCGCTGGGACGGCAAAGCGGCGACGCCGCTGCTGGTCCGCACCTTCCAGTTCAGGATCGACGAAGACGAGGGTCCGACGGTCGTCGGCGATAACATCAGGATGCTGGTCAAGGACGACTTCAAGACCATGCTCTCCTGCGGCGCCTGCCCGGGCCGCCAGCGCGTCTGGCGCTTCCGCCTCACCGCGGACGGCGCGCAGGACCTTGGCAAGCGGAGCGTTACGCCTGAGCTGGACCTCGCCGATGAACTGTTCGATCGCGCCGCGCACCATCGTCCGCTCGCCGGCCTCGCCAGCGCGTCCGCCGCCAAGGCTATCTCGGCGCACCTCGCGGATATCGACACGCAGAGCCAGTGGCCGATGGGGACGCTCGAAGAATGGCTCCTGAGCCGAGACCGCCGGCGCCTTTGCCTGGCCACCGACGGCGGCGGGACCTGGCTTCTCACCTTGGCCCGCAGCCACGGCTCGCTGGCGGCGGAGCGCGTCAGCTTCGTCGGCGACGGCCTGTGTCACGACAGTCTCCGCTGGCGCAACGCCTCGCGCGGCTCCTGATTTCCGTCGCGCCTACTTCCGGTCCGGATAGCTGACCGCCATGCCGGCGCGCACGTCCTGCTGCACGCCGTACTGCGGGAACGGGTAACGGAAGCCGTTCTTGGCCAGCGCCTTCATGCCGGCGATCGCCTTGATCAGCGGTTCGGGCGGCGTCGCCATCAGCATCTCGTCGTCCAGCACCCCGCCGTAGCGGCGCTCGGCGAAGCAGGGGATCGAGAGGCTGGGTTCGCGGCGGCTGAGCGCGCGGCCCCAGCTGTCGGCGCAGGCGCTCTCGCCGACCACGCTCCAGTCGAAGCGCTTGTAGCCCGACCACTGCAGGCCGTTGATGAAGTAGATCATCGCGCCCGGCGTCGCATAGAACAGCGCGATGTCGGGCGTGCCGAGCTTGCCAGCGGCGAGCGGCCCGATCGCCAGCGCATCGAACTGGCCATCCGGCACGCAATGCATAGCCTCCTGGTGCGCCTGCGCGTCCTCTTGGGTGGAGAACCAGACGCCGGTCATCGCGCGCCCGGACTTCCAGTCGGCGTCCTTGGCGCCGCCGAGGCCCACCACCGCCCGGCACTGCGCCCCGACCAAGTCTTCCGAGGTGACGCCGACGGTCCAGCCCAGCCGCGAGGCCTGGCCCACCAACTGGTCCAGGGTGTGCACCGCCTGCGGCCGCCGCACCCGCGGGATCGCCTCCATCTCGGCCCGATCTTCGTAGAGTTTCATGCCGAACGGGATGCTGCGCAGCTTCAGCAGTTGCTCCAACTCGCCGGCGATCTCGGCCCAATCATGGTCCATGGCGTTTCTCCTTCCCGCCAACCTAGACTCGCGCCGGCGGCGTTGACAGCCGCTGCGGCAGGCTCCTCTGCTGCGGGAAACGGAGGAAACGCGCCATGGCCTACAAGTACTGCGTCGTCGAGAAGGACGGACCGGTCACCACCGTCACCCTGAACCGGCCGGAGGTGATGAACGCCCTCCACTCCGACGCCCACTTCGAGCTGGACGAAGTGTTCAACGCCTTCGCTGCCGACGACAGCCAATGGGTGGCCGTGGTCACCGGCGCGGGCGAGCGGGCGTTCTCCGCCGGCAACGACCTCAAGCACCAGGCCGGCGGCGGCAAGCTGGGCTCGCCGCCCTCGGGGTTCGCGGGCCTGACCTCGCGCTTCGACCTGACCAAGCCGCTGATCGCCGCAGTGAACGGCGTGGCCATGGGCGGCGGGTTCGAGATCGCACTGGCCTGCGACCTGATCGTCGCGTCCGAGGCGGCGATCTTCGCCCTTCCCGAGCCGCGCGTCGGCCTGGCGGCGCTGGCCGGCGGCCTGCACCGGTTGCCGCGCGCGATCGGGCTGAAGCGGGCGATGGGCATGATCCTCACCGGCCGCCGCGTTTCGGCGCGCGAGGGCTTCGAGCTCGGCTTCGTCAACGAGGTGGTCGCGCCCGGCGAACTCATGGCCGCGGCCAAGCGCTGGGCCGGCCTGATCGCCGAGTGCAGCCCGATGTCGATCCGCGCCTCCAAGCAGGCGGTGTTGACGGGGCTGGACGAGCCCTCGCTCGAAGCCGCGCTCAAGGGCCAGGGCCGCTACCCGGCCGTCGCGGCCCTCCGTCACTCCGCGGACTTTGTCGAAGGCCCGCTGGCGTTCAGCCAACGCAGGCCCCCGCAGTGGAAGGGCAGGTAGCGGCGCCGCCTAGGCCTGAGTCGGCGACCTTGGCTGGAAGTGTAGGAAGAGGTTGAGCGTCAGCCGCCCCGTGCGCGGATCGTCACGACCGTCGAAGGCCGGCGCCAGGCTGGCCGCGTGCAGGTTGCGGCTGCGATAGACCAGCATGCGGTTGAACACCGCCTCGTAGTTGGCGATGCGCTCGAACATCTCGGTGTCGCCGCAGATGTAGCCGCGCGGCTCGCCCAGCGTGGCCACCTCGGTGTTGAGTCTCGACTCGTAGTGGTCGAAGCGCTCCTCGGTGATGGTCTCGTAGCCGGTGCTGCGGTGGCGATAGAACCCCGTTCCGCCCTGGTCGGTCGGCGCGAGGTAGAGCAGCAGGGCCAGCTTGCCGGGGTGGGTGGAGTCGACATGCGGCATCCGCTGCCGAAGGGCCAGCTCCGCCGGCGGCAGGGTGACCAGCGAAAAGTCCCACCCGCCGCTCACCACCAGCTGGTCGCCGAGCCCGAAGACCGCGCGCAGCGCCGCCTCCAGATAGGCGTGCGCGCCTTGCACCCACGGCATCGGAACCGGGGCCCGCACCCCCGGATAGAACGTCTGTTGCGCCGGCGGGAAAGGGGCCAGGGACGCCGCGTGGTCCACCAGCGCCTGCGGATCCGCCGCGAAGTTGTCGATCACCAGCACCGGCGAGCCCTCGGCCCCGACCTGGTCCGTCCGCGCCGTGATGCGGCTGTGCGGCCGGAAATCCAGGGTCATGCCGAAAGCTGCTCCGTCGCCGCCGCTCAGAACACCTCGTCGAACAGGTCCAGCATCGCGCGCCACGAGCGTTCGTCGGCAGACTTGTTGTAGGCGAGTTCGGGGCGGCCGAGCGCGTCGGCGCCTGGATTGGTGAAGGAGTGGACCACGCCGCCGAACAGGGTCATGCGCCAGTCGACCTTGGCCTCGGTCATCTCCTTCTCGAACGCGGCGCGCTGCTCGGCGTTCACCATCGGATCGGCCGCGCCAATCTGCGCCAGCACCTTGGCCTTCACCTTGCCCGCCTCGGCCGGGCGAGCCGTCGCGAGCCCCGAGTGGAAGCCGACCGCGGCCAGGATCGGCTCGCCGGCCCTGGCCATCTCCAGCGCCGTGGTGCCGCCAAAGCAGTAGCCGATCGCCGCCATCCGCGCGGTGTCGGTCTCCGGCTGGCGCATCAGCACCTCCAGCGCCGCGTGCGCCCGCACCCGGATGCCGGTGGGATCGGCCATCCATTTGCCCAGCCGCGGCATCACCTCGGCCATGTCGGTCAGCGGCTTGCCGTCGCCGTAGTAGTCGAGCGCGAAGGCGATGTAGCCGGCCTCGGCCAGCCGCCGCGCGCTGTTCTTGGCGTGATCGGTCAGCCCACCGCCCTCGTGCGCGACGATGATCCCCGGCCGCTTGCCCACCTTGGCGTCGTCGACGGCGAGATAGCCCACCAGCCGCGCGCCGTCGGCGTGATACTCGATGTCCTGGGTCTTCATCGGCGTCTCCCTGCGCTCGTTTGCGGAGGGGTCTCTTAGCATCGCGCCAGGCGGCGGCCGCAAGTTCAAAAAGGCGGCCTGCCGGCTCAGTGCTGCAGATATTCGGTGTAGTAACCGGCGCGCCGGAAATGGACTGCGGTGATGCGTCCGTCGCGCGCCTCCCAGCTCAGGCTCTCGGCGTCGCAGCAGTCTACGGCGCGCGCCTTGAGGCTCGCGGCCTGAGCCGCGGAGGGCGCGGGCTGGCCGATCCTCAGTCCTAGGAACGACCCTCGGAATACCGGCCGCTGGTAGGGCAGCAGATGGAAGCCGCGCCGCTCGTCGAAATCGATCGTGATGGGCGTGTCGTTCAAGGCCGTCACACGCACCGCCTCGTCGTGCCACCACCAGTAGTCGACGGCGTTGTCGGCCTCGGGTGAGCGAATGTGGTCGGCGGGCGGCCCGAGCGCCGCCTTGAGCTGATCGAGCGAACTCGATTCGTTCGCCAGATCCACCCCCGACTTCGCCGCGATGCCGGCGATATCGATCGGGCGGTTGTGGAAGAAGTAGACCGCCTCGACGCCGGCCACGATCACCAGGAACGCAACGGCGAGCGCCGCCAGCAGCCCGATCGGGACCAGCAGGATCAATCCAATGGCGCGGACGAACCCCGCCAGCGGGCTGCGCCCCGGCGCCGTCATCGGCCGATATCCCGCAACTGATCGGACAGACCCCTCACCACGGCCAAGCTACGCAGAATCGCGGCGGCGCGCATCCCCTCTCCCTGATTGCGATCGGAGTCGGTGGCTTCAAGCTGGCCTTCCCTGCCCCGACCTCGCCAGGCTAAGGTGACGCTATCGTCACTTTTGGGAGGACGCCGATGGCCGAGGGCCGCTTCGACTACATCATCATCGGCGCCGGATCGGCCGGCTGCGTGCTGGCCAATCGCCTGACCGCGGACGGCAAGACTCGCGTGCTGCTGCTCGAAGCCGGGCCCAAGGACAACTCCCTGCTGGTGCGCATGCCCGCCGGCGTCGGCGCGCTGATCAGCCAGAAGGGCGACTACAACTGGGGCTTCTGGACCGAACCGGAGCCGCACCTCGACGGCCGCAGGCTGTGGTGGCCCAGGGGCCGCGGCCTCGGCGGCTCGTCCTCGATCAACGGCATGGTCTACATCCGCGGCCACGCCCGCGACTACGATCTGTGGCGCCAGATGGGCCTGACCGGTTGGGGCTACTCCGACGTCCTGCCCTACTTCAAGCGCGCCGAGGACTTCGAGGGCGGCGCCGACGCCTATCATGGCGCCGACGGGCCGCTGCACGTCTCCAGGGCCGCCTCGAAGAACCCGATCTACGGCGGCTTTATCGAGGCCGGCGTCCAGGCCGGCTATCGCCGCACCAACGATTTCAACGGCTACCAGCAGGAGGGGTTCGGGCCCTATCAGCTGACCATCAAGGACGGCAAGCGCTGGAGTTCGTCCGCGGCCTACCTGCACCCGATCCTGGGCAAGCGCGAGAACCTCACGCTCGAGATCGATGCACGCACGACCCGGATCCTGATCGAGAACGGCCGGGCGATCGGCGTCGAGTTCGTGCAGGGCGGCCAGACCCGACAGGTCTGGGCCGACGCCGAGGTGCTGCTCAGCGCCGGCGCGGTCCAGTCGCCGCATATCCTGCAACTGTCGGGCATCGGCGATCCGGACGCGCTGCGAGCGGCGGGCGTGACGGCTGTGCACGCGCTGAAAGGCGTCGGCGAAAACCTGCAGGACCACCTCGACGTGATCCTCTCGTGGGAAACGCCGAAGGTGAAGACGGCCTACTCCCACTCCACCGGGCTCAACCGGCTGACCACCGGCCTCAACTACCTGCTGTTCGGCAAGGGGTTCGGCGCGCAGCAGTTCCTTGAAGCCGGCGCCTTCCTGAAATCGCGGCCCGACCTCGACCGGCCCGACCTGCAGCTGCACTGCCTGCTGGCGATCATGAAGGACCACGGCAAGCAGTCCGTCCCCAAGGATGGCTTCTCGATCCATGTCTGCCAGCTGCGGCCAGAGAGCCGCGGGCGGGTCGGGCTTGCCTCCGCCGACCCCTTCGCCGATCCGGCCATCTTCGCCAACTATCTGGCGACGGAGGAGGACCGCCGGGCGCTGCGCGAGGGGACCAAGATGACCCGCGAACTTGCCGACCAGGCTGGTCTGAAGGCGCTGCGCGGCGCTGAAGAGTTCCCAGGCGCCGACGTCAAGAGCGACGCCGAGATCGACGCGTGGATCCGCCGCACGGCCGAGACCATTTACCACCCGGTCGGGAGCTGCCGCATGGGCCGCGCCGGCGATCCCCTGGCGGTGGTCGATGGGGCGCTGAAGGTGCAGGCGCTATCGGGGCTGCGGGTGATCGACGCCTCGGTGATGCCGACGCTGGTCGGCGGCAACACCAACGCCCCCACCATCATGATCGCCGAGAAGGCCGCCGACATGATCCTCGGCCGCGCCCCGCCCGCGCCGATCGAGGCCCCGGTGTTCGAGGATCAGCTGGCGGCGACGGTCGCCGCCTGAGCGCTAGGAGCCGTTGCCGCTAGGGCCCGTTGCCAAATTGCGCCGCCGTCTGGGTTGGCGTCGGACCCGGCGCGCCCAGCATATTGAGCTTGTCCATTCCGGTCGCGTTGATCTGGGCCCACTCCGCCCGGGTGTGGCATTCCCGATGACCGGCGAGGCGCGACCCGGTGACCTCCTCGCGCTTGCAGATGGTCTGGTCGGGATTGCCCGGCCCCTTGTTGTCGGCGGCCGCTTGAGCCGCGCCAGGCGCGGCGACAATCGCGACCGGCCCGGCCACGGCGGCCTGCGGGGGCGGCGCGCTCTTGGTCTGAGTGGTGCAGGCGCCCAGAGCCAACCCAAGCGATGCGAGCAAGAAGATCGATGAACCGCGCAAGACAACCCCCGTAGAGAAGCGGCGGTGAGTTTGCTCAGACAAATCCGGAACGCGCAAGGCGCGCCCGCAGCCTGACGTTGTCGCGCTCTAGCGCCAGCGACGGCCAGAGGTGAACGAGCGGCGGCGGATTGGCGCCAACGCGGTCGACGGCCCCAACGCCATCATGCGCCCATCGGACAGCGAGGTGACGCCGCCCCGTCGGCCAGGCCAGCCGTAGAGGCAGGCCAGGATCGCCAGACTGATCAGCGACGCCAGCGCCGCCTGGCTCAGCGCGAAGCCCGCCTGCGCCGCGAATCCCGCGAGCACCAAGGCGCCCACCCACATCGGCAGCACGACCAACGGCTCCCAGCCGATGTCGCGCAGCCGTCTTGCCTGCAGCGAGACCGCGCTCCAGATCGCGAGCGGCGCGGCGAATACCAGGAACACCGCCTCTATCGACATGGTCAGCGAAGGTCGCGCGGTCGGCGCAAGCTCGGTGAAGCCGATCAGCATCCAGGCGAGCAGCGCGAGCGCCCCGCCAATCGCGAAGTTGCCGAGTAAGTATTGGAGCCGATTGATCCGGCCTCTGAAGCTGAACACCGATGCTAGCATTGGCGCCTCCCGTGCCTACAAGGTTGCACGGCAAAGTTTTCAATCCGCAAAATTACACGCTTAGCGGCGAATTAACGCGAGATCCGCCGCGGCGGCCGATTGGCTTGGCGACAGCGGCGCCTATGGTGCGCCATCATCAAGGAGGACCTCTGCATGCCGGACAACGAGCTCTTCGTTGCGCTCGACCGCTACATCGACGGTCTGTTCGCGCCGGAGGACGAGGCGCTGCAGGCGGCCGTCGCCGAGGCGCGCGCCGAAGGCTTGCCGCAGATCCAGGTCTCGCCCGGCCAGGGCAAGCTGCTCTACCTGCTGGCCAAACTCGTCGGGGCGCGGCGGATCCTGGAGGTCGGCACGCTCGGCGGCTATTCGACGATCTGGCTGGCGCGCGCGCTGCCCGGCGACGGCTTCATGGTCACGCTGGAACTCGAACCGGCGCACGCCAGGGTCGCAGCCAAGAGCCTGCACCGCGCCGGACTGCTGGAGCAGGTCGAACTGATCGTCGGCCCGGCGCTGGAGAGCCTGCCGACGCTGGTGGCCCGCGGCCAAGGTCCGTTCGACGTGGTTTTTCTCGACGCCGACAAGGTCAACTATCCCAACTACTACGACAGCATCATGCGAATGGTGCGTCCCGGGTCGCTGATCCTCGCCGACAACGTGATCCGCGCGGGCACGGTGCTCGACCCCAAGGATGACGATCCCTCGGCCGGCGCCGCGCGGGCGTTCAACGCCATGCTCGCCGCCGACGAGCGGCTGGAGGCGATCGTGCTGCAGCAGGTTGGGATCAAGGGCCACGACGGTCTGGCCATCGCCCGGGTGAAGTGACGCTACTGGCTTAGTCACCCGGATGGTAGGTCCGCTCGGTATGGCCGACCAGCTGTTCCGGATAATAGTAGACGTCGCGCAGATTGCCACTGACGAGCCGTTGCGCCTGGTCGTCGAAGTGCCGCGACGCCGGATCGCCGCTCTCGCCGCCAGCGGTGACCGCGAGCGCGCGGACCCTGGGCCCGAACTCCACCGCCGCAACGAAGCTGTTGCCGTGGTCGCCGTAGCGGCGCTTGACGCCCGCGTATCTGGGCCCGTCGATCGAGGCCAACGAGCCCCACTGCGACGAGGTGAAGGCGACCGGGATGCTGGTCTGGGCGTCGGACGGGATCTGCACGATGTCATCGTTCAGGCGCTGGAACCGGTTGATGTCGCCCCAAGGCGTCTTCCACGCGCCGAAGTCCGCCGTCAGCCTGTCCGAGGCGTCGGCCAGGGCCTGCAGGGCTTGCCCGCGACTGGCCCGCTTGATGACTGCATCGTAGGTCGCGAGCCGCCCGCCGGTCGGCGTGAGGCCCACCGCGCGCCAGAGCGCCTCTCCCCAGTAGACGGCCAGCGAGGTCGCCGCCGAGTCGGCCGACCAGCGCCGGTCCCAGCCACGCAACAGGTCGATCTGGTCCTTCAGCCGCGCCTTCACAGGGCTGCCATCCGGCTCGACGTCGTAGGCGGCGACCAGGTGGGGAATCAGCGCGTCGAAGCCGGGCAGGCGGCTGTCGTAGGCCGCCGCCATCAGGCTCTCGAGCGTGAAGTCGTGCTGGCCCTGCAGCAGCGCGGTGGCGTGGACGCCGCGCATGTTCTCGCCGCCGCGGTCCATGTAGCGCGGGAAGTCCGCCGCCCTCGGGCTGGCCGGACCGGCGGCCGAATAGGGCCAGTTGTTGGTGTTCTGGATCCAGCCGGTGGACGGGTTCAGCAGGTGCGGCGCCTCCGAGAGGGTATGCAGGCCCTGCCAGTCGGTGGCGGGGTCGGCGCCGTCGACGGGCTTGGCATAGTCGAACCGGTCGGCGCGGCGCGGGATAAACTGCGGGTGCAGGTAGGCGATGTCGCCGTCGGCGTCGGCGAACACGGTGTTGTTCGAGGTGTTGGCCTTTAGCGCCATCACCCGCATGTAGTCGGCGAAGGTCCTGGCCTTGGTAAGCGCGTACGACTGCTCCAGCGCTGCGATCGGGCTGTACATCATCGCCTCGGCGACCCAGCGACCATCCGCCTGCTTGGCGACGATCGGCCCATGGTGGGTTTTGTAGACGGTGAAGGTCTCCGATCCGAGCGAGTCGTCGGGCTGTCGGAAGCTGACGCTCACCTGCGACGCCGTCACCGGCCGCAGCGCCGTGCCGTAGCGGTAGTAGAGCCTGCCGCCCTTGCGGATGATGGTCTCGCGGAACTGGTCGACGGCGTCCGACTGGCTGGACGTGTGCATCCAGCCCAGGCGCTGATTGAAGCCCTGATAGAGGAAGAACTGGCCCCAGGTCGCCGCGCCGTAGGCGTCCAGCCCTTCGTCGCTGCTCATCTGCAGCTCGGCGCGGAAGTAATACGACGTGTGCGGATTGATCAGCAGCAGCGCGTGGTGGTCGCGGGTGTTCGCCGGAGCGATGGCGATGCCGTTCGACCCGGTAGGGTCCTGCAGCCGCGCCAGCTGGGCCTCCTCCGCCAGCTGGTCCTTGGGCTGGCCGTAGAAGTCGGCGAGGCCGCTCAGCGAAATGCGCTCGATGTCGCCGCCGACGCTGCCCTCGGAGAAGCTGAGCGCCATCCAGGGCTCGAACCGCCTGATCACCCTCGGATGCACGGCCGGGTGGGTGGCCAGGTAGAAGTTCAGGCCGTCGGCCCAGGCGTCCATCAGCGCCCGCAGCCACCGCGGGCTTTGATGGTAGCGCGCCTGCAGGTCGACCGGGTCGACGTAGAGCCGCGCGCGCAGGTCCTGCATCAGGGTCTTCTCGCCCTCCGCCTCGCTGAGCCGGCCCAGCGAGGTCAGGTAGTTCCGCTCGATGCGGCCGAAATCGTCCTCGGCCTGGGCGTAGATCATGCCGAACACAGCGTCGGCGTCGCTGTGGCCATGGACGTGGGCGATGCCCCAGTCGTCGCGGACGATGGTCACGCGCGCGGCGCCGGCCTGCCAGCGCGCGAGGTCCGGGTCGGTGGCGAGCGCCGGCGCGGCCGATGCGAGCCAGGTCAGGACCAGCCAGAGCGCGACGCGTCGCATGGACCTCCCCGCCGGCGCCTCGCCGGATTGCCCCGGACGGAGCCGCAGCGAAATGACCGCGGTCAAGCAGGTTCTGTTCGCAGGCGGAGTTCTGTGGCCGGCTAAAGCCGCCGCTGCATGATCACCAGATCGAGCCAGCGGCCGAACTTGCGGCCGACCTCGCGGTGCAGGGCGGCCTGTTCGAACCCGAGGCTGCGGTGCAGGCCGATCGAGGCGGCGTTGTCGGCGTCGATGCCGCCCAGGATCACGTGCTTGCCGGCTGCGGCGGCGCGCTCCACCAGCGCGGCGACCATTGCCCGGCCAATCCCCTGCCCTCGCCGGTCGGCGCGGATGTGCACGGAGTGCTCGACAGTGGCCGCGTAGCCTGGCGCTGGCCGCCAGTCGCCGAACGAACCGAAGCCCAGCACCTCATCGCCCTCGACCGCGACCAGGACGGGGTGGCCGGCCTGGCGCCTCGTTTCGAACCAGGCCTGGCGATTGGCCAAGTCGATCGGCGCCTCGAAGTAGACGGCGGTCGAGTTCAGGATCACCTCGTTGTAGATCGCCTGAATAGCCGGCAGGTCGTCGGCCCCGGCGTCGCGCAGCTCCATCGTTGCGCCTCCTTGCGCCGTGGCGATGAATCCATAATAGTGGATGAATGTCTACCATTGAAGACAGCGCCGCGACGCGGCTGGCGGATCGGCTGAAGCTGGAGCGCGAGGCGCGGGGCTGGTCGCTGGCCGACCTGGCCGAGCGGTCCGGCGTCTCGCGCGGCGCCATCAGCAAGATCGAGCGCGGCGAATCCAGCCCCACCGCCGGCCTGCTGGTGCGCCTGGCCGATGCCTTCGACCTTACCCTGGCCGGCCTACTGGCGCGCGCCGAGGGCGGCGCTGAGCGGCTCTCACGCGTCGCCGACCAGCCGCAGTGGCGCGACCCGGCCAGTGGCTATCTGCGCCGCCAGGTGTTCGAGCGGGCCGACCATCCGCTGGAGCTGGTGCGGGTCGAGCTGCCGTCCGGGGCTCATGTCGGCTTTCCCGCCGCGTCCTACCGCCGCATCCGCCAGCTGGTCTGGGTGCTGGAGGGGGAGCTGATCATCGAGGATGGCGGGGTGCGGCACGCGCTGGCGGAAGGCGACTGCCTTGCGTTCGGCCCACCGGCCGACGCGGCCTTCATCAACGAGAGCGGCGCGCCCTGCGCCTATCTGGTCGCCGTGGCGCGGAGCTGAGCGGTGCAGATCGCGCGCCTCACCTCGACCCCCGAAACGATCGCCGCGCTGTCGGAGATCCTCATCCAGGTGGTGGCGAACGGCGGCTCGGTCAGCTTCATGCACCCCTTGGCGCCGCGGACGGCGGCAGACTTCTGGGCCGGATCGCTGGCCGCCGCCGACACGGGCAAGCGCGTGGTGTTGGGCGCTGTTCTCGACGACGGTTTGGCCGGCACTGTCACGCTCGATCTCGATAGCCCGCAAAATCAGCCGCACCGCGCCGATATCGCCAAGCTGATGACCGGGCTGCGCCACCGCGGCCGCGGCGTCGCCCGGGCGCTGATGCTGGAGGCCGAGCGGATCGCCGCCGCCGAGGGCCGCACCCTGCTGACTCTCGACACCGCCGAGGAAGAGGGCGCGGCCGGGCTGTACGAGGCGCTAGGCTATCAGTTCGCCGGCGCCATCCCCGACTACGCGCTGAAGCCGCTCGGCGGCCTGACGGCGACGCTGATCTACTTCAAGCGCATCGGCGCGGCGGCCGGCGCAATCCAGGGGTCGATATAGGCGAAGCGAGGCAGGCTGAGGGCCGAGGCCCGGAGATGACTCACGTCTTTGTAGATCGTGCGTCCAGCGGACATCACCGGGCACAGGCCTTGCGCGCAGAGGCCGTCCAGCGGATCGATCAGCGGCGCACCGGTCGTGCGGCTCAGCTGGCGCAGGCGCTCGCGGATCGACGCGACACTGCGCTCGTACTGGGTGCGGACCATTGGCTGAGCAAGAACCTGGCCTGTCCAGAAGGCCTGTGCGTAGAGCGCGCGCGGCGCCGCTGCATCGTCCCTGAGGGTCGTTCCCACCAACACCACCTGTATGCCGCGCGCCTGCATACGTCGGATCTCATCGGCCAAGCGGTCGAATTCGGCAGTGGCCAGTTCGTCCAAGGAGGTGAAGTGGCGACGCGCGGACGCGCCGTCCAGCGGCGCCAAGGTCGTGATCCCGAGCGGCGCGCCTGGGTTTTGATCGAAGTAGGGCGGCCAGTTCGCCGCGATGATGACGCGGGCATAGCCTGCGCCCTCGGCGAACCTGTAGAGCCGCGTCCAGGCTTCGCCGCAGTCGGGGCTGCCACGCACGTCCACGCCGGGCATGGGAATGCAGCCGGCGATGGTGCTGAAGGTGACGCCCTCGCCAGGTCGAGCGTCGAAGGCATGGGCAAATCGCGGCGCCAACTGCTCAGCTTGCGAGTCTCCGAGCACCAGGACCCTCCGCGCGGAGGGATCGCCCATCCGACAAAGCTCGACCGGACGTTGCTGATAGTGGGCGCAGACCCTGGGGTAGGCCCAGTCATCCGCTGCGCGCCGATCGTCCAAGAGCGCCTGTCTGACCGCACGCGGCGCCCCGAGCGTACGCAGAGGCTCCAGACCGTTGGTCGCTGCCGCGACGCCTGACAGGACCAGGGTCAGGGCCGCGACGCCGGACGCGAAAGCCCAGCGCCAGGGTCGACGCCGAAAGATCCACTGCGTCAGCCGCCGCTCGACCAGCCAATACGAAGCCGCGCCAAGCGCCAGCATGGCCGCGAGCGCGCCAACTGCTGTCGGCCACGTAATCTCAATTCCGGCGTCGTAGAGCCAGACGATGATCGGCCAATGCCAAAGGTAGATCGAATAGGACGCGCGGCCGAGCGCGTCGACGGCCGCGTTCTCGGCCCAGAACGTCCGGTCGAGCCGACCCGCGATGACCGCCGCCGTCCCGCCGGTCGGCAACAGCGTGAGAAATGAGGGCCAACCCGTGTCGGGCCGCGCCACGGCGATGCCGATCCCAATCAGCACCAGTCCAGCCGCGTGTAGGAAGGCGCGCGCCTTGGCGCCAAGCCGCAATCGCTGTTCCAGCCCGACGCAAAAGCCTCCCGCCAGGAGTTCCCAGGCGCGGGTCGGCAGGAGGTAGAAGTCGAGGGTCGCGGCATAGGACGAAAGGGCGGCAGCCAGGGCGAACGAGGCGGCGGCCACCCCGCCCAGAACCTTCCACTTGTGACGCCGGGCGGGCGGCCAGGCGAAGATCGCCAGCAGAACGAGCGGATGCAGGAGATAAAACTGCCATTCCACCGAGAGCGACCAGGTGTGAAGCAGCCAGTTACCGTTCGAGTCATCCGCGAAATAGCCGCCGCGATTGGCGAAGGCGACGTTCGAGACGAACAACAGAGCGAAAGGGAGCTTTGCGGCGAGGCGCTGGAAGGTCCAGGGATCGAGCAGGGTCGCGCCGGCCAACCAGAGCCCGGCGCAGAGCACCGCCAGCGCCGGGCCGATGCGTCGAAGCCGCTCGAGATAGAACGCGCCAACGCGAAAACGCCCGGCTTCGAGCCGCTGCATGATGATCTTGGTCATCAGATAGCCGGAGATGACGAAGAACACGTCGACGCCGACGAAACCGCCTGGCGCTGTGGCTTTGGCCAGGTGGAAAGCGACCACCGCGGCGATCGCGATCGCCCGCAGCCCGTTGATATCCGGCCTGAATCCTCCCGCGGGGCTGGACCCCGCCAATCCGCTAGGCGTCGAGGTCCTCCGGCAGGATGGCCATCTCGAACAGGAACGAGCCGTCTTCGTCCTCGTCTTCGTAGATGACGCCGATGAACTCGCCTTTCAGCTCCACCTCGGCGCTGTCCTTCTGGCGCTCCCGCGGCTTCACCGCGATGTGCGGATTGCCGAAGGTGCGCTTCAGGTGCGCCTGAACGCGGTCGATGTCTCTTTGGTCCACGGGATCGGCGCTCCGGTAATGATCGGGCGCGACCCTACCCAGGTTCGCCGCCGGAGCAAGCGTGGTCAGCGAAAGTGGGAAATACTTTCGCGTCCGACCACGCGCATTTTCACCAGCTCAGATACGCCGTCTCAGATGACGTAGTCGTAGGCCGAGTCCGGCAGGGTCTGGTCCATGGTCTTGGACGGCTCGGCGCAGGTCGGGCAATTGACCAGCCGCGCCGGCACGCCGACCGCCGTGCAGCCCGAGGGCACCGGCTGCAGCACCACCGCGCCCGCCGCCACCTTGGCGTAATCGCCGATGGTGATGTTGCCGATCACCTTCGCGCCCGCCGCCAGCAACACGCCGCGGCCGATCTTCGGGTGGCGGTCGACGCGGTCGGCGCTGGTGCCGCCCAGCGTCACGCCGTGCAGCATCGAGACGTCGTCGCCGACCACCGCGGTCTCGCCGATGACAATGCCGGTGCCATGGTCGAAGAAGGCGCCCTTACCGATCACCGCCGCCGGATGGATGTCGACCTGGAACAGCTCGGACATGCGGCTCTGCAGGTAGAAGGCCATCGACTCGCGACCCTGCTCCCACAGCCAGTGGGCGACGCGGTAGGTCTGGATGGCGAGGAAGCCCTTGAAGAACAGGAACGGCTGCACGTAGCCCTTGCAGGCCGGATCGCGTTCGAACACCGCCTTCAGGTCCGCCTCGGCTGCGGCGACGATTCCGGGGTCGGCCAGGTAGGCCTCCTCGCAAGTCTCGCGCAGGCTCATGGCCCGCAGCTCCTGGTCGCTGAGTTTGCGGGCGAGCTGATAGGACAACGCCCGCGAGAGGTCGCCGTGGCGCAGGATCACCGCGTTCAGCAAGGAAGCCAGACTGGGCTCGGTGGCGGCGATGTGCTGAGCTTCATTGCGCAACGACGCCCACACCGGGGGCGTTGTCGCGGCCTCGACGACTTCCAGGCGTTGCACCATCGCCGTCCAATCCTTCCCTCAGCGGCGCTTGTAGCCGCGCCTCTCACCGACTTCGCGATATGGCGAGCCCTGTGAAGATACGCCAGTCAGAGTTTCTAATCAAAATGCCAGCCCCGCTACATTGCGAAGGCGGGCGCTGCGTTCTACCTCGGGCCTGATTGCTCAAGTCCTTATCCCTGGAAGCTCATTTGGCCCATTCCGTTCCGACCGCGCCGCTGTTCGGCGAAGCCGCGCCGATCGAGGCCTCGCCGCAGACCCTGGCCTTCCTCGCGCGCCGCCGTTCGGCCTCGGCTCTTACCCTGACCGCACCCGCGCCCGGCGATGACGAGCTGGCGACGCTGCTGCGGCTGGCGACCCGGGTGCCCGATCACGGCAAGCTCTCGCCATGGCGCTTCGTGGTGCTCAAAGGCGAGGCCAAGGGCCGGTTCATCGCCGGGCTCGAAGCCATCGCCGTGCGCCGACCCGACGGCGCCAAACTGGCGGCCAAGCTCGGCAAGATCAAAGCCCCGCCCCTCACCGTGGCGGTGATCTCGCGCCCGGGGCCCACTGCCGAGATCCCCGAATGGGAACAGCGCCTCTCCGCCGGCGCGGTCTGCATGACCCTGATCATCGCCGCCCAGGCCATGGGCTACGGCGCCAACTGGATCACCGACTGGTACGCCTACGACGAAGACGCCCAAACGCTCCTGGGCCTTTCTGAGGGCGAGCGCGTCGCCGGCTACGTCCACCTCGGAACCAGCGCCGACACCCCGCTGGAACGCGTCCGGCCGGACGTCGGGGCGATCGTGGAAGAGTGGAAGGGCTGAGCGCGGCCCCTCCTCCGCCATCAACAACAAGTCGGTCATGGCCGGGCGTCAGTCCCGGCCATCCAAGAACACCGACCTAACCGTGGCCGCGCTGCCGCGGCCACTCACCAGCCAGCGTGCTTGGGTCGCCGGGACTGACGCCCGGCGACGACCGAGATGTGGGTGTGAGTGGATCCTAAGCCGCCGCTCGCCTCGGCTGCGACGCCCGGATCTCCCGCGCCGCCATGTCCGCCGGGGTCAGGGCGCCAATCACTGCCTGGGGCGCATAGGGCGCCTCCAGGATCGCGATCTCCTCGGCGCTCAGCGGGCTCTCCACCGCCTTCAGCGGATCGTCCATGTGGTGGGCCTTGGTCACGCCGATGATCGGGGCGGTGACGGCGGGCTTGGACAGCATCCAGGCGATGGCGACCTGGGCCGGCGCCTCGCCGCGACCAGCGGCGACCTGCTTCAGCGCCGCCAGCACCGCCTGGTCCTCCGGCCGGTTGTAGCGGCCGCGGCCCATGGCCGATTGCGAGCGCACCGTGCCGGCCTCGCGGCTGCCGGCCAGTACACCGCCGGCCAGCGGGCTCCACGGGATCAGGCCGACCCCTTCTTCCAGGCACAGCGGGTTCATCTCCCGCTCCTCCTCGCGATAGAGCAGGTTGTAGTGGTTCTGCATCATCGCAAAGCGCGTGCGGCCGGTGGCGTCGGCGCGGTGCAGGTACTTGGAGAACTGGTAGGCGAACATCGAACTGGCGCCGATGTAGAGCGCCTTGCCCGACTTCACCACGTCGTCCAGCGCCTCGATGGTCTCCTCGATCGGCGTCTCAAAGTCGAAGCGGTGGATCTGGTAGAGGTCGATGTAGTCGAGGCCGAGCCGGGTCAGGCTGGCGTCGATCGACTGGCTGATGTGCTTGCGCGACAGCCCGCCGCGGTTGGGCCCACGGCCCATCGGGTTGAACACCTTGGTGGCGATCACCGCCTCGTCGCGGCGCACGCCCAACGCCTTCAGCCCGCGCCCGAGGATCTCCTCGCTCTGGCCGCGCGAATAGATGTCGGCGGTGTCGAAGAAGTTGATCCCAGCCTCGACCGCCTTGGTGATGATCGGCAGGCTGGCGTCCTCGTTCAGCGTCCAGTCGGCCATGCCGCCAAAGCTCATGCAGCCCAGGCAAAGCCGCGACACCTGAGTCCCGGTCGACCCCATGCGGGTAAATTTCATTGGTCCAATCCTCGTTTGGGAAATGCTCGAAGACCGGCGTTTTGGCGCCGATGGCCGGGCCGGGCCAGCGTGGACCGCTTCAAATCGGCGGGCGCCGCCGGCTAGCGGCCCCGATAGGCCTCGACGCCCTGGTCCGGCAGCCATAGCCCTTCCGGCGGCGCGGCGGTCTGCCAGAACACGTCGATCGGGATGCCGCCGCGGGGGTACCAGTAGCCGCCGATGCGCAGCCAGGTCGGCGCCGCGACCTCGACGATCTTCTTGCCGATCGCCAGCGTGCAGTCCTCGTGGAAGGCGCCGTGATTGCGGAACGAGCCGAGATAGAGCTTCAGCGACTTCGACTCGATCAGCCAGTCGGCGGGCGCATAGTCGATCACCAGCCGCGCGAAATCGGGCTGCCCGGTCACCGGGCACAGCGAGGTGAACTCCGGCGCGGTGAAGCGGGCCAGGTAGAGCGTCCCGGCCTGCGGATTGGGCACGCGCTCCAGCACCGCCTCGTCGGGGCTCGCTGGCG